>NZ_JBHUBB010000005.1:0-320703 GCF_042789485.1 Streptomyces sp. NPDC056835
AACGCTCGGCTGGGAAACCCCAGCCGAGCGCCTGTCTAAACTGCTCGCGGCCTGATCAACCGACCACGGTGTTGCAACGACCCCTCGAATTCGCCAGTACCGGCGGGGCGTCTCTATGTCCAGGGAGAGCCACGAAGACCCCACGACGGGCCTACGCGGCAGCGGGCGGCTCCTCGTCGTCCGCCGGGGGCAGCGGTGGCTTTCTGAACCGTAGCCACGCGTCGCGTGCTCGCCCGGCCGAGTCGATCACATCTGGAAGCTGGTCGAGCAACCCCTTCAGGCTGAAGAGGACGATCGAAAAGACGCCAGCGATGGCGAGAGTGAAGAGGATGGCTGCGCCGTCCACCGATCCATACCTTTCCGTGAGGGGGTTGGATCGGGGCACGCAGGTCCTCGATCCAAACCCGTGGGTTTGGATCGAGACACCTGCGCTGACGCGACACGCGGATGTTCTCGAAGAGCGCCCCGCTTCCTGCGGGGCGCCTTGCATCAAGATCAATAAAGTGAAATCAGAAAAGTAAAGTTAGCAATATGGTCGCGCCATCCAAGTTTGATCAAGCCGTGCGTCGTGGGCTACCACGCTTGGATGGTCCTGACTTCCTCGATGAGGGCGATCAGGTTCGCGTAAAATGATCTCTATCACTATCAAAGAAATCGTGCTGGGCTGAGTTTACCACCAGCGCCCACGTCATCAAACACAACGGCGCCCTGCCATCCGGTAGTTGATGGCAGGGCGCCGTGCTTCGGGAGCTACGGAGTGACGGGCCTGATGCGCTCCAGGGGCACGTCCCACTCGATGCCGCCACCCTCCGGGCGCATGAACGCCTGTCGGCTGACGACCTTGTTTCCCTCCTTGGTGCGCTCCTCGATCACGCCGGGCAGGTGGCCCGTGCGTTCAGAGATCGTGTCCAGAACCAACGTCCCGGCCGGATAGGGCAAGTTGCCATGGCTGAGCGTGGTGGCTGGCTTCTCGAAGTCCGGTTTTTTCGTAGCCATGAACGGGACGCTAGAAGTCGGGAGTTGGCTGGCGGTACGCTGTTTTCTCGATTTTGCTCGACGCCCCATCGAGGTTGCTGGTGTTTTCTCCTGGACCCTGCCTGACCCGGTAGAACCGAGCTGGGCCCACGGCCATGCTGTTGGATCAACACCACTGGAAGGGAGAGCGTCCATGGCTCGTCAGTTGCGCTTCACCGGCACAGACAGCAAGGTCGACGGTTGTCCCGCCCTGCACACGGACGAGGGAACCGGCGAGATCATCGTTCAGGGCACGCCGGTCACCGACCCCGGAGACCTCGCACAGCTTCAGCACTTCGGGCCGGACGAGGCAGCGGTGGCCGTACCGCGCGAACTGCTCGTGAACTGGGGACCGAAGGAGATGGAGCGGGTGCCGGAGCTTGTCGACCGGGCCACCTTTCGGCGTCTCTTCGAGACGTTCAAGCACACCGCTTGGCGGCTGGAGACGCGACGCGGTTACGCGTCCGACCGCGAGGACCGCGACTTTCAGGCATTCCTGGACACCGGCTCCTCGCCCTGCGACTTCAGCGACCCCTGGTTCGTCAACATCAAGGCCCAGACGGACGCCGGCAAGACGGTCGGCCGTGTGCGCGTCGCCGACAACCCGCCCACCACGGAACAGCTCTTCCTGCTCGACTACGCCCGGCACAACGCGGCTGTCGGCGAGGACATCCGCTACCTGTGGCGCGAGGACGCGGCTACCCTGCCCGCCGAAGACTTCTGGATCTTCGACTCGCGCTTGGTCGCCCTGCTGCACTTCGACGACGCCGACAACCTGCTGAACATCGAGCCGATCACCGAACCGGCCGAGGTCGTGCGGTACGCCATCGTGCGCGACGCGGCGATGCACCACGCTGTGCCGTTCGATCAGTTCGCCCCGACCGAATAGCGCGCGTGACCGGTGAGCACTGACTATCAACAGGCACGGGCGGCCCTGGGGACACGGCTGCGCGAACTCCGGTTCACCTGCCCTGGTGGTCGGCTCACTGGTCAGCAGCTCGCCCAGCGGCTCGGCTGGCCAGGCTCCAAGGTCAGCAAGCTGGAGAACGGCAGACAGACGGCCACCCCCGAGGACCTGCAAGCGTGGGCCGACGCGACCGAGCAGCCGGGCGTGTACCCCGAGCTTGCCGCCCGGCTGGCCGGGTTCGAGTCGCACATCAGGTCATGGCGTCGCGCGCTGGCGAACGGCTTCAAGCCGATGCACGAGGGGTTGAGCGCGGAGATCGACCGCACCTCGGAAATGTGGGTCTGGGAAGAGTCGGTCATCGCCGGGCTGATGCAGACCCCCGAGTACGCGCGCCATGTCATCCAGCGGTACTCGGAGCTGCTGGGCGGAGCCAGCGACATCGAGGCCGCCGTGCGCTCCCGGGCGCAGCGGCAGGAGTGGCTGTACCGGCCGGGTCGCAAGCTGCACGTGCTGATGTGGGAAGCCGCCTTGCGGTCGCTGATCTGCCCGCCCTCGGTGCTGGCCGCCCAGCTTGACCGCCTTACGGGCATGCTCGGGATGGACACGGTCGAGCTGGGCATCATCCCGTTCACGGCGTCCGTCAAGATCGTGCCCGCCAACGGCTTCTGGGTCCTTGATGACCGCCTGGTGGTCGCCGAGGACTGGCACGCCGAGATGTGGTTGGACGACGCCGACAACATCGCCTTGTACTCGAAGGTCTGGAAGACCCTCAGCGAGTCGGCCGTGTACGGAGCCGACGCCCACAACGTCATCAACGCGGCCAAGAGCGCGCTGAACCCGCCTTGATGACGTTGTGGGTTTGCCCAGCTCAAAGCACGCCGAGCGAACTCATCACGAGCAGACACAGCGTCAGAGAGCCCCCGAACGCGCCTCCGCCGAAGAGGACGGCCGGAGCTTTGGGAGTCGCGGGGGTGTACTTGAGCAGCCCTGCCACGATGCCGATGATGATGGAGACCAAGGCGCAGATGACGATGATCAGCACCTTGATACCGAGAGAGAGGTTCAACGGTCCGAGTACCTTCCCGGTGGTTCGGACCTTGGCACGCAGCGCTCAGCCCGACCACCACGTGAACAACGTGAGGTCATGCTGAGGCCGTGCCGACTTCTGGCTCTCGGTGCCTTACCAGGGCTCACTTAGGAAGCCTTCACCCTCTTACTGTGCGCCCTGCTGAGCGCCTAGCTTTGGCATGACGTCCCGAGGAAGCTTGCTCGGGATCGCGGACGTTTCTGCGGTCCAATTCCCTACCTGCGATTCAGTCCGAGCTGGTCCATCAACTAAGGACGGCCGGCTACTCAACTTCACGGAGGTGTCGGGCACTCCGCTCGCCGCACGGACAACTCTACTGGAGCCGGACCGCGTTGACGGGTCATCTGGGCCGAGGGCTCCGGTGGGGTCTTTCCGGGCCTCGTGCTGGCGGGTACGGCCGGACGCCCCGGGCGGGGTCTCGTGCGCTCCCGTACCCCATGGGAGGCCGCCGCTGGGTATGCCCGCACCGCAGGCCAGGCCGCCGGACGGCCGGAGTCATGTTGAGACCCCAGGTACGCGCCGGCCGTCACCTCCCGTGTTGGGATCGATCACGACACGTAGGTGCCCAGGGAGGCCGCCGACGACCTCAGCGGACTTGCTCCACAGGCAAATAGACGCAGCGTGAACCCCCGTGCTCCACTGGGAGCAGCCGGGCGGCACAGCCCCCGGTCAGGGGCCCGCTTCGGCGGTGTGACCCCAGGTTCCCCGCCGTGTTCGGCAACTCCAGTCCACATCTCTGACGGGATTTGCCATGCCTGCACGGAGGGCCGTCCGCTCGACCTGTCGGATGTGCGGGGCAAGCGGATCGTGGAGACCCGCCACATGGCGCGCCTCGCGGTACGTGAGGAGAACGCGGCCGCGGCCCTGGAGGTGATGAGCCGGTTCGCGATCGACCCGCGGCTGCTCGCCTATCTCCCGCCCACCATGGCGCCCACCGCCGCCTCCGAGCGGGACGGCTACCTGGAGCACCCCGCCGAGGCGTTCGCGCAGTACCGCGCCGACGGCGTCGGACAGGTCGTGTGCGAGGAGAAGCACATGGGTTCGCGCGCGGTGGCGCTGGTCTGCCGTGACGCCGCGGCGGCGCGCGAGCGCTTCGGCGTGGCCGGGCCGACCGGCGCGCTGCACACCCGTACCGGCAGGCCCTTCTTCGACGACGAGGCCGTCACCGAGGAGATCCTGGACCGGCTGCGCACCGCCGTCACCGCCGCCGGGCTGTGGCGGGAACTCGACACCGACTGGGTGCTGCTGGACGCCGAGCTGATGCCCTGGTCGCTGAAGGCCACCGGACTGCTGCGCACCCAGTACGCCGCGGTGGGCGCCGCCGCCGGGGCCGCCTTCCCCGCCGTCACGGCGGCGCTCGAAGCCGCCGCGTCCCGGGGCGTCGAGACCGCGGGACTGCTGGCCACGCAGCGTGAACGGGCGGCCGACGCGGCCGCGTTCACCGAGGCGTACCGGCGCTACTGCTGGCCGACGGAGGGGCTGGAGGGCGTGCGCCTGGCACCGTTCCAGCTGCTCGCCGTCCAGGGCCGGAGCCTCGCCGGGGTCCCGCACGACCAGCAGCTGGCCTGGCTGGACCGGCTGGTCGAGCACGACCCGACCGGTCTGCTCCAGGTCACCCGTCGGCTGATCGTGGACACGGGCGACGAGGAATCGGTGCGCGGCGGAGTCGACTGGTGGCTGGAGATGACCGGGCGGGGCGGCGAGGGCATGGTCGTCAAGCCGCTCCGGGCGCTCGTACGGGACGGCAAGGACCGGCTCGTGCAGCCCGGCGTCAAGGTACGGGGCCGGGAGTATCTGCGGATCATCTACGGTCCCGAGTACACCCGCCCGGACAATCTCCAGCGGCTGCGCAACCGCTTCCTCGGCCACAAGCGTTCGCTGGCGCTGCGGGAGTACGCCCTCGGTCTGGAGGCCCTGGACCGGCTGGCGGACGGCGAACCGCTGTGGCGGGTCCACGAGGCGGTCTTCGCGGTACTGGCCCTGGAGTCGGAACCGGTCGACCCCCGGCTCTGACGGCGGACTCTCCCGTTCGCCGGGTGAACCGTGCTCCCCGCGGTGAGGATGGGAGACATGGGATTCCATGTCGACTCCGAGACCGGGCGGCTGCGCCGCGTCATACTGCACCGCCCCGATCTGGAGCTGAAACGCCTCACACCCGGCAACAAGGACACGCTGCTCTTCGATGACGTGCTCTGGGTACGCCGCGCCCAGGAGGAGCACGACGCGTTCGCCGCGCTCCTGCGCGACCGGGGGGTTCAGGTGCATCTCTTCGGCGATCTGCTGAGGGAGTCCCTGGACCTCCCGGCGGCCCGGCGGCTCGTCCTTGACCGGGTGTTCGACGAGAAGGAGTACGGTCCGCTCGCCACCGGTCATCTCCGGGCGATCTTCGACGAACTGCCCACGGACCGGCTGGTCGAGGCGCTGGTCGGCGGGATGACCAAGCGGGAATACCTGGAGCGGCACGCGGAGCCGGTGTCCGTTCGCTTCCACGCGATGGAGCTGGACGACTTCCTGCTCGACCCGCTGCCGAACCATCTCTTCACCAGGGACACCTCGGCCTGGATCTATGACGGCGTGAGTATCAACGCGATGCGCTGGCCCGCCCGGCAGCGCGAGACCGTGCACTTCGAGGCGATCTACAAGCACCACCCCCTGTTCACGGGGTCCGCCGCCGGGGCCTTCCACCACTGGTCGGAGGGGCAGGACGACTACCCGTCCACCATCGAGGGCGGTGACGTCCTGGTCATCGGCAAGGGGGCCGTACTGATCGGGATGAGCGAGCGCACCACCCCGCAGGCGGTCGAGATGCTGGCGCGCGGACTCTTCGCGGCAGGCTCCGCGACCACGATCGTGGCGCTCGACATGCCCAAGCGGCGGGCGTTCATGCATCTCGACACCGTGATGACGATGGTCGACGGCGATACCTTCACGCAGTACGCGGGCCTCGGCATGCTCCGCTCGTACACCATCGAACCGGGCGGCGACGGCCGGGAGCTCAAGGTCACCGACCATCCGCCGGAGCATATGCACCGCGCCATCGCGGCGGCCCTGGGCCTGGCGGACATCCGGGTGCTGACCGCCACCCAGGATGTGCACTCGGCGGCGCGCGAGCAGTGGGACGACGGCTGCAATGTGCTCGCCGTCGAGCCCGGTGTCGTCGTCGCCTACGAGCGCAATGTCACCACCAACACCCATTTGCGGAAACAGGGCATAGAGGTGATCGAGATCCCCGGCGGCGAGCTGGGCCGAGGGCGGGGCGGGCCGCGCTGTATGAGCTGCCCGGTGGAACGTGACGCCGTGTAGCGACCCGGGGACGGCCGTGATGGGGATGGTCCTGGCGGGGCCGGCCGGGTCGGGTGCCGTCGGGTGATACGACGATGCGGGCCGTATAGCGATGCAGGTTGTCGTATATAGTTCCAGTGTCCAGTATCTTCGCCACTCTTCGCGACTCGTGCCCCAGGAGCAGCCATCATGGCCATACACCTCGAAGGCCGCCACTTCCTCAAGGAGCTGGACTTCACGGCCGGGGAGTTCCGCGGCCTGGTCGAACTGGCCGCGGAACTCAAGGCCGCGAAGAAGGCGGGCACCGAGGTCCAGCGGCTGCGCGGCAGGAACATCGCCCTGATCTTCGAGAAGTCCTCCACCCGCACCCGCTGCGCCTTCGAGGTGGCGGCGGCGGACCAGGGCGCCTCCACCACCTATATCGACCCGGCCGGATCGCACATCGGGAAGAAGGAGTCGGCGAGGGACACCGCCCGGGTGCTCGGGCGGATGTTCGACGGTATCGAGTTCCGGGGGGACGCCCAGGAGACCGTCGAGGAACTGGCCGCGTACGCGGGCGTCCCGGTCTTCAACGGCCTCACGGACGCGTGGCACCCCACTCAGATGCTCGCCGATGTGCTGACGATGACCGAGCACACCGACAAGCCGCTGACGGAGATCGCCTTCGCCTATCTCGGGGACGCCCGTTTCAACATGGGCAACTCTTACCTGGTCACCGGCGCGCTGCTGGGCATGGACGTACGGATCGTCGCGCCGCGGGCCTGCTGGCCGTCGGACGACATCCTCGCCCTGGCCCGCGAGGCCGCCGCGGTCAGCGGGGCACGGCTCACCCTCACCGAGGAGATCGCCGAGGGCGTGGCGGGCGCGGACTACGTGGCCACCGATGTCTGGGTGTCGATGGGCGAGGCCAAGGAGGTCTGGGACGAGCGGATCGTGGCGCTCGGTCCGTACGCCGTGACGATGGACGTGCTGCGCGCGACGGGCAACCCCGACGTGAAGTTCCTGCACTGCCTTCCGGCCTTCCATGACCTCGGCACGGCGGTGGGCCGGGAGATCCATGAGCGGCACGGTCTGACGGAGCTGGAAGTCACCGACGAGGTCTTCGAGTCGAAGCACTCGGTCGTCTTCGACGAGGCCGAGAACCGGATGCACACCATCAAGGCGGTGCTGGTGGCGACGCTGGCCGGGAGCGGCGCGGCTCAGTAGAGCGGCCAGGACCGGCAGAGCGGCGCGGCTCAGTAGAGCGGCCGGAACCGGCAGAGCGGCCAGGACCCGGGGCGCGGCTCAGACCGCCGGGAGCGTGAACCAGACCGCCTTGCCCTGATCCGTGGTGCGGTGGCCGCAGGCCGAGCTGAGCGTACTGATCAGCAGCAGGCCGCGGCCGCCCTCCTGCCACGGGTCCGGCATCGCCCCCGGGTGCGACAGATTGCCCGGCGGTGCCGGGTCGCAGTCGTGCACCTCCACCTGGCAGCCGGTCGGCAGCAGCTCCACGACCAGCTCTATCGGATCGCTCCCCGGGGTGTGCTGGATGGCGTTGGCCACGAGTTCCGCGGTGAGCAGTTCCGCCGTGTCGCTGTGCGTCGGCTCTTCCAGGTGTGCCAGAGCGTCACGGACGAGAGCGCGCGCGATCGGCACGGCTTCGACAGTGTGGGGCAGCGTGACTCTCCAGGGGGAGTCTGCGGCTTCTGGCATGGCGGGTGATCCGATCAAGGCACACGTACGGCCGGGGGGTGCGGGGGTAATTGTTATCACCTTCAACCATACGGAGCGTGAGCGGGTTAACAAGAGGCGCCTGCCTGCCCGGCACGGGACCAATGGCCCTTGCCTGTCGGGACCTTTGGTGGCGTACGGGCGGAATCTCGCGGAATTGTCACGGAAGGGACGCGGGCGTATCGCGGACCCGTCACGGGCGTATCGCGTACTCGTGACGGCGGTCATATTTGGGTGATACCGTTTCGTGGCGCTGAAGCTCGCCGAGGTCCGCGGCTCGCCGGGGTCCGAAGCTCGCCGAGGTTCGCCGAGGTCGCTGAGGTTCGCCGAAGGAGGTCGCACTCCATGAGCCCGTTCACCGGCTCCGCGCCCCGCACCGAGGAGTGGCGCCATCTGCGACTGACCCGGGACCGGGACGTCGGGGTCGCGACCGTCACCCTCGCCCGCCCCGCGAAACTCAACGCGCTCACCTTCGGCGCCTACGCCGATCTGCGCGATCTGCTCGCCGAGCTGTCCCGGGAACGCTCCGTACGCGCCCTCGTCCTGGCCGGCGAGGGCCGCGGTTTCTGCTCCGGCGGCGATGTCGACGAGATCATCGGCGCCACCCTCGCCCTGGACACGGCCCGGCTCCTCGACTTCAACCGGATGACCGGCCAGGTGGTCCGGGCGATCCGGGAGTGCCCCTTCCCGGTGATCGCCGCCGTGCACGGGGTCGCCGCGGGCGCCGGCGCCGTCCTCGCGCTCGCCGCGGACTTCCGGATCGCCGACCCCTCCGCGCGCTTCGCCTTCCTCTTCACCCGGGTCGGCCTCTCCGGGGGCGACATGGGCGCGGCCTATCTGCTGCCCCGCGTGGTCGGGCTCGGGCACGCCACCCGGCTGCTGATGCTCGGCGAGCCGGTGGCCGCCGCCGAAGCGGAACGCATCGGGCTGATCAGTGAACTCACCGGCGAAGGGCTGGCCGACGCGCGCGCCGCCGAGCTGGCCCGCCGGCTCGCGGACGGCCCGGCGCTCGCGTACGCGCAGACCAAGGCCCTGCTCACCGCCGAGCTCGACATGCCGCTCGCCGCCGCCGTCGAACTGGACGCCGCCACCCAGGCGTTGCTGATGAACGGCGCGGACTACCGGGAGTTCCACGCCGCCTTCACCGAGAAGCGGCCCCCGAAGTGGCAGGGCCGCTGATGGCCCGCGTCCCGCGCGTCGCGGTCATCGGCGGCGGACCGGGCGGGCTCTACGCCGCCGCCCTGCTCAAGCGGCTCGACCCGGCCCGCGAGATCACCGTCTGGGAACGCGACGCACCCGACGACACCTTCGGCTTCGGCGTCGTGCTCTCCGACGCGACACTCGGCGGTATCGAGCACGCGGACCCCGTCGTCCACCGGGCGCTCCAGGCCGAGTTCGTACGCTGGGACACGATCGACATCGTGCACCGCGGCCGTACGCTCACCTCCGGCGGCCACGGCTTCGCGGCGCTCGGCCGGCGCCGGCTGCTGGAGATCCTGCACGAGCGCTGCGCGTCCCTCGGCGTACGGCCGCGGTTTCGCACCGAGGCCCCGCCCGCCGCCGAACTCGCCACCGCGTACGACCTGGTGATCGCCGCGGACGGGGTCCACAGCCTCACCCGCGAGGCCCACGCCGAGGTCTTCGGCCCCACGATCACCACCCACCGCTGCCGCTATGTCTGGCTCGCCGCCGACTTCGCCCTCGACGCGTTCCGCTTCGAGATCGCCGAGACCGAGCACGGCGTGATGCAACTCCACGGCTACCCCTACGCGAACGGCGCCGCTGGCGCGCGGAGCACGGTCATCGTCGAGATGCGCGAAGAGGTCTGGCGGGCGGCCGGATTCGACGACCTCGACGAGCGGCGGTCGGCGGAACGCTGCGCCGAGATCTTCGCCGACGCGCTCGGCGGACGTCCGCTGCGCGCCAACGCCTCGTCCTGGAGCGCGTTCCGCACCGTGGTCAACGACCGTTGGAGCCACGGAAATACGGTCCTGATCGGCGACGCCGCCCACACCGCCCACTTCTCCATCGGCTCCGGCACCAAGCTCGCCGTCGAGGACGCCCTCGCGCTCGCCGCCTGTATCGAGGAGCGCCCCGAGCTGCCGGACGCGCTCGCGGCGTACGAGAGCGAGCGCCGCCCGGTCGTCGAGTCCACCCAGCGCGCGGCCGCCGCCAGCCTGCGCTGGTTCGAGGAGCTGGCCACGTACACCGATCAGCCGCCGCGCCAGTTCGCCTTCGGGCTGCTCACCCGAAGCCGCCGGGTCACCCATGACAATCTGCGGTTGCGCGACCCGGGCTTCACCCGGGCGGTGGAGCGGGACTTCGGCTGCCCGCCAGGCACCCCGCCGATGTTCACGCCCTTCCGGCTGCGCGGGCTGACCCTGCGCAACCGTGTCGTCGTCTCGCCGATGGACATGTACTCCGCCGTGGACGGTGTCCCCGGCGACTTCCATCTCGTGCATCTGGGCGCGCGCGCCCTGGGCGGCGCGGGACTCGTCATGACCGAGATGGTGTGTGTCAGCCCGGAGGGCCGCATCACCCCGGGCTGCGCCGGTCTCTACAACCGTGAACAGGGCGACGGCTGGCGCCGTGTCACCGACTTCGTGCACGCGCGGTCACCGGGGACGGCCATCGGCGTCCAGCTCGGACACGCCGGGCGCAAGGGCGCCACACGCGTGATGTGGGAGGGCATGGACGAGCCGCTGCCCGCGGGCGGCTGGCCGCTCGTCGCCGCCTCACCGCTGCCGTACCGCCCCGGTGTCAGCGAGGTCCCGCACCAGCTCGACCGCCGTCAACTCGACACGATCCGCGAACAGTTCACAGCAGCCGCCCGACGGGCCCAGCGCAGCGGCTTCGATCTACTGGAACTGCACTGCGCCCACGGCTACTTGCTCTCCGGCTTCCTCTCCCCGCTGACCAACCGGCGTACCGACGCCTACGGCGGCTCGCTCACCGCCCGGCTGCGCTTTCCGCTCGAAGTCTTCGACGCCATCCGCGCGGACTGGCCCGACGACCGGCCCATGACGGTCCGGATCTCCGCCACCGACTGGGCGCCCGGTGGTACCACCCCCGAGGACGCGGTGGAGATCGCCCGCGCCTTCGTCGCGCACGGCGCCGACGCGATCGATGTCTCGACCGGCCAGGTCGTCGCCGACGAACGGCCCGAGTTCGGCCGCTCGTACCAGACCCCGTTCGCCGATCTGATCCGTAACACCCTGTCCGTACCGGTCATCGCCGTGGGGGCCATCTCGTCCTGGGACGATGTCAACTCCCTGCTGCTCGCGGGCCGTACCGATCTGTGCGCGCTCGCCCGCCCTCATCTCCACGACCCGCAGTGGACACTGCACGCCGCCGCGGCCCAGGGGTACGAGGGCCCGGCCGCGCCGTGGCCGCTGCCGTACCGCGCGGGTAGCCGCACACCCCCGGCAGGCCGCACCGACGACCCGAAGCCGCGCCTCACTCTTCGGTGACCGGCCGCTCCACGAACGCCAGACCTCTGTCCCGCAGCCGGGTGTGCAGGCGGGTGAAGACCTCCGCGGACCGCTCTCCCGGCCAGTTCTTCGGGAGCAGTTCGGCGGGCAGACCGGGATCCGCGTACGGCAGATGCCGCCAGGAGTCCAGGGCCAGCAGATAGTCGCGGTAGGCGTCCTCCGCCGAGGCCGAGGCCGAGCCCGAGCCCGAGGCCGAGCCCGAGCCCGAGCCCGAGCCCGAGCCCGAGCCCGGGTCCGGGTCCCGGCCCGAGTTCGAGCCCCGGCCCTCCCAGGCGCGCAGCACCGGCTCGTGCGCGTCAAGGAACTCCTCGTGCTGGGTGGCGATCGCGTCCAGATCCCACCAGCGGGCCACGGCGTCGGCCGTCGCCTCGAAGCCGAGATGCCGCCCGCTGAACAGATCGACATACGAGTCGAGCCGCAGCCGCCGCAGGGTGTGCCGGGTCTCCTCGTACAGCCGGCCCGGCGCGATCCAGACCCCGGGCGCCGCCGTACCGAAGCCCAGCCTGCCCAGCCGGGAGCGCAGCAGATGGCGCTTGTGGCGCTCGGACTCGGGGACGGTGAAGACCGCCAGGACCCAGCCGTCGGACAGCTCGGGCGCGGGTGCGGTATAGATCCTGCGGTCCCCGTCGTCGAGCAGCTGGCGCGCCTCGGCCGACAGCGCGTATCCGGCCGCGCCCCGCGCCGTACGCTCAGGGACCAGCAGGCCGCGGCGTTTGAGCCGGGAGACCGAGGAGCGTACGGACGGCGCGTCCACATCGAGGGCCCCCAGCAGACGGATCAGCTCCGCCACGGCGAGTGGGGTGTCGTCCGGTGAGCGCCCGTACGCGCCGTACAGAGTGACGATCAGGGATCGGGGGGTGTGCTGCTCGGCCACGTGATCACTTTAGGGCCTCTCGGACAGGGCCCCGGCTCCGTCGGGGGCCGGTCCCGGTCCCGGTACCCGCAGCCGGAAGCGCTGGAGTTTACCGGTGGGGGTACGGGGGAGCGCGTCCAGGAAGACCACCGCGCGCGGGCATTTGTACGGCACCAGCCGCGCCCTGACGAACTCCCGCAGCGCCGCCGCGGTCGTCTCGCCTCGCTCCACACCGTCGCGCACCACGACATACGCCGCGACGATCTGGCCGCGCAGTTCGTCGGGCAGACCGACCACCGCCGCCTCGACCACATCGGGATGAGCAAGCAGCGCGTCCTCGACCTGCGGGCCCGCGATGTTGTACCCGGCCGAGATGATCATGTCGTCCGCGCGGGCCACATAGCGGAAGTAGCCGTCGGGCTCCCGTACATATGTGTCGCCGGTCAGATTCCAGCCGCCCCGGACATACTCACTCTGGCGTGGATCGGCCAGATACCGGCAGCCCACCGGGCCGCGTACGGCCAGCAGTCCCGGCTCGCCGTCGGACACCGGCGCGCCCGAGCGGTCCACGACGCGCGCCTGCCACCCCGGCACGGGAACCCCGGTGGTGCCCGGCCGGATCGCCTCGTCCGCCGCGGCGATGAAGATATGCAGCAGCTCGGTCGCCCCGATGCCGTTGATGACCTG
The DNA here is from genome assembly GCF_042789485.1 of Streptomyces sp. NPDC056835. Lineage (NCBI taxonomy): Bacteria > Bacillati > Actinomycetota > Actinomycetes > Kitasatosporales > Streptomycetaceae > Streptomyces > Streptomyces sp. NPDC056835. The sequence goes on from NZ_JBHUBB010000005.1 coordinate 13,032, forward strand.
CAGCCCGGTGTGCTCCCGCCACGCCTGCCAGGTGGCCGCCGGCAGATTCTCGCCAGCCGAGACACAGCGGCGCAGGGAGGAGAGGTCGTACGGGTGCGCGGCCAGCTCGTCCAGCATCAGGCGATAGGCGGTCGGCGCGGTGAACAGGACCGACACCCGATGCCTGGCGATCGCCGCCAACAACTGGGCGGGCCGCGCCTGTTCGAGCAGGAGCGCGCAGGCCCCGGCCCGCATCGGGAAGATCACCAGACCGCCGAGGCCGAAGGTGAACCCGAGCGGCGGGCTGCCCGTGAAGAGGTCGTCGGGCCCGGGACGCAGCACCTCTCGCGAGAAGGTGTCGGCGATGGCGAGAACATCACGGTGGAAGTGCATGCACCCCTTGGGCCGGCCAGTGGTCCCCGACGTGAAGGCGATCAGCGCCACATCGTCCGCCGCCGTCTCCACCGCGGTGTATCGCGTCGGCTTGTCGTCCGTCAGCCGCAGCAGATCGTCCGGTGTGTCCGCGCCATAGGTCGTGATCCGCAGCCCCGGTATCTCCGCCCGGATCAGCTCGTCCACCGACCTGATGTCGCACAGCGCATGGCCGATCCGTGCCATCTCGCCCATGGTGGCCAGCTCCGCCGCCCGCTGTTGGGCCAGTACCGTCACGGCCACCGCGCCCGCCTTGAGCACCGCCAGCCAGCAGGCCGCCAGCCAGGGCGTGGTCGGCCCGCGCAACAGCACCCGGTTACCCGGCACCACGCCCAGATCGGTGGTGAGGACATGGGCGATCCGGTCGACGCGCCCGCGTAACTCCCCGTACGTCCAGACCTCCCCGTCGGGCACGCGGAAGGCGGGCCGGTCCGCGCCGAAGCGTTCGACCGTACGGTCCAGCAGCTCGGCCGCGCAGTTCAGCCGGCCCTGATGGCCGGGGGAGTCCGGCGCGGGCGGCAGAGGAAGGAGCCGGGGCCACTGGTCCGCGGGCGGCAGATGGTCGCGCGCGAAGGTGTCCCGGTGGGCCGACGGTGTCAGCTCCATGGTGCGCCCCCTTGCGGTGGTGGGGTCGTCCATCGAGGTGCTGGGGTGGGCTCGCCCATCGAGCGTATCGTTAAGATGACGACAGTCAACGGTTCGCGATAGGCGCGCTGGAAGTGGGGCCCGGATGCCCGTATTCTCGCTCGATCCGGAACAGAACGACTGGTGCGCGCGGCTGCGCACCCTCGCCGCGGAACGGCTGCGCCCGATCGCCGAGAAGGGCGAACCGGGCGCGGTGAACCGTCCATTGATCGGGGCCCTCGGTGAACTCGGCCTGCTGGAGCGGTTGTTCGGGACCGGGGCGCTGGAACTCTGTCTGCTGCGTGAATCCCTCGCCCAGGGCTGCACGGAGGCCGAGACCGCCCTCGCGCTCCAGGGCCTCGGTGCGTACCCGCTCGTCCTGGCGGGCACCGGCGGGCAACGCGCGCGCTGGCTGCCCGAGGTACGCGCGGGCCGCGCCGTGGCGGCCTTCGCGCTCAGTGAGCCGGGCGCCGGATCCGATGCCGCCGCGCTGGCCCTGCGGGCTGTTCCGGACGGCGAAGGCTGGCTGCTGACCGGCGAGAAGCGCTGGATCTCGAACGCCCCCGACGCCGACTTCTACACCGTCTTCGCCCGCACGGACACGGCGGCCGGCAACCGCACCGGCACCGGCACCGGCACCGGCGACGGGGCCGGCGAGGGTACCGGAGCCCGCGGGGTCACGGCCTTCCTCGTCCCCGCCGACCGTCCCGGGCTCACCGGCACCCCCATCGAGATGCTCTCGCCGCACCCCATCGGCGCCCTCGCCTTCGACTCCGTACCCGTGACCGGCGATGACGTCCTGGGCGAGGTGGACCACGGCTTCCGGGTGGCCATGCGCACCCTGAACCTGTTCCGTCCCAGCGTCGGCGCCTTCGCCGTCGGCATGGCACAGGCCGCGCTGGACGCGGCTCTGGAACACACGGCGGAACGCCGGGCGTTCGGCGGCCCGCTCAGCCAACTCCAGTCCGTGGCACACCAGATCGCGGAGATGGCGACCCGTACCGAAGCGGCGCGGCTGCTGGTGTACGCGGCGGCCACGGCGTACGACACGGGCGCCCCCGATGTGCCGCGGCGCTCGGCCATGGCGAAGCTGTTCGCCACCGAGACCGCGCAGTATGTCGTCGACGCCGCCGTCCAGTTGCACGGCGCCCGCGCCCTCCAGCGCGGCCATCCGCTGGAGCATCTTTACCGCGAGGTCCGGGCGCCGCGGATCTACGAGGGCGCCACCGAGGTCCAGCGCACCATCATCGCCAGGGAGTTGTACGGGTCCTCGCGCGGAGTGCGGGAGCGGGGGCAGGAGCGGGAGCGGGGGCAGGAGCCGGAGCGAGGGCGGGAGCCGGAGCGAGGGTGGGAGCGATGAGTCTGGAGCGTCTCAACCCCGCCGGGCTCTCGCCCGCCACCGGCTTCTCGCACGCCGTCACGGCCACCGGCGGGCGGCTGGTCCTGCTGGCCGGACAGACCGCGCTCGACCGGAGCGGCGCGGTGGTGGGGGAGACCCTTCCCGTCCAGTTCGAGACCGCGCTCGGCAATCTCCTCACCGCGCTCGCCGCGGCGGGCGGCGGGCCGGCGGATCTCGCCCGGGTGACCGTGTACGCGACCGATGTCGCGGACTACCGAGCCCACGCCGCCGAACTCGGCCGGATCTGGCGCCGGCTTGCCGGGCGTGACTATCCCGCGATGGCGGTGATCGGGGTCGTACGCCTCTGGGACGAACAGGCACTGGTCGAGCTGGACGGTATCGCCGTACTGCCCTGACCGGCACGGCCGTTGGCGGGGGCGGCCGTGCTGTAACCGGAGGATTGCCCATGGGCGGTCCCGGAGGACCGCCCACGGGCGCCGGACCGGTCAGGTGGGGATGGGTTTGGTCCGTGTGCAGTTCTTCCATTCGACCCAGGGGCGGGCGCCGCCGCTCTGCGGGCCGGTGGCGTAGGTCGGGTCGCCGGTGATCGTCTGGTTCTTCTGCTCGTGGGTGATGTCGATGCCGAAGAGTTTGAAGCCGAGGGTGAGCTGTCCGGCGGAGATGCCGAAGCCGATGCCGAGGGAGGCGTTCCACCAGTCGGTGTTGGCGTTGTAGTCGAGGCGGGTGAGTTTGCCCTTGTCGTGCAGGAGGCGTTCGATGGGGCCCGCGTCGTCGTCCAGTGCTTCGGCGGCGTCGGAGGGGGTGGGCAGTGGGTTGCTTGCGGGGGTGTCGCCGCGTCCGCGCAGCCAGTCCTCGACGGCGGTGCTGTCGGCGTCGTTGTCGAGGGTGACCTCGGCGGACTCGGTGTGGATCTGTGAGTTGATGGTTCCGCCGCCGCCGCCGATGTCGATGGTCACGGGTCCGGCGTTGGCTCCCGCGCCGGTCTGGATGCCGGGTCCGTCGCCGGATTCCTGGCTGGTGGTGATCGTCAGTTTCTGCGGGCGGTGTGGTTTGCCGTCCTTCTCCTCCTGGTCGTAGGCGGCGGCGTCGTAGGTGACCGCGACCTGCTGCATCCTGCTGCCCTTGGCCTGTGCGACGCCGCCGGCCGTGCCGCTGACGGAGAAGGTGTAGACGAATGTGATCTTGCCGGCGTCCGGGCCGGTCTTGGCGCGCATGACGACCACGTCCTCGGTCATCGAGCCGGACAGCCCTTCGAAGGAGATGCTGCCGAGGTCCTTGGGGCCGTCGGCGCCCTTGCCGTCCTTACCGCCCTTGGTGTCCTTGCCGCTCTTGCCGTTGCTCTTGAAGGACTTGCCGAAGCTCACTCCGCCGGATGCCTCGGTGGAGGTCTTGGTGATGTCGACGTCCGGCGCCCTCTCCGGATCGAGGTCGGGCTTCTTCTTGTTCGCGTGGTAGCCGCAGATCATTCCCAGCTCCGAGGAGCGTGGGCCGGCGGGCCTGCTGTTGCACTCGCTCTGTGCCTTGAGGTATTCGGTGAACTGCTGTGCGTCCTCCAGGTTGGCCGCCAGGTCCGCCTGCGGATCGTCGCTCTTGTTCCCGTTGAAGAGCCACTGCCCGCCGCTGCCGCTGCCCTTCACATAGCTGCCGCTCAGCGAAGCGCTGCCGCCCCAGTCCTTCAGGCCGGGGATGCCGGCGGAGATGCTTGCCGTGACGCCGCCGCCGGTCTCGGTCACGCGTTCCAGGGTGACGGTGCCGTCGGACCACTGCTGGAGCTTGATCGTCTCCGAGCTGCTGATCTTGATGAAGAGGATCTGGATGACGACGGTGGTCTTGGTCTGGTCCTGGGACAGCAGGCACTTCGCGGGCTCGAACGGGTCGCCGTTGGGTACGAAGGGATCGTCCGGGCCTCCGTCACCCCCTCCGTCGCCCCCGTCACCGTCGTCGCCCGCGTAGTCGCCGGTGGAGCATGCCTCGGCGCCGCTGAGCGGGTGGAGTATTCGGCACACCGCGCTCTTCAGTCCGGTCGCCTCGTCGGCGGGCACGCTCAGACCGACGATCGCCGCCAGGACCAGCGACACGACACCGACCATCGCGGCGTACTCGGCCCCGCTCTGACCCCGGTCACGCCGCGACGGAACAAAGTGGTCATGCGCATGCCATCTGCGAAATCTTTCGGCGCCCTTCATCAGTACTCCTCGCCCGCGTCGTCTCCCGTTCCCCGGGGTGACCGCAGCTTAAGGATGGGTCCGGGCCCAAACGGAGGGCCCCCGGACCCAGTTGGGGGCCCACTACCAGCGGCGCGTGGCCGAAGACGCTCGGCGAAGTGGCGTCAATTCGACGGTTGTGCGAAGGAACCCCTCGATGCCGCCCACCGTCTTCCGTGCCGACGCTGGTCCCGGTTGATCACCACGCATCCCGGCAGGCGTCGCATTGGGGCCGTTCAACACAACACCTCACCTTTGGGGGAGAGTTGCTCAGAAAGACAAGCAGGGCGGGCGCGGCCATGGTGGCGGCGCTGCTCACCGCGGGCCTCACGACGGGCGCCGCTTCGGGGACCGCGTCCGGCGCCGCTTCGGCCGGCGACCGCGCGGAGACCTTCGCCGCGAAGGCGCGGCAGGCGAAGGGCGAGTCGTCCGTGGTCACCCTGATCACCGGCGACCGCGTCCATGTGGACGCCGAGGGCCGGGTGACGCGGGTGGAGCCGGCCAAGGGCCGCGAGGACGTCCGAATAGCCGTCAACCGGATCGCGGGCGCCACCTATGTGCTGCCCTCCGACGCGTCCCGGCTGGTGGCCCAGGGCAAGCTGGACCGACGGCTGTTCAATGTCAGCCGGCTGATCGAGGACCGCTACGACGACGCGCACCGCGGGACGCTCCCGCTGATCGTGTCGTACGCCAAGGCAGCCGAGGACAAGGCACGGGCGAAGTCGGCCATCTCGGCCGCGGACGTCTCGGTACGCCGGGCACTGCCCGCGGTCAAGGGCGAGGCCGTGACCGCGCCCAAGACCGGTACGTCCGAGGTGTGGCAGGCACTTACCGCGGCCGGCGAGCGCCGCGGCGAGGAGCGTACGGTCGCACCGGGCATCGAGCGCGTATGGCTGGACGGCAAGCGCCGGGCGAGCCTCGACAAGAGCGTCCCGCAGATCGGTGCACCGACCGCCTGGGAAGCCGGATACGACGGCAAGGGCGTGAAGATCGCCGTCCTGGACACCGGCGTGGACGAGACCCATCCGGACCTCAAGGGTGTGGAACTGGCCCAGAAGGACTTCTCCGGCTCGGGCAACACCGTCGACCACTTCGGCCACGGCACGCATGTCGCGTCCACCGCCGCGGGCTCCGGTGCCAAGTCCGGCGGTAAGTACAAGGGTGTCGCGCCCGGTGCGAAGATCCTCGACGGCAAGGTGCTGGACGATTCCGGATTCGGCGAGGACTCCGGCATCATCGCGGGCATGCAGTGGGCCGCCGACCAGGGCGCGAAGGTGGCCAACCTCAGCCTCGGCGGCGGGGACACCGCGGAGACCGACCCGCTGGAGGCGGCGGTCGACAAGCTCTCCGTCGAGAAGGGCATCCTGTTCGTCATCGCCGCGGGCAATGACGGCCCCGGCGCCGCGACGATCGGTTCGCCCGGCAGCGCGGCCTCCGCGCTCACCGTCGGCGCGGTCGACCGCGCCGACAAGATCGCCGACTTCTCCAGCGTGGGCCCGACGGCCGGCGGCTCGCTGAAGCCGGACATCACCGCGCCGGGCGTGGACATCGTCGCGGCGAAGGCGGCCCAGGGACAGATCGGTGACCCGGCCGCCGACGGCTATGTGTCGATGTCGGGCACGTCGATGGCGACCCCGCACGTCGCGGGCGCCGCCGCGATCCTCGCCCAGCAGCACCCGGACTGGACCGGTCAGCGGATCAAGCAGACGCTGACCGCGTCCGCCAAGCCCGGCACCGGACTGACGGTCCATCAGCAGGGCACCGGCCGCGCCGATGTGGCCAGGGCGATCACCCAGACCGTGGCGAGCGAGCAGACGTCGCTGGGCTTCGGCACACAGCAGTGGCCGCACACCGACGACAAGCCGGTGACCAAGTCGATCACCTACCGCAACAGCGGGACGAAGCCGGTCACCCTCGACCTGTCGGTGGAGACGGTCGGCCCCAAGGGCAAGCCCGCCCCGGCCGGCTTCTTCGCGCTCGGCGCGAACCGGGTCGCCGTGCCCGCGGGCGGCACCGCGAACGTCGCGCTCACCGCGGACACCCGGATCGGCACGCTGGACGGCACGTACTCCGGCGCGGTCACCGCCAAGGCGGCCGAGGGCGGTCAGCAGGCCCGTACGTCGTTCGCCGTGACCCGTGAGGTCGAGTCGTACGACCTCACGATGAAGTTCATCGACACCAAGGGCAAGCCCGCCCAGGCCGAGACCACCGTCTACGGTCTCAGCGGCGACTTCTGGCAGAACCCGTACGACACCGACGGCGACGGCATCGCCGAGATCCGGGTCCCCAAGGGTGTGTACGCGCTCGACGCACCGGTGCAGACCCCCAGGGGCGGCGACACGCCTCCGGACATCGCGCTGATGGTGCAGCCGAAGTACTCGGTCACCAAGAACACCACGGTCACCTTCGACGCCCGCAAGGCCAAGCCCATCTCCATCACGGCGCCGGACTCCGCGAAGGTGCTCGACACGTATCTCAACTACGTCCTGGTGACGGGGGACAGCGGCTACGGCAGCACCTGGTACCTGCCCTCGTTCCAGGGCTTCCGTACCGCGCAGCTCGGCGCGGCGCTCCCCGCCAAGGAGTTCAGCAGCCAGCTGGGCGGCAGCTGGCAGAAGGGCAGCACCAGCTACAACCTGCTCTACAACCGCACCGGTTCGCTGTACACCGGCTTCAGCCACACCGCGTCCAAGAGTGAACTGGCCCTGGTGAACGTCAAGATCGGCGCCTCGGCCAAGGGCCGCAAGGGCACGATCAACCCGTTCTGGAGCACCCCGATGTTCGGGGTCGGCACGGTCACCCAGCCGTTCGCCCTCCCCACCACGGCCAAGACGTATGTCACCGCTCCCAAGGGCTTCGACTGGGAGTTCAACATCGGCCAGGACGGCACGGGCGAGGACGGCGGCCTGTTCCTCCAGTCCGACCCGCCCCGCACCTACCAGGCGAAGAAGACCTACGAGAAGACGTACAACGTCGGTGTCTTCAGCCCGAAGGTGGACTCGAACAACACCGCGCAGCGTCTGGGTAACGAACTGGCCGTCTGCATACCGGAGTTCACCGACGGAGCCGGTCACTTCGGTCAGTCGGAGGTCTCCAAGCAGCGCACGCTGATCACCATCGACGGCAAGAAGGTCCTCGACGAGAAGGACGCCCTCTGCCAGTTCATCGGCGGTCTGCCCGCGAAGTCGGCCGCGTACCGCATCAGCACGGACGCGTCCCGCTCCACCACGGTCGCCGGCGTCAGCACCCGTATCACCGCGGAGTGGGCGTTCACCTCGAAGAAGCCCGCCGATGACACCATCGTCACCCTTCCGCTCTCCACCGTCCGCTTCGCCCCGAAGCTGGATCTGGGCAGCGCCGCGGCGGCCGGCAAGAAGCTCACCGTCCCGCTGACCCTTCAGGGCCCGGCCGCGGGCAAGGGCTTCAAGTCCCTTTCCGTGCAGGTCTCCTACGACGGCGGGACCAAGTGGGCCAAGGCCCCGGTCACCACGGACAAGGATGGCAAGAAGAGCCTGTCGCTGAGCCACCCGAAGACGGCCAAGTCGGTCTCCTTCAAGGCGAAGCTCACCGACAAGAGCGGCAACACGTACGACACGACCATCGTGAAGGCGTACCTGCTGAAGTAGTGCGCCCAGCCGTGTGACCCGTAGTCAGCCGCGCCCGGGGGATGAACGCCCTTCCCCGGGCGCGGCGTTGTGCGGCCCGCCGACCTCGGATGGATCTGTGACCTCGGTCACAGTGGGGTGCGGATGCGTGTACGAGCCATCACCGCGGAGCGGAGGCCTCGGTGATGAGGTTCCTCATGGCGTCGGCTGACGTATGTCATGCGCATGACTGATGAATGTCATGGTGTCCATATGGCATTGGAATTACCCATTCCATTTGCGATGTGATCCGCGTCATACTCGCTCAGTTCGAATTGATGCTTGTATCTCACCCCGGGTGAGTCCAGGTAGGTAAAGGGCTGCGCATCCATCCCTTTCCCCGGCCGCCTTCCGTGTGTCCACCGCACATTCCTCATGGGGAGGGAAAAATGATCGAAGACAAGTTCAACGCACAGATGGAGAGCCTCGGCGGGCTCTCCGAGGAGACCCCCGGCTGGCTGGCGCATGAGACGTCTCCGGTTCTGGCCACGCCTGCCCTCGCCTTCGCCGGAGGCGCGGCTCTCGTCACGGGTGCCTACGCCGTCGGCAAGGTCGTGGGATAACTCAGCCGCACCATACGAGAAAAGCCCCGCCGGGCCGGAGATGATTTCCGGCCCGGCGGGGTCCGTGTGAGTCCGTACATTCCGATTGCCCGTACATTCCGATTGAATGTCGCGGATGCGGCCGGAAATCCCGGAGAATTCCCTGAGGAATCCCCAAGGACTCCCATTCGCCGAGGGCGAGGAGGCTACTCGTTTCCGCGGTGGTTCGATGCCTTTAGGTGTCCTTGCGGCCGGCGACGCCCAGTTCGTCGAGGAGTTCCAGCGCGCGGCGGCGCGCCTGGCGGGCGGACGTGCCGGTCAGCTGGGCGGCCAGCGCGACATTGTCCAGGGCCGGCAGGTCGTCGATCAGGTTGAAGAACTGGAAGATCATGCCGATGTGCCGCCGCCGGAACAGCGCCGGCCCGGTCTCGTTCAGCTTCCCCAGATCCTGGCCGTGGACCCGCACCGTGCCCGACGTCGGACGGTCCAGGCCCGCGACCATGCTGAGCAAGGTCGACTTGCCGCACCCCGAGGGACCCATCACCGCGACCGCTTCCCCGGCACGGATCTCCAAACACACGCCGTCCAGGGCCTTCGCGTCGCCGTACTCCTTATGGACGTCGTCCAGCCGCACGACGATCTGTTGGGAGCCGGCCAGATCAGTAGTCATGGCATGAACCTAGAAGCAGGGGTACGGAGGCGACGTCCCTCCCCGGATGTAACCGGTCCCGCGGGTCATCCTGGGGATGTAGGGGACCTGGATCCGGAGCATGACACGGACGGGCGCGTCCTCGGGCCCGCCGTGCCGGGGTGCGGTCACCGGGGCCGGGAGCCGCGGCCCCGGCACGGCGGGGGTCAGGAAAGGATCGGGACGAGGCCGAGCGCGAAGACGATGTAGAAGCCGGCCGCGACGGCGAGACGGGCCGGGGTGAGTCTGTGGGCCCGCATCGTGGCCAGCAGATAGGCGATCGCGGCCATGGTGATGATCCCGGACCACAGCAGGGCGCCGTCGAAGTGCCACTTGGTGAACAGCAGGCCGATGCCGCTGGGGACGGTGGCCTGGATCATCATCGAGCCGGAGATGTTCGCCAGCGCCAGCTTGATCTTGCCCTGCCGTACCCAGATGACCGCGTTCATGATCTCCGGGAGTTCGGTGGCGATCGGGGACAGCAGCAGGGCGGTCACGGTGGCGGACAGGCCGAGCATCGGGCCGATGACATCGAGCTGTGCGACGAAGTAGTGCGCGGCGAGGAAGATCACGCCGAGGGTGGCCAGAGTCTGCGCGACCACGGCCCAGGTGTCGGGAGACGCCTTCTTGGGCTGGAGCTTCAGCGGTTCCAGCTCCTCTTCCTCGGTGTCCTCGTCAGCGCGGCTGCTGCGGATCTCACGCCAGAAGTAGACGGCGTAGGCGGCGAAGAACAGCAGGCCGAGGGCGGGCTTGAAGGCGAAGGCGACCAGGCCGAGCGAGACCTTCACGAGGAAGATCGGCAGGAACCACTGCTGGTCCTTGGCCAGGCGCTTCATGTCCTTCTCGTCGCCCAGCGCCTCACCGCTGTCGGGGCCGCCGGGCGGCATGCCCGTATCGGCCAGGACGAGCAGGCGTTCCCTGCGGCGCTTGAGCAGGAGCATCGTGCCGGTCACGCCGTAGGCGACGGTGGCCAGCGCCAGGGGGCCGCCCATCGCGGCGCCCACCCCGATGTTCTTGGCCTCCTCGGTCGCGCCGGTGGTGACCGCGACCAGGGTTACCACGGATTCGGGCAGGGCGGTGCCGAACGCGGCCAGGATCGTGCCGACCGCCATCTTCCCGACCTTGAGCCTCTGGCCCAGCCATTCCACCGCGTTGACGAACCACTCGCACGCGAGATAGATCGCCACCGCGCACACGATGAGCAGGAGAAAAGCAATCACGGGACTCGTTCAGCCTTCCCGCACCGGCGGGGGCTCCGAAGGTCGACCAGCGCGGGGCGGCGGCACAACTTCGGCCCCGCCGACGCGCAATCAGTCGTCGACAAAAGGGCCGAAGGTCTCGCCCGCCCGTCTCATCACCTGACACAGGCCCGGTCACCGGGAACCCGCGGGCGGGTTCCAGTATGTCGACGACCGGTTCGCGGGGCTACTCCCCTTCGCAGCGGCCCACCATACACCCGCCCGATGACCACCCGGACCCGGCCGACGGTTCACGACGGATCACCGCGGCCGGACCCCGAAGGCGCACTCACCGGCTGCCGGTGGCCGCTGCCCCAGGACCCACCTCAGCTGCCTCAAGACCCACCTCAGCCGCCTCAGGACCCACCTCAGCCAGGGACCGCGTGAGCGCGACGATGGCCGCGTCATCGCCGAGATCACCGCCGGTATGCCGGAGCAGGTCCTTGTGGATGCGGTCGACGAGGACCTGCGGGTCGGCCTCGTTCCAGGAGGCCACCTGGTCGGCGAGGGGATAGAAGCCGCCACTCCGGTCCCGGGCCTCGACCACGCCGTCCGTGTACAGCAGGAGCAGATCGCCGGGCGCGAAACGGAACGTCTCGACCACGTACTCACTCTCCGACGTGGCGCTCAGCCCCAGGGGCGGTGCGGGCTCGTCGACCTCCAGCGTCCGTACCGTGCCGTCACGCAGCAGCAGTGGCGGGGGATGCCCGCAGTCCACCATGTCCACGCACGGGCGGTCGTCGTGAATGTCCAGGACCAGCGCGGTCACGAAGGACTCCGCGGCGTCATCGTCCACCTCGGCGCGGTGGACGATGTTCCAGTGGGTGAAGTTCGCCAGGTGCGCCGCGATGGCGGGCAGCGAAAGGTTCCGGTACGCGGACCCGCGAAAGGCGGCGACCAGGCCCGCGGCGTCCTCGACCGCGGGCAGGCCCTTGCCGCGGACATCCCCGATGACCAGGCGGACCGCGCCCGCGACGGGCACCACCGCGTACAGATCCCCGCCGATCTGCGCCTCCTCTTCGGCCGCGACGTACACGGAGGCGATCAGCAGCGGTCCGAACCGGCGGGGAAGAGGCCGCAGCAGAAGCTTCTGTGCCGCGACGGCCACAGACCGTACCCGGCGCATCTGCCGGTGATGCCGGTCCAGCGCGAAACGGAAGAGCGTGACGAAGACAGAGATCAAGACCAGAGCGGCGAGCTGCGCCTGATGGTTCGCGGTCGTCAGAGCGCCCTGCGAGTACTCGACCAGGACCTGGGCCAACACCGTGACGACCCCGACAGCGGCGGTGAGCGCCGGTCCGCCGAACGAAGCCGTGATCGCCGGCGCCGCCACCAGAAACGGATCGAGATGGATTCTCTGCGGAGTGCGGATATCGACCAGGGTGATCACCAGGATGATCGCGAGCGGCACGGCGACCAGCCCGTCGCCAGGCCGCCATGGCCTGCCGAGGCGTGCCAGAGAGCGCCGCACGTCCATGCCTCCTGCATACACCCCCTCCCGTCGCCCCGCCCGTTCGTACGGCAGGACACCGACGAAAGATGCCCTACGGGGGCATGCCCGACCGCATAATGCTGCGATGAAGAACAACCATGTCGTTCTCAGCAGCGGACCGCCCATCGAGGAGCGCGTCAGGCAACTCGCCGAGGTATGGCTCCGCGACGGCCGCGACCGCGACCAACTGCTGACCGGAAAGGCGTTCTTCGGCCTGTACTCCTGGTACGTCTCGTACTCCCGGCACGGCGCCGGCCTCGACACCGCGAGCGCGGAGTACGTCGCCGCCTCGTACGACCTCATAGGCGGCGGCGACGGCTGGAACGCCATGCTGCGTGAGCGGGCCGTGTGCGAGAGCTGCCAGGACACCTACCGGCTGGAGAACATGGGGCTGTGCACCGGATGCATGCGGTACGCCTGCTACGCCTGCGGCCCCCACGGGTCCTGCGCGGGCGAGATCGTCTGACCCGGATGGCCCAGCCCGGTCAGGCCCGGGCCCACCGGCGAGAGGGTCCGGCGATCAACCCGGCCCGCTCGCACGGACGCGATGCCCGGGCTTTCCGCCAGTTCCTGGGATTGCGGAAGAAGAGCCGAGGCGTACAGTCCGGACCAGGTAGGCACCACCGCACGAAGGAGCAGGCGGATGGGCGTGAAACGGTGGATCGGTGCGTGGCCGGTATACCGGCAGCTCGTGGGGACGGACCCGCTGGGGCGGGGTAAGGCGGCCGAGTCCAAACGCTCCGCGGGCCTCGGGCCCCGGACGGCCGGCGCCGACCGGGTGGCGGACTCGGTCTGCCCCTACTGCGCCGTGGGCTGCGCGCAGCGCGTCTACGTGAAGGACGAGCGGGTCATCCAGATCGAGGGCAACCCGGACAGCCCGATCTCGCGCGGTCGCCTGTGCCCGAAGGGGTCGGCCAGCAAGCAGCTCGTCACCGGCCCGCAGCGTGAGCGGAAGGTGCGTTACCGGCCGGCCTACGCCACCGAGTGGCAGGACCTTGACCTGGACACGGCTATGGACATGGTGGCCGACCGGGTGCTGGACGCGCGGCGGAGGGGCTGGCAGGACACCGACGGGGCCGGCAAGACGCTGCGGCGCACCATGGGCATCGCCAGCCTCGGCGGCGCCACGCTGGACAACGAGGAAAACTACCTGATCAAGAAGCTGTTCACCGCCCTGGGAGCACTACAGGTCGAGAACCAGGCACGTATTTGACACTCCGCGACGGTTCCCGGTCTGGGAGCCTCGTTCGGGCGCGGCGGCGCCACCGATTACCAGCAGGACCTGGCCAACTCCGATTGCGTCATCATCATGGGCTCGAACATGGCCGAAGCCCATCCGGTCGGGTTCCAGTGGGTGATCGAGGCCAAGGCCCGCGGCGCCAGGGTCATCCACATCGACCCGCGGTTCACCCGTACCAGCGCCCTGGCCGACCAGTACGTCACGCTGCGGGCCGGTACCGACATCGCCTTCCTCGGCGGCGTGATCAATCACATCCTCTCCGGCAACCTGGACTTCCGGGAGTACGTGCGGTCGTACACCAACGCGTCGTTCCTGCTCAGCGAGCGGTACCAGGACACCGAGGACCTGGACGGGCTGTTCAGCGGGTACGACCCGCACACCGCCGCGTACGACTCGTCGACCTGGTTGTACGAGACCATCGAGGCGGAGAAGGGACCGGGCCGCCAGGAGAAGGAGCAGTCCGCGCCCTACCAGCACGGCGCCGGCGGTCCGGCGGTCGAAGGGGCCGCCGGGGAGATCGCGTCCGATCCCACCCTGGAGCATCCACGCTGTGTGTTCCAGGTGCTCAAGCGGCACTTCTCCCGCTACACCCCCGAGATGGTGGAGCGGATCTGCGGGGTTCCCCAAGACCTGTTCCTGGGAGTCTGCCGCGACTGGACGGCGAACTCCGGCCGGGAGCGCACCACCGCGCTGGTGTACAGCGTCGGTTGGACCCAGCACTCCGTCGGCGCCCAGTACATCAGGGCCGGGTCGATCATCCAGCTTCTGCTGGGCAACATCGGCCGTCCCGGCGGCGGGATCTTCGCGCTGCGCGGGCACGCCAGCATCCAGGGTTCCACGGACATCCCGACCCTGTTCAACCTGCTGCCCGGCTACCTGCCCATGCCGGACCTCACCCACGGGAACCTGGCCGCCTATCTGGACGCCGTCCGCCCCCGTAACCAGAAGGGTTTCTGGGGCAATGCCGACGCCTACATGATCTCGCTGCTCAAGGAGTACTGGGGCGAGACGGCGACAGCGGAGAACGACTACTGCTTCGACTACCTGCCGCGGATCAACGGCGACCACGGTACCTACCGCACCGCGATGGACATGATCGACGGGAAGGTCTTCGGCTACTTCCTGCTCGGCCAGAACCCCGCGGTCGGCTCGGCCCACGGCCGACTGCAGCGCCGGGGCATGGCCAACCTCGACTGGCTGGTCGTCCGCGACCTCGCCATGATCGAGAGCGCCACGTTCTGGAAGGACGCCCCCGAGATCGAGACCGGCGAGATCGTCACCGAGCGCTGCCGCACGGAGGTGTTCTTCTTCCCCGCGGCTTCGCACGTGGAGAAGTCCGGCAGCTTCACCCAGACCCAGCGGATGCTGCAATGGCGGGACCAGGCCGTCGAGCCGGCCGGTGACCAGCGGTCGGAGCTGTGGTTCTTCTACCAACTGGGCCGGCGAGTCAAGGAGAAGCTGGCAGGCTCGGCCGACGAGCGCGACCGCCCCGTCCTCGATCTGGCCTGGGACTACGAGACCGAGGGCGACGAGCCGTCCGCCGCGGACGTGCTGCGTCACATCAACGGGATCGACCTGCGCACCGGACGGACGGTCAGCGGTTACCCCGACCTCAAGGCCGACGGCAGCACGTCCTGCGGCTGCTGGATCTACAGCGGGGTGTACGCCGACGAAGTCAACCAGGCCCGGCGCCGGAAGTCCCGGTTCGAGCAGGGACCGTACGACGCGGAGTGGGGCTGGACCTGGCCGCTGAACCGGCGCGTGCTCTACAACCGCGCCTCCGCCGACCCGCGGGGCCGGCCCTGGAGCGAGCGGAAGGCCCTCATCTGGTGGGACGAGGAGCACGGTGAGTGGACCGGGTACGACACCCCCGACTTCGAGAAGGGCAAGCCGCCCGATTACCGGCCGCCCGAGGGGGCGTCAGGGACCGAGGCGCTGCGCGGCGACGACGCGTTCATCATGATGTCCGACGGGAAGGCGTGGCTGTTCGCCCCGGCCGGGCTGGCGGACGGCCCGCTGCCCACCCATTACGAGCCGCACGAGTCGCCCATGCGCAACCTCCTCTACGGCCAGCAGGGCAACCCGGTGCGGATGGTCTACGGGCGTCCTGACAACCCGTCCAACCCCGCTCCGCCCGAGGCGCACAGCGAGGTGTTCCCCTATGTCTTCACCGCGGCGCGGCTCACCGAGCATCACACCGCGGGCGGCATGAGCCGTCAGCTCCCGTATCTGTCGGAACTTCAGCCGGAGCTGTTCGTGGAGGTGTCACCGGAGCTGGCGGCCGAACGCGGTCTGCGCCATCTGGACTGGGGACACGTGATCACCAGCCGGACCGCGGTGGAGGCCCGGGTCGTTGTCACCGACCGGCTGGCGCCGCTTCGCGTCGACGGCCGGATCGTCCACCAGGTCTGGATGCCCTACCACTGGGGGCAGAGCGGACTGACCACCGGGGACGTGGTCAACGACCTGATCGGCGTGGTGGCCGAGCCGAACGTGTTCATCCAGGAGAGCAAGGTGCTGACCTGCGATATCCGGCCCGGGCGTCGGCCGCGGGGGCCGGCCTTGCTGGACTATGTCCAGGGCTATCGCCACCGGGCCGGGATCACACCGGAAACCGGCACCCGCATCGTGACGGCCGGCGAAGGCCCGAAGCCGCCCCACACCGAACCGGGCCCATCGGAGGGACCAGCATGAACGAGCACAGCTTGTACGGGGCGCTCGCGGATCCCGCGGCGGACGCCGGCCACCGCGACCACCCGCCCCGGGTGGGCTTCTTCACCGACACCTCCGTCTGTATCGGCTGCAAGGCGTGCGAGGTGGCCTGCAAGGAATGGAACAACGTGCCCGAGGACGGCCTCGACCTGCTGGGCATGTCGTTCGACAACACCGGCATGCTCGGCGCGGACTCCTGGCGGCACGTCGCCTTCATCGAGCAGGAACGCCCGCTGGGCCGGCAGGACGCGGGTCTGTCCGGCCTTCCCACCGGCGCCTCCAGCACCGAAGCCGCGGCCGCGCTGGTGGCCGGTGCCCTCGCTCATTCCGAACGAGGCGGTGGCGATCTGGGCACCGCCCCGGTCCACCTCGGGTTCCCCTCCTTCGAACTGCCCGGCGCCGGCACCGGCGCGGAGAGCCGCACGGCTTTCCGCTGGCTGATGTCCTCCGACGTGTGCAAACACTGCACCCACGCCGGATGCCTCGACGTGTGCCCCACCGGGGCCCTGTTCCGCACCGAGTTCAGCAGCGTGGTCGTACAGCCGGACATCTGCAACGGCTGCGGCTACTGCGTGTCCGCCTGCCCGTACGGGGTGATCGACCGGCGGCCCGACGACGGTCGGGCCTGGAAATGCACCCTGTGCTACGACCGGCTGCGCGGCGACCTGGAACCGGCCTGCGCGAAAGCGTGTCCGACGGACTCCATTCAGTTCGGCCCGCTGGACGAGCTGCGCGAGCGGGCCGACCGGCGGCTGGAACAGCTGCACCAGGCCGGGGTCGGCGAAGCCCGGCTGTACGGCCACGACCCCGATGACGGGGTGGGCGGCGACGGCGCGTTCTTCCTGCTGCTGGACGATCCCGAGGTGTACGGCCTGCCGCCGGACCCGGTCGTGCCCACGCGTGACCTGCCCGCGATGTGGAAGTACGCGGGCGTGGCCGCCTCGGCCCTGCTGGCCGCCTCTGCCGCTGCCTTCCTGGGCGGGGGCCGGCGATGAGCGACGACGACGGAAGCCCGCGGGAGCCGCGCGGCGACACCGGATCGGCCGGCGACCGGGTGCGCACGCTCGACGCGGGCCGGCACGGCGACGGGAGCCGTGAGCGCTCGGTCGTACCGGGCGCGGAGTTCCGCTCCTACTACGGCCGGCCAGTGCTGAAGCCACCTGTGTGGGAGTGGAAGATCCCGGCGTACCTGTTCACCGGTGGGCTGTCGGCCAGTGCGGCCCTGCTCGCGGCCGGCGCCGATCTGACCGGGCGGCCGGCGCTGTGCAGGGCGAGCCGGCTGGGCAGCTTCGGCGCGCTGGCGGCCAGCATGTACCTGCTGGTCGCGGACCTGGGCAGGCCCGAGCGGTTCCTCCATATGCTGCGGGTCGCCAAACCGAGCTCCCCGATGTCCGTCGGCACCTGGATCCTGGTGGCTTTCGGGCCCGGCGACGCCCTGGCGGCCATGGCCGAGCTGCTGCCCGTGTCCCTGCGCGCCACCTTGCCCGGTCGGCTGCTGCGGATGGCCGCGCGCCCGGCCGGGTTGTCCGCGGCCGTCTTCGCCCCTGGGGTCGCCTCCTACACGGCGGCGCTGCTCTCCCAGACGGCCGTGCCGGCCTGGCACGAGGCCCACCGGGAACTGCCCTTCGTGTTCACCGGGTCCGCGGCGGCCAGCGGAGGCGGCCTCGGGATGCTGCTGGCGCCGGTGGCCGAGGCCGGCCCCGCTCGTCGGCTCGGCGCGGCCGGGGCGGTGGCGGAACTCGTCGCGTCCCGGCTGATCGAGCGGCGGCCCGGCCTGGTGACCAAGGCGTACACCACCGGGCGGGCGCACCGGCTGCGCCGGGCATCGGAATATCTCACGCTGGGCGGAGCGCTCGCCGCGGTGACTGTCGCCCGGCGCAGCCGCCCGGCCGCGGCCGCGGCCGGGCTGGCTCTGCTCGCCGGCAGCGCCCTGCAGCGCTTCGGCACGTTCGAAGCGGGCGTCGCGTCCACGAAGGATCCCGCCTATGTCGTGGTGCCGCAGCGTGAACGCCTGAGGGCGCGAGAGGCCGAGCGACGCGAATCGTGACTTCGGAATGACTCGTCCGGCCGGACGCCGGATCAGCGGACGATCAGCCGGTGCTCGCGTTCGGGGACGAGTTCCCCGATGACCGGCGCCCCGGGCACCTCCCCGGCCACCAGCAGCCCGCCGGACGTCTGGGCGTCCGCCAGGAGCAGCCGGGTCAGCTCGCTCGTACTGCCGAAGTCGGTGTGCGGAGCGACCCACGCGAGGTTGCGGCGGGTGCCGCCGCTGACGTATCCGTCCCTGGCGGCCTCCCTGGCCCCGTCGAGGACGGCGACCGCCGAGGCGTGCACGACGGCGGTCACTCCTGAGGCACGCGCCAGCTTGTACAGGTGCCCCAGCAGGCCGAATCCGGTGACATCGGTCGCGCAGACCGCCGACCCCGCCAGGGCGGCCTCCGCCGCGTCGCGGTTGAGCGTCACCATGGTCCGCACGGCCTCGGGGAAGACCTCGCCGGTGGCCTTGTGCCGGTTGTTGAGGACGCCGAGGCCCAGCGGCTTGGTCAGCGACAGCGGCATCCCCGGTCGGCCGGCGTCGTTGCGCAGCAGGCGCGCGGGATCGGCGACGCCGGTGACCGCCATGCCGTACTTGGGTTCCGGATCGTCCACGCTGTGGCCGCCCGCCACGTGGCAGCCCGCCTCGGCCGCGATGTCCAGCCCGCCGCGCAGCACCTCCCGGGCCAGTGCGAGGGGGAGGACTTCTCGGGGCCACGCCAGCAGGTTCACGGCCACCAAGGGGGAGCCTCCCATGGCGTAGACGTCGGACAGCGCGTTGGCGGCGGCGATCCGGCCCCAGTCGTAGGGATCGTCGACCACCGGGGTGAAGAAGTCCGCGGTGGCGACGACGGCCGCCGCGCCGGCTCCGCCCGGCAGCCGCACCACGGCGGCGTCGTCCCCGCTGTCCAGGCCGACGAGGAGGTCCGCGCCCCGGCCCGCGACCGGTGTGCGGCCGGTCAGTCCGGCGACGATCTCCTCCAGCTCGCCCGGGGGGATCTTGCAGGCGCAGCCGCCGCCGTGGGCGTACTGGGTCAGCCGGACGCTGCCCCGCTGGGTTGTGGTCGTCATCACGATTCCCTTCTCACGTCGGACTCGTCCTGGGGCCGGTACGGGATCGCGTGCGCAGCGCGGCGCGTTGACACCTGTCCGACCGGGAGATTCGATGGGCCCCTGTTCGGGCCGCCAAGCCGAAGGCCCGGCAGGGAGGCGTAAGGGTGCCTGGTGGCCCTCCCGGTCTTCAAAACCGAGGTGCCCGAGCAACTCGGGCAGGCGGGTTCGATTCCCGTCCGTCTCCGCTCAGCGCCCGTGCCGCGGTGCGCGGGAGGAGTGAGCCGTCGCACGGCCCGCGTGCCTCCGGCGGTGCCGGCCCGCATCAGTTGGGCCTCTCCCCGTCCCAGGGACTGCCCGCCGCGCAGCGGCGCAGGGCACCGTCCAGGCGGACCGTGTAGTTCCGCCGGTCGAGGTGTTCGAGCAGGGGGATGGCGACGCGGCGGGTGGTGTCCAGGGCCCGGCGCGCCTGGCTCGCGGTGAACGGCTGCTCCAGCCGGGAGAGGACCGTCGCGGCCCGCGCGTCCGCGCCCGGCAGCAGCACGATGCCGTCTGCGATCCGCAGCAGGATCCCCGCCGCCGCGGCCGCGGCGAGCATCCGGGACGTCAGACCAAGTCGCTCCAGCCGTTCGGCCTCGGGGGCGCGGAACGGTGCTCGGGCCAAGTCGGCCCGTACCGCCTCGACGGCGGCCTGGACCGGGGGCGGAAGTGCGGGACGGGCCCGGTCGCCGTGGATTCGGCCGTCGCGCTGCCGTAGCCCCGGGGCGGCCGTCAGCAGCGCCTCGACCAGGCAGCGCTCCGGCAGGCCGAGCGCCTGACGGGCCGCCTCCAGCGGAAGGCCCGGTTCCAGGGGATGGCGTACGGCGTGCTCCTCGACGGCTCGGCGGAGCCCGTCGCGCAGGCCGGCCCAGTGCGCGGGGTCGGCCAGCCACTCCCCGGCCACCGGGTCGGACGGTGGACGTACCCCCATGGCGAGCAGTTCCGTACGGCGCACCAGGCCGCGGCGGCGCAGCTCCACGGCTCCGTCCGGCGGTCCGGTCACCGCACGGAGTTCACGGGCCCGGGCGGCGGCGGCGCCGCGCCGGGTGAGTGACGGCGGGCGGACGTCCAGTACGGTGACCCCGGCCGGGACGCGGTGTCGCCCGGGGTCGCGCAGCAGCGCCCCGTCGCCGATCCGGAGCGGCAGGGCCACGGCGAGCCTCAGGCGGGCGGTGTCCTCGCCCAGCGGACGGAACGTCACCGGGACGGCCGCGGAGCCGACATGCAGGGTCAGGTGCCGCGGCAGGTCGCGGCGGCGATCGCCGTTGAGCCGTACGTCCACTGTGTCCGTGGTGAGCCAGCGGCCCGGGGTGAGCAGCGCGTCACCCCGGTGCGGCGCCCCGGCTCCGGGTCCGTGCAGATTGACCGCCACCCGGGCGACCGCGCTCACCTCCGGCCGTGGCTCCTTCAGCGTCTCCAGGCCCCGTACCCGCAACGGCCTGCCGTCCCGGGCGAGTTCGAGCTGATCGCCCACCCGGATCGAGCCCGCGCCGAGAGTGCCGGTGACGACCGTGCCCCGGCCGCGCACCGTGAAGACGCGGTCGACCCACAGCCGAACGTCCGCGGCGGGATCGGGAGCGGGGAGCGCGAGGGCCAGCCGGGTCAGGGCCGTACGCAGGTCGTCCAGGCCGGCGCCGGTCACCGAGCTCAGGGCCACGGACGCGACGGCTCCCAGCGAGGACTCCGCGATCCGGGACAGCGCCTCCTCCCGGGTGGCCGCCGGGTCCGCCAGGTCGCTGCGGGAGACGGCGAGCACCCCGTGGCGCACGTCGAGCGCGTCCAGGACCGCCAGGTGCTCCTCCGACTGCGGCTGCCAGCCCTGGTCCGCGGCGACCACGAACAGCACGGCGGGGACCGGCCCCACACCGGCGAGCATGTTGCCCACCAGCCGCTCGTGTCCCGGCACGTCGACAAAGGCGAGATCCCCGGCGCCGGGCAGCCGGGTCCAGGCGAACCCCAGGTCCAGGGTCATGCCCCTCCGCTGTTCCTCCGCCCACCGGTCGGGCTCCATCCCGGTCAGAGCCCGTAGCAGGGCGGACTTGCCGTGGTCGACGTGTCCGGCGGTGGCGACGACGTGCACGCGCTGTCACCTCCCCAGCTGGGCACGGGCGTTGGGCGGTACGGAGCACACCTGCCGCACGGCGGCGGCCAACGCGGGGTCCGCCGCCTCCGGGACCGCTCGAAGATCCAGCAGACACCGCCCGCTCTCCACTCTGCCCATCACCGCGGGTACCGCTCGGCGGAGCGGGCCCGCGCAGTACGCGGGCAGCGACACCGCGGCGCTCGGCAACGTGACACCGGGTGCGCCACCGCCGCCGATCACCGCCTCGCTGTCGACCGCCCGGCAGTCCAGGCCCTGCCGGCGCAGCTCCGTCGCAAGCCACTCGGCACGCTCCCGAAGCCGCCCGCGGTCCGCGTGAAGCGCGGCGTGGACCGGGGTCGCGGGACCCCGCAGGGTGGCTTCCAGCGCGGCCAGGGTCAGCTTGTCCACGCGCATCGCACGAGCGAGGGGGTGGCGCGCGAGCCGCCGCACAAGGTCGGCGCGTCCCAGCAGGAGGCCGCACTGCGGACCGCCCAGCAGCTTGTCGCCACTGGCGGTCACCAGGGAGGCACCGGCACGCAGCCAGGTGGTCGCGTCCGGCTCGTCCGGAAGCACCGGTTCGGGGGCCAGCAGCCCGGAGCCGATGTCCGCGACCACGGGCACCCCCAGCCGGCCCAGGTCAGCGACGTCGACCTCGCGGGTGAAGCCGGTGATACGGAAGTTGGAGGGATGGACCTTGAGGATGAACCCGGTCTCCGGTCCCACGGCCGAGGCGTAGTCCGCGAGAGCGGTGCGGTTGGTCGTACCGACTTCCCGGAGCCGGGCGCCGGTGCACACCAGCAGGTCCGGCAGCCGGAAGCCGTCCCCGATCTCCACCATCTCGCCCCGGCTGACGACGATGTCCCCGCCCCGCGCCAGCGCGGTCGCCGCCAGCACCAGTGCCGCCGCTCCGTTGTTGACCACGTGGGCGGCTTCCGCGGGCGCCACCTGCTGGAGCAGTGCCTCGATCGCCGACCCGCCCCGCCGGGACCGGGTACCCGTGGCCAGGTCGAGTTCGACGTCCGTGGTGCCGCTGGCGGCGAGCACGGCCTCACACGCCGCCGCGGACAGGGGCGCCCGGCCCAGGTTGGTGTGGAGCAGTACTCCGGTCGCGTTGATCACCGGCCGGAGCCCGGACGCCGTGGCGGGCAGCGCGGCCACCGCCTGCTCGGTGACCTCCGAGGGAGGGATCTCACCGGCCCGGGCCCGCTTCTGTACGCCGACCACCACCGCCTTCACCAGCTTCCTTCCCAGCCGGTCCGTCGCCGCGGCCAGACGGGGATCGGAGAGGACGGCGTCGGTCGGCGACAGCTGGCGCCGCGCGTCGTCCGGTTCGGTAGGAATGTGGTCGCCTTCCATCTCCTGCGCCTTCACTTGTCCGGCACGGCCGGAAGGAGAGCGGAGCGGGCCCCCGGTTTCCGGGCGGGGTCAGCGTACGGTCGCGGCGAGGCCCGGCGGCGGAGCCACACCGTCAGGTGAGCGGGGCCGCCCCGGCCTGCCGCGCGGTC
The DNA here is from genome assembly GCF_042789485.1 of Streptomyces sp. NPDC056835. Taxonomy (NCBI): domain Bacteria; kingdom Bacillati; phylum Actinomycetota; class Actinomycetes; order Kitasatosporales; family Streptomycetaceae; genus Streptomyces; species Streptomyces sp. NPDC056835. The sequence continues at coordinate 35,898 of NZ_JBHUBB010000005.1, forward strand.
GGGGCCGGGGTCCCGGCCCGGCTCACCACGTCACTTCTCCTGCGTCCAGGCGAGCGCGATGTGCGATTCGCTGAACCGCCAGCCCGCCGGGGTCCGCACAGCGGTGCAGGCCACGTGCAGCCCGCTCGTCCGGTGGGGCGCTTCGCCGTCGCGGTAGAAGTACACGAGCTGGTTCGCGGTGGCCTTCGCGCGGTCACCGTCAACGTGCACCAGCACGTCGCCGTGGACGTGGTGCGTGTGCTCTCCCTCGACCTGGCTGTGCTTCAGGTGGGCGGTCACCTCGTCGAGGCCGTGCAGCTCGCCGCGCGGCGAACGCACCTCGATGTCGTCGTGATAGACGGTGGCGGCGTCGTCGGGGCGGCGCTCGTCCAGCAGGTTGGCCAGGTGGGCGAACAGGTCGGCTATTTCGGCTCGGTCGATGATCTGGGCAGCGGTGGGCACAACGACTCCTTGATGGTCACTCCAACATTGGCAGGACCAACACTACGGACAGAGTGTTGGTCCTGCCAACACCTTTGCCGATAGAGTGGTCGCCATGGATGAGACTCCCCAGCGCTTGGCAGTGAAGCCGAGCTGGCTGATCAGTCAGTTGGCCGTGCACGTCCGCCGGCTGGTGTCCGACGGCTTCACCGCTGCCGGGGCGCGCGGGTATCACTACCGCCTCCTGTCGGCGCTGCACGAGTTCGGGCCCGCGAGCCAGGCGGATCTCGGCCGCCGGTGCCGCATCGACCGCAGCGACGTCGTGGCCGCGGTCAACGAACTGGCCGAGCAGGGCTTTGTCGACCGGTCGGCGGACCCGGACCATGGGCGGCGCAACAGGGTGACACTCACCAAGGGCGGTGTCCGGCAACTGCGGCGCATGGACGGGCTGCTCGATCAGGTGCAGGACGACCTGCTCGCACCACTGTCGGCCGAGGACCGGCAGACTCTGACCCGCCTGCTCGGCCGAGTTCTCGCCCACCACGAACCGGGCTGACGGCCGTTCGGCTTCAACGACAACGGCGAGGAGATCAACTCCTCGCCGTGCTCAACTTATAGCGCACGGGGGGCCTTGCGGCAAGAGCCGGGTGGTGTCGCAGAATCGTCGATCACGGCCGGCATTCGGGCCGGAATCCAGGGGATCGGGAGATTCGCGAAGTGCGTGTGCTGTTATCGACATATGGGTCGCGCGGGGATGTCGAACCGCTGGTGGGATTCGCGGTGCGGTTGCGTGAACTCGGAGCGCAGGCGCGGGTGTGCGCGCCGCCGGACGAGGAGTTCGCGCAGCGGCTGGCGGGTATCGGTGTGCCGCTGGTGCCGGTCGGTCGGTCGGCGCGTGCGCTGACGACCGGGGCGCCGCCGGCTTCTTCGCTGCCGGAGCGCGCGGCGGCGTTGATCGCCGGTCAGTTCGAGGTGGTCACCGCGGCCGCCGAGGGATGCGATGCGCTGGTGGCGACCGGGGTGATGCCGGCCGCGGCCGGCGCGCTGTCGGTGGCGGAGAAACTGGGCATCCGCTCGGTGTACGTGACCTTCCAGCAGCTCACTCTGCCGTCGCCGCACCACAGGCCGCTGGCGTACCCGGGCCGGCCGTTCCCGCCGGAGGAGACCGACAACCAAGTGCTGTGGGACCTGGACGCCCGGAGCAACAACGCACTGTTCGGTACGGCGCTCAACACGAACCGGGCCTCGATCGGACTGCCGCCGGTGGACGACGTCCGCGACTACGTCATCGGCGACCGGCCGTGGCTGGCCACCGACCCGGTCCTGGACCCGTGGCGGCCGACGCCGGACTTCGACGTCGTGCAGACCGGCGCGTGGATCGTGCCCGACCACCACCCGCTCCCGGCCGATCTGCTGGCGTTCCTGGACGCCGGCGCACCACCGGTGTACGTGGGCTTCGGCAGCATGCCCATGCTCGCCTCGGCCGACGTCGCCCGGGTGGCCGTCGGCGCGGTCCGGGCGCAGGGCCGGCGCGTGGTCCTGGCCCGCGGCTGGGCGGATCTCGACCTTGTCGACGACGGCGACGACTGCTTCATCGTCGGCGAGGTCAACCAGCGGGCGCTGTTTCCCCGGATGGCCGCTGTCGTGCACCACGGCGGCGCGGGCACGACGACGACGGCCACCCGGGCGGGCGCGCCGCAGGTGGTGGTGGCCCAGGCCACGGACCAGCCGTACTGGGCCGGCCGGGTGGCCGACTTGGGTATCGGCGTGGCACATGACGGTCCGAGTCCGACCGTCGAGTCCCTGTCGGCGGCGCTCAGGACGACCCTGGCCTCCGGGACCCACGACCGGGCGAGGGCCGTGGCCGGTGAGATCCGTACCGACGGCACGGCGGTGGCCGCGAGGCTGCTGCTCGACGCGATCGGCTGAGACGGGCCGCGCGGCGGTTGGGACAGGCCGCGCGGGGGTTGGGACAGGCCGCGCGGGGGTTGGGACAGGCCGCGCGGGGGTTGGGACAGGCCGCCCGTAGCCCAGCCACCGTGTCGACCACGGCCGCGGCTGGGGCGAGTCGCCGCCGCGGACTCCGCGGGCCGCGCCCGGGACCGACGTCCGCCGCCGTCCGTGTCACAAGCGGCCGGGCTACCTCGTCTCAGGGATGTAGCCACCGACGAACGCAGAGGAACCCACCATGGACGCGCGACTGAACTACTTCACCAGCCCGACCGCCGGAAAGGCCCTGAAGTCCTTCATGACGGTGGGCAAGGCGCTCAAGGACTCACCGCTTCCGGCCGCGACGCAGGAGCTGGTGGCGCTGCGCGTGAGCCAGATCAACGGATGCGCCGCCTGCATCGATGTACACACCAAGGAAGCCGCCGCCGCCGGCGAGACCTCGGTGCGGATGAACCTGGTCGCGGTATGGCGGGAGGCCACGGTCTTCACCGAGGCCGAGCGTGCCGCGCTGGAGCTGACGGAAGAGGGAACCCGGGTCGCGGACGCGGCCCGTGGGGTCAGCGACGAGGTGTGGGCGAACGCCGCCAAGCACTACGACGAGGAACAGCTCACCACCCTGGTGGTCCTGGTCTCCTTCATGAACTCGGTGAACCGGCTGAACATCATCACCCAGCAGCCGGCCGGCGAGTACGAGGCCGGGCGGTTCCACTGAGAGATGGCGGCAGGATGTCGGGCAACGACCTCTCCGCATCGGCCAACCGGCTCGGGGCCCGGCAACGGGCTCCGGGCCGCTGGGTCCTGGGCGTTACTCCGCCCGCCACCCAACGACCGGATCAACGGATGATGCCTGCGCCGACGGACGCGGCCGGGCGTGAGGGCGTCAAGGGAAGGGGTTCGGCGTGAGCGAGGTCGAGGAGTTCGAGGAGCTGCGGCCGCTGCTGTTCTCGATCGCCTACCGGATTCTGGGCAGCGTGGCCGAGGCCGAGGACGTGGTGCAGGAGACCTGGCTGCGCTTCGACGCGTCGGCGACCCGGCCCACGTCGACCAAGGCTTTCCTGTCGACCGTGGCGACACGGATCTCGATCGACGTACTGCGCTCCGCGCGAGTGCGGCGCGAGGAGTACACCGGGCCGTGGTTCCCCGAGCCGCTGCTCAGCGATCCGTATCAGGATCCGGCACGCTCGGCCGAGCTGGCCGACTCGGTGTCCATGGCGGCGCTGCTGCTCCTGGAACGCCTCAGCCCACTGGAACGGTCGGTGTTCGTGCTGCGTGAGGTGTTCGCCTTCGGGTTCGACGAGATCGCCGCGGCGGTGGGGCGGTCGGAGGCGGCGTGCCGGCAACTGCTGGTACGGGCACGGCGGCATATGGAAGCCGGGCGGCCGCGGTTCGAAGCGGACCGGCGGGAACGGCACGAGCTGGCGACGCGGTTCTTCGACGCGCTGAAGAGCGGTGACGTGGGCGGGCTGCGGAATCTGCTGGCCGCCGACGTGCACATGGTCGGGGATGGCGGCGGCAAGGCCCCGCAGCTGGCCAAGGCCGTCGTGGGCGCGGAGCGTGTGGCCCGCCTGCTGGGCACGGCCTTCCTCTCGATGAGCCGGATCGGCGTAACGTTCGAACCGCACGAGATCAACGGCCAGCCCGGCGCGATCTTCCGCGACCGGGACGGCAAGGTGCTCCACATCCTGGCTCTCGATGTGCTCGGCGGGCAGATCCAGACCATCCGCACGGTGATCAACCCCGACAAGCTCGGTCATATCGGACCGGTCGCCGACGCCTGGGCCGTCGGCCGCGAGGTGAAGCGGGCCCGCCGGCGGCTGAACTGAGCTCGGGACAGCCCTCAGGGAGTCGTGTGGACCGGCTCGTTCACCGGCAGGTCATGGCAGCGGCCACAGCGTGGCCGGTTTGCCTGTCCGGCGAGGCTGAGGTTGTGTGGACGGCCCGGACTGTGCCGTTGAGGCTCAGTCGTCCACACGATGGGTGGAACTGGAGTGAAAGTGACCGGAGTCCTGTAATCACGGCAGCGAGCACGCGGCCAATTCGCGGTGGTCCCCGCGCGGGAACGCCGGCCCGCCCGGTGGGTCACCAGGTGACGGGCAGCTCATGCAGGCCGCTGAAGAACTCCTTGGAGCGCCAGCGCAGTTCGTCCACGGGAACGGCCAGACGCAGGTCAGGCATTCGGCTGAGTACCCGTTCCAGAGCCACCTGAAGCTCCAGCCGGGCGAGGTGGGCGCCGAGGCAGTAGTGCGTCCCGTGCCCGAAGCTCACATGCGTGTTGTTGGAGCGGTCGAGGACCACACGGTCCGGGTCGTCGAAAACCTTGGGGTCCCGGTTGGCGGCTGAGGGGGAGACGATGACGGGCTCACCCGCGCGGACCAGCACCCCGCCCAGCTCGGTGTCCTGCGTGGCATAGCGCGGCAGGCTCAGTCCGTTGAGCAGCGGTACGTAGCGCAGAAGTTCCTCGACCGCCTTCGGGATGAGACCGGGCTCGGCGCGCAGCCGGGCCGTCAGGTCCTCCTCGTCGCCCCGGGGGAGCAGCAGGAGAGAGAAGAAATTGCCGATCTGGTTGGTGGTGGTGACGAATCCGCCGACGAGGAGTTCGTTGAGCAACCCCATCAGTTCGCCCTCGGAAACACTTCCGTCCTTGTCGCAGGCCCGGACCATGAGCGTGAGCAGATCGTCGGCGGGCTCCCGGCGGCGTGTATCCGTCCAGTCCCGCATACGGGCGAAGAAGTCCCTGGCCTGCCGCTGAATCGTCTCGGGTGAGGCGCTGCCAGAACACACGGTGTCGGCCCAGGCCCGGACATGAGGATGGTCCGAGTGGGGCACGCCCACCAGTTGGCAGATAAGTGTCATGGGCAGCGGGAAGGCGAACTCCTCGATGAGGTCGGCGGGCGGTCCGGTCTCCGTCATCCGGTCGAGCAGACCGTCGGCGATCTCCCGGATCTCGTCGCGCAGTCGCTCGATACGGCGCGCGGTGAATTCCTTGCTCAGCAGGGAGCGCATCCGGGTGTGGTCGGGGGCGTCGCTGGCGATGAGGCCACCGCCCGTTCGGGGCATCCGCCCGATCCGGGGCTGGTCGCGGCTGACGGCCACGGCGAGGCTGAAGCGGGGGTCGGACAGAACGGTGCGGACATCCTCGTGACGGGTCGCCAGCCAGGCGTCTTCACCGTAGGGGAGACGCACACGGGCCAGCGGCCGGTCCCACAGCCGACGGTATTCGGGGTGCAGATCCAGACCTTCGCTGGTCCAGAAGGGATAGGCGAGCGGCTTCGGATGCCGCGCGGAGTGCTGGTCCGGACGGGGGGACAGGGGAGACATGGGGGTGTCAGCCTTTCCTGGTGCGGTGCGGTCTTTCCTGGTGCGGGGCTGGGGGCGAGGTCCGTGCCGAGCGGTCGGCGGCGCTCACCGTGCTCGGCGGTCCTCAGTGGGGGAGCCGCGCGGGCTCGGGCGGTGAGGACGTGTCAGGCTCGCGCACAGGAGAACCGGGACCCACGGGGATGAGGACATGGGTCGGCGGCGGTGCGGAGTCGTCGACGGAGGCGGTGAAGCCGATGCCGTCGTCGCGGCAGATGAACTGCATGACCTGCCGTCCGGCGCCCGCCGCCCTGATGAGGCCGCCCGTGGTGGCCCAGACGCCGGAGAGGTAGAAGTTCTCCAGACCGGGCAGGACCGGTCCGTGCTTCTTGACCAGCTCCTCCATGGCCTCGCCGCTCTCGACGAAGGGCTGCCAGCCGAGGAAGGTGCCCTCGTAATTGCCCGTGTAGCGGATCTGGGTGAGGGGGGTGGAGGTGTCACGCACCTGGATCGAATCCTTGAGGCCCGGATAACGCTCGTCCAGGAAGTCGACGACCGTGTCCCGGACCCGGCGTTTGGCGAGCGAGTACGCGCGTCCGCGCCGTACGGGCAGCGTGTGCAGCTCCCCTCCCCGGCGTAGACGGCTCAGCTGCTCCGGTCCCTCGCTCAGCTCGCGCCAGGGCGCGGTGTCGGAGAAGTACGTCGCGTAGATGACGGTCGTATCGCGCGGCGAGAGCTCGGGGTAGTACCGGCTGCGGAACTGGACATTGAGGCTGGGATGCCGGATACCGAGCAGCCGCGAGGCGGTCTCCTCGCCGAGGAGATGCGTGGTGGTGGGCTCCCCCTGCGGAAAGGGCCGCCGCAGGCCCAGGAACACACTGACATAGCCGGGGAAAATCATGCCGGGCTCTTCGATGGTCCGGGTGAAGAGCCGCCGGTAGTCGTCGTCGAGATACCGGCCGCCGAGGAACTTCATCAGGGTGGTGGGGCCGTCGCAGGCCGAGACGATGATGTCCGCGTGGTACTCGCGCCCGTCGGCGAGCCGCACACCGACCGCGCGGTCGTTCTCGACCAGGATCTCCTCGACCTTGGCGTTGTACGTGATCTCACCGCCGAGCCGCTTATAGCGCTGGGCGATCGACTGGGCGAGCCCCAGGGAGCCGCCCTCGGGCACCCCCGCCGACAGGTTCGCCTGCGCGGCCAGCTGGAAGTAGAAGGGCAGCACCGGGAACGCGGGGTGCTTCTCGTAGAGGATGTAGTTGAACGCCTCGCGCAGCAGCGGGTCCTTGAAGCGGGACGAATACTCCGTCATCAGTACGGACATCGAGGTCCGGAAGAGGTTGAAGTACGGGATGAAACCGGCCAGCATGCGCCAGCGCTCCCACCGGCTCATCAGGCCGACCGGCTTGAGGAACGGATAGCCGGGAAGGCAGGAGCGGAACTTCCGCAGTCCCGCGCAGAACGAGCGGATGGGGCGGGCGTCGGCCGGTGACAGGGACAGCAGATGGGCTTCGAGCCGGTCCGGGTCGCAGTAGAAGTACACGGCCCGCCCGTCCTGGCCGCGCACGATGTTGAACACGTCGAAGTGGCGCATCTCCTTGCCCTGGAGGGCGCCCAGTTCGAGCCAGATCTGGTGCATCTCGTTGCCGGGGCCGTTGCCCAGCAGCCAGCTGACGCAGCAGTCGAACGTGAAGTCACCCCGGCCCCAGCCGGTGCAGCAGCCGCCGGGGATCTCGTGCATCTCGAAGACCTGGCTGCGGTAGCCGTTCATCCGCGCGTAGCAGCCGGTGGACAGGCCACCGAGCCCTCCACCGATGATGATCATGGATTCCCTGCGTTCGGCAGACGCCATACGCTGCTCTCCTCCTCGGTTTCCGGGGCGACTGGGGCAGGAGCTCGATCCGGAACCCGGGTCGGCGGCGGGGGCCGGGGCTTCCCGGGCGCTCACCATGCGCTCACCGGACACCCCGCTGTTCGAGCTGCGGCAGCCGGCCCAGCTTTCCCGGATGCCACGGCTCCGTTCCGCCGCTCTCCCAGGCGCGGAATTCCAGCCCCAGTTCCTGGCAGATGAACTGGGTGACGAACCGTCCGCTCGCGGCGGCGCGGATCAGGCTGCCGCCGCCGAACCACTGCCCGGCCAGCGAGAAACCTCGTAGGCTCGGCAGCCGCATCCGGTCCTTGTTGATCAGTTCCGTGATCACGTCGTCGGCGTCGGTGAAGGACTTCCAGCCCAGGATGCTGCCGCCCCGCACACCGGTGTACCGCTCGGTGGTCGTGGGGGAGGCCACATCGATGACCTCGATGGTCTCGGCGATGCCGGGGTGGTGCCGCTCCAGAAAGGCGCGGACGAAATCGGCCACCTCCTGCTTGCGCGCCCAGTACGCCTTGCGGTCGGTGCGCCGCAAGTCCTTCCAGTACGCGTAGTCGCTGAAATACGTGCAGTGCACGACCGACTTGCCGGGTGGGGCGAAACCGTCCGAGTAGCGGGAGCGCAGCTGGACGACCATGCTTTTCTGCAGCACGCTCGGCAGGGCGGCGCTGTCCTCGTCGGACAGCAGATAGGTGGTGCTGTGCCTCTCCGCGGGGTCGAACTCGCCCTTGAGCCCGACGAAGGCGGAGACGACCCCGGAGTAGACGAGCTCCGGGCGGTCCATCATCCGGAAGAGCTTGTCGACCCTGGGACTGGTGTACCGGCCGTCGAGCAGCCCGTGGATCGTGGTGTAGCCGTCGCAGGCGGAGACGACGTGGTCGGCGTAGTGCCGCTCGCCACCGCGCAGTTCCACACCGACCGCACGATCGTTCTCCACCAGGACGCGCGCCACCCGGGTGCGGTAGTCGACCCGCCCGCCCAGCGAGGTGTACCGCTCTTCGACCGACCTGGCCAGGCCCAGCGAACCGCCCTGCGGGAAGCCCGCGTTCCGGTGGTGGGCGCTGGCCATGTTGAACAGGTACGGCAGCAGCGGGAAGACCTCGTGGTCCTGGAAGAAGATGAACGGGAACGCCCGGCGCAGCAGCGGGTCCTGGAACCGGTCGGAGAAGCGCTCCATACGGGTCACGGCGGTCCGCCAGAACAGCAGGAAGTCCGGCAGGATCACGCGCAGTTCGGCCAGCTTCTCCCTGGGCGTCCGAAGAGGCGGGGGAGTGATGAACGGATAGTGGTTGATGCCGATGAAGCGCCTGAGATCACGGCAGAAGGCCCGGATGGGCCGTGCGTCGACGGGCGAGATCTCCAGCAGGTGCTTCTCCAGCCGGTCGGGGTCGTTGTAGAACGTCACCGCCCGCCCGGCGTCGTCGACCACGGTGTTGAACATCTCGAAGTTGGCGATGGTCTTGCCGTCCAGGGCCCCCAGCTCCCGCCACACCCGGTTGGCGTCGTTGCCGGAGCCGGTGCCGGTGAGCCACTCGATGCAGTAGTCGAAGACAAAGCCCTGCCGGGACCACGCCGTACAGCAGCCCCCCGGCAGGACGTGCCGTTCGAAGACACGGGTCTCGGCGCCGCTCATCTGGGCGTAGCAGCCGGTGGACAGCCCTCCGATGCCGGCGCCGACGATGATGACCCGGGGCTTGTCGCCCGGACTTCGCTCACGCCGCCGCCACACGGGCCTGCTCTCACGCGACATGCGTCTCACCTCCGGCGAGACCGGTGACGCCGGTGAGGATGGCGACGGTGAGTTCCGCGTTCCGCGCGAGATGCTTCTCGTCGAGCATTTCGGCATGTGTGCCGCGGCCCCGTAGCAGTTCGGTGCGGGTGGTCGAGCTGCCGTGCCAGGTGCCGCGCCGGCCCGCCGAGTAGAGGGCCGCCTTCCGCTCGTCGGAGATCACGCTGACGGTCGCCGCGACCGTGCCGAGGTTGGGGGTGCGGCCGCAGAAGTCCAGGTACTCCCTGGCCTGGGCGAGCGTTTCGTCGGCGACGGCCGTGGAGCGGGTGTGGCGGTGCAGATGGCCACGCAGCTCGTGCTCGAACGCCTCGACGTGCTCGGCGGCGAGCGAGTGGGCCTCCAGGATGCGGTACGAGTCCATGATCACCACATGCGGAACCTCACGTCCGCGCCCTTCCAGTTCCTTGGCGACCTCAAAGGCGAGGTTGCCGCCGAGCGAGTACCCGAACACGGGGCAGGGACCCTCGGGGCGCAGTGTCTCGATGAGGTCCGCGTAGCGGATCACCTTGTCGTCGCCGTCGACGTGGTTGAAGGCGACAAGTTCGTACTGGGGCAGCTGCGTGGCGAACCGGCGGTAGACGAGTCCGTGTCCACCGGCCGGAGGGAAGCAGAACAGCGTGGGGCCCTGGCCGGTGTTGAACAACAGATAGGGCCGGCCGCCGGAGATCCTGCCGGTGATGATGTCCTCGACCGTCCTGGCCATGCCGTGCAGGGTCGTGACCTTGAAGAGCAGGCTGACCGGGACGGTGATGTTGAACTCGGCCTGGAGCCGGTGGATCAGCTCGATGAGCTTGATGGAACTGCCGCCGGAGGCGAAGAAGTCGCTCCGCAGACCCACTTCTCCCAGCGGGAGCAGGGACTGCCAGTGGGCGGCCATCCGCTCCTCGTAGAGCGTGACCGGTGGTTCATGGCCCTCCTCGCCGGACTCGGCCCGGGGCTCCGGCAGCGCGGCGACGTCGACCTTGCCGTTCGAGGTGAGCGGCAGAGTGTCGAGCGCGGTGAAGTAGGCCGGGATGAGATAGGTGGGCAGCCGCTCGGCGAGATGACCGCGCAGCTCGCCCGGGTCCGGCTCGCTCCCCGCCACCGGTACGTAGTAGGCGCACAGGGCCGCCTCCCCCCGGGCGTCGGTACGGACCGTGACGACGGCCTGGGCGAGGCAGGGCAGGGACATCAGCGGATACTCGATCTCGCCGGGTTCGATGCGGTGGCCGCGCACCTTCAGCTGCGCGTCCGCGCGGCCGAGGAGGTGGATCAGGCCCCTGGCGTCCCTGCGGGCCAGATCGCCGGTGCGGTACAGCCGCTCGGGGGCGGCCCCGGGACCGCGGTCCAGGGTCAGGGACACGAAGCGCTCCGCGGTCTGTTCGGGGTCGCCCGCGTACCCGAGGGCGAGACCCGCGCCGCCGACCCACAGTTCGCCCGTGACGCCGGGCGGTACGGGGTCGTGGTGGTCGCTCAGGATGTGCAGGGAGCAGTTCGGCAGCGGCTTGCCGATCGGCACCTGCTGGTTCGGTTCGAGTCCTTCCGTGGGGCCTTCGAAATACGCGCTGTCGATCGTCGCCTCGGTCAGGCCGTACGAATTGATCACCCGGGTGTCCGGGCCGCACAGGCCGCGCAACCGCTCGTACTCCTCTACCTTCCACGCGTCGGAGCCGACGATCAGCAGCCGCATGAAGTCCAGCCGGTGGCCGCCGTACGCGCAGTGGTCCATGAGCGCGCGGGCGACGGCCGGGACGAACTCGGCGCAGTCGACGCCCTCGGCGGTCATCGTCTCGTACAGCCGGGCGGTGTTGAGCAGCAGATCGCGGCCGATCAGGACCAGCCGGCCGCCCGAACACAGGGCGCGGACGAGGTCGCCCGTGAACACGTCGAACGAGACGGCGGCCAGCTGGAGATGGACACCGGGCTCCCTGCCGAGGCCGTACTCCTCCTGCCAGGCGGCCTGCACGGCGGCCAGGGCGCGGTGGCTGACGCGCACGGCCTTGGGGCGGCCCGTCGACCCGGAGGTGTGGATGACATAGGCGGGCGAGTCCGGATCGGTGCGGGGCCCGTAGCGGAGTGGCGCGCCGCCGTCCGCCCCGGCGGGGCCGTCCGCCACGAGGACATCGGTGAGAATCTGGACCCCCGGGGCCGCGAGCCGTTCCCGGTCCGCGGCGCCGGTGATGACGAGGGCCGCCCCCGCGTTGTCCCGCATGAGGGCGAGCCGGTCGGTGGGATGGTCGGGATCGAGGGGCAGATACGCGGCGCCGGCCTTGAGGACGGCGAGCAAGGTGACGATCAGCCCGGGTGACTTGGGCAGGCACACGGCGACGACATCCCCGCACCCCGCACCCAGGTCGGCCAGGCGGCCGGCCAGGCGCCGGGCCCGGCTTTCCAGCTCGCCGTACGTCAGATGCTCGGTGCCGCCCGTCTCGGACGGTACGGAGACCGCGACGGCGTCCGGGTGGCGGGCGGCGGCCTCGGAGATCAGCTGGTCCACCGGCTTGTCGTGGGGGAGTGAGCGCCCCAGCGCCGTGGAGTCATGGATGAGGCGCGCGCGTTCCTCGGCGCCGAGCAGGTCGAGACGGGCCACCGGCCGCTCGGCGGGCGCGCGGGTGAGGGCGTCGAGCACATTCACGTAGTGCTCGGCCATCCGGCCCACGGTCTCGGGCAGGAAGAGATCGGTGTTGTACTTCAGGACGCAGTGGAAGCACCGCTCCGCCTCGTCCTCGTACGCCGACAGCGTCAGGTCGAACTGGCCTTCCTCCTCGGGGAGTTCGATGTAGTCCAGGTGGTATCCGTACTGCTCGGAGGCCACTTTGTGGGCCAGCAGGATGAACATCGCCTGGAAGACCGCCGACCGGCTCGGGTCGTGCTGAAGGCCCAGCTCCTCCACGAGCAGGACGAACGGGTACTCCTGGTTGTCGAGCCCGCCCAGAACGATCCGGCGGACCTGGGAGAGCAGCGCGGCGACGGACGGGGCGCCCGACAGGTCGGCGTACAGCGGGAGCGGATTGACGAAGTAGCCGTAGACGGCGGCGAATTCCTCATCGGTGCGGCCGGTCACCGGGCTGCCGACGATGATCCGGTCCTGGCCCGAGTAGCGGTGCAGAAGGACGTAGTAGGCGCTCAGCAGCACCATGTAGACCGTGACGTCGTGCTCACGGGCGAGGGCGTGCACGCGGGCACTGAGGTCCGCGTCCAGGACGAAGAACTCGGACGCGCCGTTGTGGGTCTGCACCGCCGGCCGCGGTTTGTCGGTGGGCAGATCGAGGGCCGGCACCTCGGCGGGCAGACTGCCGCGCCAGTAGTCCAGCATGCGCCGCGCGTCGGGAGACGCCAGGAACCGGTTCTGCCGGTTCAGGAAGTCCAGATACCGGGCCGGTACGGGCGGCAGCGCGACGGGGCGGCCCTCGCGCGTCCCCTCGTACAGCGAGAGAAGTTCCTCGATGAACGTGAAGGTCGAGACGGCGTCCGAGATGATGTGGTGGACGGCCTTCATGATGATCCAGCGGTCCGGGCCGCGCTTGAACAGCCGGATCCGGATCAGCGGGTCGTTCTCAAGGTCGTACGGCCGGCGGTACTCGCGGACGATCAGATCGTGAATGTCGTTCCAGTCCCGGTCCTGGACGTCGAACAGCCCCACGTCGGGTTCGCCCGCGGCCGAGATCCGCTGCACCGGACGGCCGTCCTCCAGCGAGAAGTTGGCGCGGAGCATGGGATGCCGCGCCACGAGCGCACGGACGGCGTCGAACATCAGCTCCGGTTCCAGCCGGGTCCTGACCTCGACGGCGCCGCCGATGTTGTAGGCGAAGCCGTCGGGGTTGAGCTGCTTGAGGAACCACAGCGCTTTCTGGTTCTGGGTGAGGGGATGACAGGACTCGTCCTCGTACATCTCGACCGCGGCGGCGGTACCCGAGGTGTCCGCCGTCTCCGCCGTCTCCGCCATCTCCGCCGTCTCCGCGACGAGAGCCGCCGCCCGGTGCAGCTGACCGCTCAGTTCGGCGGCGGGAGCGCCGCTGAGCAGAGCCACCAGAGGCAGGGCGACACCGGTCTCGGCGAGGACGCGAGCGCGCAGCTCCATCGCCAGGAGCGAGTCGAGACCGAGGGCGGCCAGGCTGTTCGTCCGCTCGACCTGCTCGGAGGGCACCCGCAGCACGGTGGCGGCCATCACCGTGAACCGCTCGGCGGCCAACTCGGCGCGGCGCTCCTCGTCCGCAGCGCGGAAGACATCGAGGAAGCTGCCGTCCTCGTCGGATCCGGTGCCGGTGCCGGCGCTGTCGGCGAGTTCCGTGACGAGCGGCGGCGGCGACGCGTACCAGGCGAGGAAGACCTTCCAGTCCACCACCGTGGCGACCAGCAGCTGGGGACGCCCCTGGCCGAGGACACGCTCCAGCACGGCCATGCCCGCGTCCGGCGAGAGCGAACTCATACCGCGGCCGGCGCGATAGTGCTCGACCAGACCCAGCTCCTCGATCATGCCGGTCGCCCAGGGGCCCCAGTCGATGCTGAGCGCGGGCAGTCCGCGGGCGCGGCGGTGGTGGGCCAGCGCGTCGAGGAAGGCGTTTCCCGCCGCGTAGTTGGTCTGGCCCGCGGTGGTGAGCAGAGAGGCGATCGAAGAGAAGAGGACGAAGTGATCGAGCGGTGCGTCGCGCAGCTGCCGGTGGAGCAGCCAGGCACCGGCCGCCTTGGGCGCGAGTACGGAGTCGAAGGCCGCTCGGTCCATGGCGGGCACGAGCGTGTCCCGCACGTGCCCGGCGAGATGGAACACGCCGCGCACGGGCGGGGCGTCCTGGCTCCGGTAGGCGTCCAGCCACGCCACCAGGGCCGGTTCGTCGCTGACGTCGAGCCGCGCGTGGACCGCGTGCGCGCCAAGGGCCTCCAGCTCCTTGACGAACCGCGCGTTGCGGTCGGCGGGCGAGTCGCTGTCCAGCTCACGCCACGTGGCGCGGTCGGGGAGGGGGGTACGGCCGACGAGGATGAGGTGACGGGCACCGCGCCGCACGAGGAAGCGGCACAGGAGCCGGCCCAGGGCGCCGAATGCCCCGGTGACGAGATAGGCGCCGTCCGGCCGCAGCCGCGGCGGAAGAGGGCGGGTGAGGCCGCTGGGGCGGGTGAGCCTGCTGATGAGGCGGCGGCCTCGGCGCAGAACGATCTCGTCCTCGTACTGACCGGGATGCGCGGCGGCCGTCAGGATCTCGTCCAGCAGGGACCGCGCCTCCGCCCCTCGCCCGTCGGCCGCCCGCGCGCCGTCCGGTACGAGGGGGAGGTCGATCAGCTTGCCCCGATGCGCGGTCAGTTCCTGGTGGCGCAGGACGCGGCCGATGCCCCAGGCCGGAGCGCCCAGTGGCTCGACGGCGTCGCCGGGATCGGCGGCCTGTGTACCGCGTGTGACGATATGCAGAGCGGCGGGCGCGGCGATCTGCCGCCGGTCCTCCTGAAGCGCCTGCGCGAGGGCGACCAGGGAGTACGCCCCGGTGGCGCTGTGCTCTTCGAGGCGCCCGCGCTCGGTCTCGTCCAGGGCCGGCAGATCGAGATTCCAGAGGTGCACGACGGTGTCGACGGCCATGGCGGGATCGGAACCCTCCGAGTCCTCCGCCAGATCGGCCAGCAGCCGGCGCAGGTCGTCGGCGCTGCCGGGCAGCACGGTCGAGGTACGCGCGCCTCGGCCGATCGTGTACGAGTCGCCGGGGCGTACGAGGTGACAGCGGCCTCCGGCCGCGGTGACGAGCTCCGCGAGCGCGTCCGCGACTCCGCCGGGCGCGTCGGCGAACAGCAGCCAGCCGCCGGGCGCGGGAGCGGTGGCCGGATCGGACTCAAGAGGGCACGCGGTCCAGGTGGGTTCGGCGAGCCAGTTGTCGATCGTGCCCAGCCCGACGGCGGCCGACGCCTGCTCCACGTCGGCGGCCCGGAAACCGCTGACCTGGCCCAGCGGGAGGCCGTCGTCGCCGTACAGGGCGATGTCCCCGACGAGTTCGCCGTTCCGCCGCCGGGTGACGGTGGCATGGACCCACAGCGGCCGGTCGCCGACCGGGCCGGTGCGTACCTCGGCGATGGACAGGGGCAGCAGGATGCCGGTGGACCCGCCCGCCCGGCCGTCGTCCCCCGCCGGGGCGGGCAGGGCGCGCGGACCGTCCAGGCTCCCGGCGGCGAGAAGAGCCTGGAAGCAGGAGTCGAGCAGGACGGGATGGACATGGTGGCGCGCCGCGGCGTCGCCGATGGCCTCGGGCGGGCGGATCCGGGCCAGCGCCTCGCCGCGGCCGGTCCACACCTCCTCGATGCCCTGGAACGCGGGACCGTAGTGGTAGCCGAGAGAGCTCAGCGAGGCATAGCAGGCTCCGCTGTCGAGATGACGCTCGCCGCGTGCCCTGACCGCGTCGATGTCCAGCGGCGCCGGCGGAGCGGGGCGGTGGTCGGCGCGGGCCACACCGCTGGCGTGGACCACGCGCTCCCCGCTCTCGCCGGTGCCGGTCGCGACGGTGAAGGAGGAGTCCTCCAGGGAGAACGCCAACTGCACGGTGCGGGGCGCGTCATCGGGAAGGAACAGAGCCTTGCGCAGTTCGATGTCGCCGAGCGCGGTCTCGGTGCCGCCGGTCAGGGTCCGTACCGCCTGAGCGGCCATTTCGAGGTAGCCGGCGGCCGGGAACACGGCTCGCCCCTGGATGCGGTGGTCGGCCAGGTACGGGGCGGTCTCAAGGTCGAGCTCCGTCTCCCACACCGGCTCCGCGGTGGCCAGCCGGCGGCCGAGGAGAGGGTGGTCGACCCGGCCGAGCCTGACCCGCGCCACGGGATCCGGTTCCGTCCAGTACCGGTCGCGCTTCCACGGGTAGCCCGGTAGCGGTACGTGCCTTCCCGCGGGCTGGAGCACGCCCCAGTCGATGTCGAAGCCGGAGTTGTGGAGCGCGGCGAGCGAGGTGGTGAAGCGGATCTCCTCGTCCTCCTCACGGCGGATGGAGGGCAGGGTCACCACCTCCGCGCCTTGCTCGGCCGGTCTGTTCGCCAGGCATTCCCTGATCGCGTGGGCCAGTACGGGATGCGGGCCGATCTCCAGGAAGACGCGGTGGCCGTCGTCGGCCATGCGCTCGACGGCCGAGCGGAACAGGACGCGGTCGCGGACGTTGTTCCACCAGTAGTCCGCGTCGAGTTCGGTGCCATGGGCCCGGCCTTCACGCGCGGTGAGGTAAAGCGGCACCTGGGCGGGGCGTGGTTCGATGCCGGAGAGGCAGGACAGCAGTTCGTCCTTGATCTCCCCCATGCGGGCGCTGTGGTAGGGCACGCGGACGGTGAGGTACTTGGCGAAGACCTTCTCCGCGCGCAGCTCTTCGGCGAGTGCGCCAAGGGCCGTCTCATCCCCGGCGAGGGTGATCGCGCCCGGGCTGTTCACCGCGGCGACGGACACCAGGTCGCCGTACGGCTGGAGGCGGCGCGCCGCCTCGTCCTCCGTGAGGCCCACGGCGAGCATCGTTCCGGTACCCGCCAGCCGCTGTTGCAGACGACTGCGGTGCACGACGATCCGCGCCGCGTCGCGCAGGTTGTACACGCCCGCTTCGTAGAACGCGGCGACCTCACCCGTGCTGTGACCGACGACCGCGCCGGGGTGCACCCCATGAGCGCGCCACAGCGCGGCGAGGCCGATCTGTACGGCGAAGTTGGCGGGCTGGGCGAGCCAGGTCTCCGCCATCCGGGAGTCGGCCGCGTCCGCGCTCATCTCCTCGATGAGGGACCAGCCGGTGAGCGCGGCGATCTCGCGGTCGCAGCGTACGACGGCGTCCCGGTAGACGGGCTGCGAGGCGAACAGCTCGCGGCCCATGCCCCACCACTGGGGGCCCATGCCGGTGAACACCCACGCCGGCCGCCGTCGGTCCTCGCGCCGTCGGCCCACGAGCACGCGGGGGTGGGCCTCGCCCCGTACATGCGCCGCGAGCGCGTCGTCCAGGTCGTCACGGGAGGAGTAGACGACGGACAGCCGGGCGTCATGGTGCTGGCGGCGGTGCGCGAGTGTGTGACCGAGGTCCGCGAGGGGCACGGCCCGCCCGGGGGCGCCCGCGGCGGGCTCCGCCAGCTCCCGGCGGATCGCCTCGGCCAGTACGGGCAGGGCGGACGCGTCGCGCGCGCTCAGCGGGAGGACGCTGTGGCGCGGGCGGGGTACCGACGGCCGCGCCTCGGCGGTGGACGGCGGTGCCTCCTCCAGCAGGACGTGCGCGTTGGTGCCGCCGAAGCCGAACGAATTGACGCCGGCCCGCGCCGGGCCCTTGTGCGCGGGCCAGTCGGTGACCCGCGCCGGAATGCTGAAGGGCGCGGCGTCGAGGTCGATAGCGGGGTTGATCCGCTCCAGGTTGATGTGCGGCGGGATCGTGCGGTGTTCGATGCTGAGGGCGGTCTTGATGAGACCGGCGATTCCGGCGGCCGACTCCGTGTGCCCGATGTTGGTCTTGACCGAGCCGACATAACAGGGAGCGTCCGGTTCGCGGCCGATGGCCAGGGCCCGGGTGAGCGCGTCGGCCTCGATGGGGTCGCCGACCGGGGTGGAGGTGCCGTGGGCTTCCACGTACTGGAGGCTGCCCGGTGCGATCCGGGCCGCGGCGCACACCCGCTCGATCAGGGTGACCTGGGCGTCGGCGCTGGGTACCGTGATGCCATTGGTGCGGCCGTCCTGGTTGACCCCGCTCGCGGTGATCACGGCGTGGATCGGATCACCGTCCCGCAGGGCGTCGGACAGACGCTTCAGCGCTACGACACCGACGCCCTCGGCGCGCACATATCCGTCCGCGCCGGCGTCGAACGTACGGGAGCGGCCTTCCGGGGACAGGAAGCCGCCCTTGGTCTCGGCGATCGTGTACTGGGGCGTCAGATGCAGCAGGGTGCCGCCGGCCAGGGCGAGGGTGCTCTCACCTCGGCGCAGGCTCTCGCAGGCGAGATGCACGGCGACCAGGGATGAACTGCACGCGGTGTCGATGGAGACGCTGGGGCCGCGGAAGTCGAAGCAGTGCGAGATGCGGTTCGACACCATTGTCATCATCGTGCCGGTCGCCGTGTGCGCGGCGAGGGTGTCGAACCGGAGGTCGGAGAACTGGAGGATCTTGTAGTCCAGGGTGAACGCGCCGATGAACACACCGACATCGCCTCCGGCGAGTTCGGCCGGCTTCTGGCCGCCGTCCTCCAGCGCCTCCCAGGTCACCTCCAGCAGCTTTCGCTGCTGTGGGTCCATGTGGTCCGCCTCGCGGGGGCTGATACCGAAGAAGGCGGGATCGAATTCGTCGAAACCGTCGATGTATCCGCCCCGGCCACCCACCAGACGGCCGGGCTTGGTCCTGTCCCGGCTGCCGAGGGCGGTCACGTCGTACCGGTCGCGTGGTGTCGGTGTGATGCAGTCCTTCCCGTCCAGCAGGTTCTGCCAGAAGGTCCGGTGGTCACCGGCTCCGCCGGGGAATCGGCAGCCGATGCCAATGAGTGCGATCTTCTCGGGAGGCGTGGTGGGGAGCGATTCAGCCATGGAAGGGTCCTTGAGTCGTCAACACGCAACGTGCACGAAGGGCAGGCACGGGCACCCGGGCCTCAGCGCCGATGCGGTGGCGGAGAGCGGGTGCGGTACGGGCGACGCGAAAGCGATGTGTTCGCGAAAGCTGGGAGCTGGGAGGTCAGCCCGCGGTTTCACCGGCCTTCGCCGACCGTCGCCAGGGATGCACCAGGGTGGCGACGATCGAGCCGGTCCCGGGGAACGAATCCGGGTCCACGAGGCCGACCGCGGCCGGTTCGCGACCGGGCCGCCAGGTGAAGCTGCCGAACGCCCGGTCCCAGATGGAGAGGTCGGAGCCGTAGTGCCCGGCCTCGGCCAGATCGGTGCTGTGGTGCAGCCGGTGCAGTTCGGGCCCCACGAAGACATGGTTGAGCGGGCCGAGCCTCACGGCGACATTGGCATGGACGAAATACCCCTGGGCGACGACGAACAGGCCCACTCCGAAGACGGCCGTCTGCGAGAACCCGACGAGGGCCAGTGCCAGTTGAGTGAAGCCCTGGGAGATCAGAACGTCCATGACGTGATTGACGCCGTTGTTGGCGACGTTGACCTTGTCGGGCACATGATGCACGCCGTGCAGTCGCCACAACCACGGATTGGTGTGTCCGAGCCGGTGCACGACATAGCTGGCCAGCGAACCCAGCAGCAGGGCGAGAGGTATCTCGCCCCAGAGCGGAAGCGCGGGTTCGGCGGTGGCCACGACGCCCACAGCGGCCACCACCAATGACTGCGCCAGCCCGCCGCCCACCGCCGTGAGGAGGTAGTACACGGCGTACCAGCGCCACTCCCGCCGACTGGGGTGCCAGGTGCGCTCGTACGGGATCAGCCGCTCCAGCCCCGCGAGGTAGCAGAGCATCGTGAGCTGAAAGACGAAGGTGACACGGCTCGGGTCCCAGCCGTGCCGCGCGGTCATGGCGAAGACGACCACGACCGAGAGCAGCAACAGGGGATGGGCGGCCCGGGCCAGCAGCGCACGTGCGGTGTCCCGCGCGTCCCGCCCTGAAGGGGGCCGGCCCGCGCCAGATATCGAAGAACCGGACATTTCACCCCGTCGTTCATGGGTCGCCAAGTGGAACGTTCGCGAGCACCCCGCATAGCGGAGACGCCTGTAACAGCATGCTGTGGATCAACTACTGGTAGCAATATCGCCTGGTCAGCGTGCGGGGGTGCACAGGGCCATCGGGTCTTCGGCGCGCGCCCCCGGCGCACCCCCGGCGCGCCAGCCGACTGGCCCGGATCCTGGGGACCCACACGATCAGGCGACCAAAGAACGGAAATCAAGCCTCATGACCCCCGCTCTGCTACGGCAGTGAGAGAGCGGATTCCCGGCGAGACGTACTGGGCAGGGGCGGCCTGTTGATGACGGTCGCTCAGGCCTCGCGAGTACGTGGTCGCTGTGTGTAGGTTCCACGCTTCGCCCTGCCTATACAAGAAATAGCCGTTTCGTGTGGACGAAACTCCTGGAAGATGCAGGGTCCCAACAATGACTGTCGGTGGAGCGGCTCAGAGCACTGTCACGCTTCTTCGCGATGCTGCCCAGCGCGGCGACCGAAGGTAAAGACAGCGGCGGCATCGAGTTCATGAAGAACCCAGGCGACGCCCATGCTGCAGCTAGGATTTTCCAGGTCTTCATGCGGACGAAGAAGTGCTCGACGCGGGCGCGGACTTGTTTGTGCGAGCGGTTGTGCTCCTGCTTCCACTGGGGCAACTTTTCACCCGGGGTGCGGCCGTGGGGGCAAGAGGAGCCCGGTGCCCGGATAGCCGCCGTCGGCCATCGTCAGCGTTTTACCGACGGCGGCCTTAGCGCCGGATTCCGCCCCCGCCTTGCAGTCGTTTCCGTTGCCCGGCAGGGGCTCGCCGACCACGACGATCAGGCGGCTGTCGACTTCGAGACGCCGAACGGCGGGGCGAGCTGGCGCATCGTCAAGTTCGTCCACCAGTACGCGGTGACCAGCAACACGCGGTCTGGGAGAGGCAGGCCCACGGCCGGCCCCGCGGTGCGGCGTCCGCACCCTCACGGCGCGGCGCGGTCATCAGCTTCCCGAAACGGCGGGGGCTCAGCCCGGTGAACGGGACTATCCAGGACGACTCCGACGCCGTGATCACACCAGTCACACGAAGATCATCTACCCGTGACCGGCGCCTCCGGGACAACCAAAGGGTGCAGGGGCTTACCTCGCCGTTGCGGCTCGAATCCCCAAGCTGACCACCACAACTCCCGCCAGACGACACATTCCACGCCGGAACCGGGGCGTGTCGATCGCCGAACGCGCGGCGGCCACCACCGACGTCCACAACAGCAGCCAGACAAGGACGACGATCACATGCGCGATCGCAAGCGCCGCGATCTGCGGCGCGATGGGACGGCTGGACGTGAGGAACTGCGGAACGAGGGTGAGATAGACCGACGCCGCCTTCGGATTGAGGACGTTGGACCACAGACCTTGCCCGAAGCCCCCAAGCTGAGTCCACGGCGAGCGCCATCGCACCCGTCTCGTTGCATCGATGCCTCGACAAGCTGAGCGCCACGTGGTCACGCCCAACCAGATGCGATAGATCCCGCCCAGGATCTTCACCACCGTCAACGCCTGCGCCGACGACATGACAAGGGCCGACAAGCCAACTGCAGCGAACGCTGCATGTACCAGGAGCCACACGCCGAGCCGAACGAGACGAGCGCGCCATCGGACCGCGAACCCGCGATCACCTGCTGCGTGACAAGGGTGAAGCTGGTGCCGGGAATCAACGTGAGAGGTGTGACTGCGGCCACGAAGCCGAGTACCTGATGCCACTGCACACAACGAGCATCGGCAACGGGAGCACCCTCAACCACCCCTTCCCCGGCGGCTCTTCCGGCCTGGGCGGAGACCGCGGCGTCTCCTTCGACTTGAAGGTCATTACGGGACAAGACTTAGGCGCACCGGACCGCTGGAAGCCCCGGATGGCCTTCCTACGGCCCCTGCGCCCGGACATCTTACTTCTGCAAGAGTGCAACTTCTGGGATCTGCTCGGCTGGCGGCGACTGCACCGGGTGGTTATCGACATCGGCCTGGCTGGAGGTGAATCCCGTCGGGCGCGGCGACATCCGGCTGATCGGTGGCGTCGATCTCGGCGGTGAACTTCCGTGTTTCCTGCGCGGGCCCCTTGAGCTGCGGTGCCTCGTTCCGATCCCCGGTTCCACTACCTCCGCCGCCGGAGTCACCACTACCGCCGGCGGCATGGGGCGCGACGCGTTCGAGGGTGTCGGGATTGAACTGCGGCACGATGATGCGCTGGGGAGTGCCGCGCTCAGGATCGACGATGACGATCCCGGACCGAATGAGCTTGGGAATATCCGCGTAGCGAGTCACAGCCGGGCCTCCAAGCTTGGAGTGTCGCGCTGGGACTCATTGTCTCTCAGGCGTTTGATTAAGTATCGTTCTCACGCTTCTCGTCGGTCTCGTATGTGCTCCATGAACCAGTTATTCGCGACGGAATCTTGCCAAGGGGAAGGTGCGAGAAGTCGACCACGGCCTCGTACCATGACATGGATTCATTCGATTCCTTTGCTGCGTTTACTGCGGGTGTTTCAACATCCGTATGGTGCGCAGTGCTTCGGCGAGCTCCTCCTCAGCGAGTACGGCATGTCCCAGTGCGGCGATCAGCGCCGAGTCCTTCTCCGCGGTCGGGCCGAACAGATCGCCTTCAACGCCAAGAAGTTCCATCTCGACAACCTCGGTGCGCTGGGACGCGAGGAAGCAGAGATGAGGATGGTTCGGTGGCGTGCGGCACCGTCATGCCTTCGTCGCCGCGCGCGTCCTTGACCTGCGGCGCGAGCGCGTGCCGCAGGGCCGGCCGAGCCGTGCGCTCCGCGTCGTCGATCGAACCTCAAACCCCCTCCCCGACCGGCCGGTTGGCGCCACTCACGCGGCGGGGAACCTCACTGGTGGCGGCCGGCGCGCCGGGTGTCCGAGGCCCGACGCGGCCGGGTGCTGTCGTCAGTGGGGGGAGATCCCGTCGAGCAACATCCGCAACAGCCGGGCCCGACGGTCGGAGTCGGGCGGCAGTGCCCCGTCCGCCCAGGCGATGGCCACAGCCATGGCCCGCACGTCCTCCGCATCGGTCTCAGCGCGGAGGGCGCCCGACTCGGCCGCACCGCGGATCAGTGTCATGCCGACCTCGATCGCCCGCCAGCAGACGCTGTGCTCGTCAGCGGCGGCCGGCGGACTGGCCAAGGTCCGGGCCAAGCCCTCGTACATGCTGCTCTGCTCGATGTAAGCGTCCAGCCAACGGTGGACCGCCTTCAGGCGGTCCGGCTCATCGAGCAGTTCGACGCCGAGCCGGTGCAGCTCGGTCAAGCCGTCCTCCATCACCGCGAGGGCCAGTTCGTCCCGGCCCGGGAAATGGCGGTACAAGGTGCCGGGGCCGACCCCGGCCGCGCGTGCGATGTCGTCCAGGGACGCGGTGACGCCGTGCCGGGCGAACGCGTCGCGGGCGGCGTCGATCACCGAGCGTCGGTTGCGTGCCGCGTCGGCGCGCAGCGGACGCGCGCCCGAACCGGTGGCCATAGCGCCCTCCTCGAAGATCCGGTCATCAAGCGGGGACCATCTCCGCATAACGGCTGGAGACATCCTCCGGATAGTACCCAAGGGGCTCCGGCATGCGAAAGCCGTCTCACCTTCAGGGCCCCGTGATGGCGGGGTGGCCGCATGGCCGCGCATCACCCGAGCCGAGTCGCGGCCCATGCCGACGTCGCCCCGACCGCCCCCCGATCCGGAGAATGTCTCCGGATGGGTGTTAGGGTGAGTTCCTAGTGGAGACAGTCTCCGTTTATCTCGGAGTGACGACCTTCGCCACCAGAGGCCGGGCCCTGCCGGCTCCATCGACTCGACGGAAGCCGCGCCCCAGTGCGGCCACACGCACAGCGTCACAGGAGGAACAGTGATGAACAGGCAATGGATCTACACGGCGGCCCCGGAAGGCAAACTGACGACGGACATCTTCGAGCTGCGGAAGACCGGCGTCCCTGAGCCGGGTCCCGGCGAGGTCCTGGTCCACAACCGGTACTTCAACGTCATGCCGGGCAACCGGGCCTACATGCACTCCGGCCCCCTTCTCGGGGAGCTCGGGTCCCAGGCGGGAACGCCGATGACGAGCCTCGCCGTGGGCGAGGTCGTCAGTTCCAACGATCCAGCATTCGCACCCGGCGATGTGGTGCAGGCGATGTCGGCGTGGCAGGACTACGTCGCCATGCCCGCGCAGAGCCTCGCCAAGCGGGACGGCGCGCCTTCCGTAGAGCACTACATCGGCCTGATGGGCCAGTCGGGATACACGGCCTACGTCGGACTCCTCCACGTCGGTCAGCCACGCGCCGGCGAAACGCTGCTGGTCACCGCGGCGGCGGGTGGAGTCGGATCCGCAGTCGTCCAGCTCGGCAAGATCGCGGGCTGCCGCGTGGTCGGCGTCGCAGGGGGGCCGGAGAAGTGCGCGTGGCTGGAACAGGAAGTCGGGGCGGACGCGACCATCGACTACAAGGCCGGCAACCTGTCCGAGCAGTTGCGGCAAACCTGCCCCGAGGGTGTTGACCTCTTCTTCGACAACACAGGCGGACCCGTCCTCGAAGCCGCACTGGATGCGATGAAGCACGGGGGCCGCATCGTGCTCTGCGGCAACACGGCTCAGTACGACAGCGACAAGCCGATGAGCGGACCCAAGGGGGTGCCGCTCACGCTCATCCTCAAGGACCTCACGATGAAGGGGTTCGCCTGCATGACCTACGCGGAGCACTTCAGCGAAGCCGACCGCGACTACTCGTCCTGGCTGGAGGAAGGGCGGATCAAGCCCTTCTACCACGTCATCGAGGGGCTGGAGCAGGCACCGAACGCTCTCGTCGGTGTCCTGGGCGGCGTGAACCTCGGCATGACCATGGTCCGCGTCTGAGGAGGGCACAACTGGAGAACGCCCGGCGCGGGCCCGCGGAGTCGCAGCTCGTACGACCGTTTCCGCCTGGCTGTCGATGAGCCCGGCGGGATACGTGGGGCCCGGGAGAGAGGCCGACCAAGAGCGGAGCGGGCGGCCGAGGCGACGCTCGCCGTAACGGGGGAGCCTCCTTCCGCACAGTCCGCCCGTGATGACGGTTGCTCAGGTGCTCGTGAGCTGAGTGCCATTTGGCCCCGCCGCGGCGTGTACGGACGGTCTCCCGACCGGAGCGCTCCACCGTGGAGCGGTGAAGGAACTTACGCCTGCGGCCGGGACGGCCGTGATGGCGACCGGAGTCCTCTCCGTCGGGCTGGACCTGACGGGATATAGGGCACTGGCCGCGGTCGCGCTCATTTTCGCCGGCGCGCTGTGGGTGGCTTTCGCCGCGACGTTCACCGTGCGGCTGGTGTGCAGCACGGAGCGGTGGCGACGCGACGCCGTGACGCCGCCCGCGCTGACGGCGGTCGCGTCGACGTGTGTGCTGAGCGTCTGTCTGTCGCTGGAGGGGTGGCGTTTCGCGGCGGTGGCGGCGCTGGCATTGTCGGCGGCATTGTGGCCGGTGCTGCTGGTGCCGGTGATCCATGGCTGGGGCCGGCGGCTGCCGGGGGTGGTGTTCCTGGTCTGCGCGGCGACGCAGAGCCTGGCCGTGGGCGCGAGCACCCTCGCCGTACTGGAGAGATCGCGGTGGCTGTGCTGGGCGAGTCTGGTGCTCTTCGGCCTGGGGGTGGCGTTGTACGGGCTGGCGCTGGCCCACTTCGACCGGCGCGAGGTGCGTACGGGCGCGGGCGACCACTGGGTAGCGGGCGGGGCGCTGTCGATCTCCGCGCTGGCAGCGGCCAAACTGACAGACGCCAGCGATCCGCGCGGCCCCCTTGGGTGGGTCCCGGCGCTTCACGGGCCGCTGCGCACGGTCACGCTCGTCCTGCTCGCCGGCAGCCTCGCCTGGGTGCCCGTCCTGGTGTACGCCGAGGCACGGTGGCCGCGGGCGCGGTACAACGTACAGCGCTGGGCCACGGTGTTCCCGCTCGGCATGACCGCGGTCGCCTGCCTCGTGGTGGCGGCGACCGCCGGACTGCCGGCGGCCGGGACCCTCGGCCGCGTCCTGCTGTGGATCGCCGTCGCGCTGTGGCTGCTGACAGCGGTCGGCGCCGCCCGCCAGGGTCGCGGGCGGCCGGGGGGCAGAGCCCGTCCACCGCGGTAGGGCGAAGCGCGGGTGAGATGTGCGGGTGAGATGTGCCCCCGCTCGGGCGCGAAGTCCCGGAGAACTCCCACAGCCGCGACGTCCCACAGCTGCCGCCGACCGGAACCAATGGGGGCTGGAGCGATGACGAAGGTCGGCTTGCTCCGCGTCAGCGGATCATCGTCCACGCCGGCATCCGGCAGGTAACGGGCGCGCATTACCGTGTGCGGGACGGGCTACCGGTAGCGGGGGCAGGTCAGGTGCCGGCCGAGGCCGCGCATCCACATCTTCATCGAGGTGATGAACCGGTTGATGTCGGGCCTGTCCGGAAGCGGCGAGGTGCTGGTGGAACGGAGACACAAGGAGGCGGGCCACGGTCTCCTGATGGTGAGTCACAGGGGCATTGATGAATCAAGCTCGGAGTCGCGTGCGTCCGCCTCCTCCTATAGTGAGAAGACGGACGCATGGGGACCGGGATCAATGGTGGGATGGCTCCCGGCCCGGTTTCGGGGTTTCTCGGGCTGTTTCTACGCGCCCTGGATGTCGATGATCCTGCCTCCGGGAGTGGGAACGGTGTAACGGACCTTCGTCGGGTCGCCGCCGCGCCAGTACTGGGTGACGATCACCGTGGTCGTACGGGGGTTGCTTGCTCCGAGCGCGACGGACCGGTCCTGCGGGACGTTCTGTGCGCGGAAGACGGGGTCGGCGGAGTGTTCATCGGCCCATGTGTCGAGCCGCGCGTTGAGTCGGGCGGTGAGGAACTCGTTGCGGACTTCCCGCGGGTTCATATGGGGATTGGTGCCCTCGACCGCGCTCTTGTACTGGTCGAAGAACGCGGTGACCGTCCGCACCGCACCGTTTTGGGCAGCTGCCGCGGGCGCCGTCACCGAGAGGGTGCTCCCCTGAGCGGGCAGGGCGGCGGGCGCCGATGCGGCAGTGGCGGTCCCGGCGTAGAGGGCGAGGGCTGCCGCGGGGGCGAGGGTGAGGGCGGTGATTCGGTTGAGCTTGAGCATGCCGGCCTTTCCGGGGAACCGAAGGTCGGTTTCCCGTGGCAAGAGTTCCCCGAGCCCGGCGTCCCGGATGCCCTGTGGCCTGCGTGAACGTTTCTTTGCGGCGAATATGCCCGTAACGGCGGAGCGCGGGAGAGGCGCGAGTGGGGCGCATCCGCCGCGGGATCTGCGCCGCCGGCGTTCGTCTCCACCGTTACGGGCGGCGACCAGGCGATTACCTGGCCTTTCTGGAGCCGGCGGCGGTCCTCGGTTGGTACGCGCGCATATGCAACCGGTGCCTCAAGATCACGGCACGGTCTAATCGAAGCCCGAGCAGACGAGGGAACTGCTGTGGCAGGCTCTGGAGTTGTGGGAGGGCGAGCCGTTCGCCGGCATGCCAGGTCCGTTCGCGGAGCGGCAGCGCCGGCGGTTCGGCGAGCTGCGTCTGAACCTTCTCGAAGAGCGTGTCGCGTACGACCTCGCACTGGGCCACGCGGCGCGATGCGTGCCGGAACTCACCGAGTTGACCACCGAACACCCGCTGCGCGAGCGGCCCTACGGCCTGCTGATGACAGCCCTGTATCAGGCGGGACGGTCGGCCGACGCGCTCGCCGTCTTTCGCGGAGCCGAGCCGAGCCGAGGTCGTACTGGCGAACTCCTTCTCCGCGACGGACCCGGCCGACGCCGAGGACACCCTTGAGTCGCTGGTCGACGCCTGTCTGCTGGAGTTGTTGCCGAGGGGTGACAGTCCCGACCCCCTCCTGACCCGCTAAGTAGCGGGTCAGACGGGGTACGGCGGCACTCGCCCATCAAATGTCGCGGAAGATCTCGATCTGCGCGCCCACCGAATTCAGCCGCTCCGCCAGATCCTCGTAACCGCGGTTGATGACATAGACGTTGCGGAGCACGGACGTACCCTCCGCCGCCATCATCGCCAGCAGCACGACCACGGCGGGCCGCAGCGCCGGCGGGCACATCATCTCGGCCGCGCGCCAGCGGGTCGGGCCCTCGACCAGGACGCGGTGGGGGTCGAGGAGTTGGAGCCGGCCACCGAGGCGGTTGAGGTCCGTGAGATAGATGGCGCGGTTGTCGTAGACCCAGTCGTGGATCAGGGTCTGGCCCTGGGCGACCGCCGCGATGGCCGCGAAGAACGGCACATTGTCGATGTTCAGCCCGGGGAACGGCATCGGGTGGATCTTGTCGATCGGCGCTTCCAGCTTGGACGGCCGTACGGTCAGATCCACCAGCCGGGTACGGCCGTTGTCGGCGGAGTACTCGGTGGTGCGGTCGTGGTCGAGTCCCATCTCCTCCAGTACCGCGAGCTCGATCTCCAGGAACTCGATCGGGACCCGGCGGATCGTCAGCTGGGACTCGGTGACCACGGCGGCGGCGATCAGGCTCATCGCCTCGACCGGGTCCTCGGAGGGGGAGTAGTCGACGTCCACATCGATGGACGGCACGCCGTGCACGGTCAGGGTGGTCGAGCCGATGCCGTCGACCCGGACGCCCAGCGCTTCGAGGAAGAAGCACAGGTCCTGCACCATGTAGTTCGACGAGGCGTTGCGGATGACGGTCGTGCCGTCATGGCGGGCGGCGGCCAGCAGGGCGTTCTCGGTGACGGTGTCCCCGCGCTCGGTCAGTACGATCGGGCGGTCCGGCGAGATCGAGTGGTCCACCTGGGCGTGGTACAGGCCCTCGGTCGCGGCGATGTCCAGACCGAACCGGCGCAGCGCGATCATATGCGGCTCGATCGTGCGCGTACCGAGGTCGCAGCCGCCCGCGTACGGCAGCCGGAAAGCGTCCATCCGGTGCAGCAGCGGGCCGAGGAACATGATGATGGAGCGGGTACGGCGGGCAGCCTCCGCGTCGATCGCCTCCATGTCCAGCTCGGCGGGCGGCACGATCTCCAGGTCCATGCCGTCGTTGATCCAGCGGGTGCGTACGCCGATGGAGCTGAGCACCTCCAGGAGCCGGAACACCTCCTCGATGCGCGCGACCCGGCGCAGCACCGTGCGCCCCTTGTTGAGCAGCGAGCCGCACAGCAGTGCCACGCACGCGTTCTTGCTCGTCTTGACGTCGATGGAGCCGGAGAGCCGGCGTCCGCCGACCACCCGCAGATGCATGGGCCCGGCATAGCCGAGGGAAACGATCTCACTGTCGAGCGCCTCACCGATGCGCGCGATCATCTCAAGGCTGATGTTCTGGTTACCGCGCTCGATGCGGTTCACGGCGCTCTGGCTGGTGGCCAGAGCTTCGGCAAGCTGACTCTGTGTCCAGCCACGATGCTGACGGGCGTCACGGATGAGCTTACCGATGCGTACGAGGTAGTCGTCTGCCATAGGGGAAGATTATCTCAGGTGTGAGATAAGCGCCCTGCGGGGGTGCGCTGCCCGGGTGACGGCCGCCCGGGCGGATTTCCGGGGTCTCCGGGGACGGATCTCCGGAGTGGAGCTGCCGGGACGGGCCGGCGGACGGGCCGAGGGCGGCCACCCACGCTCCGATCGTGGGAGCCCGGGGCCGCCCCGGCAACCGCAGCGCCGCCGTACGGGTCAGGCGGCTGACGTGCCATCAGGCGCGCTGGAGCCCCGGCCGTCCCGCTTCGGTGAGATAGGAGATACGGGTCGACACGGGCGCGCCGGGCCGGGTGACGTAGGGGAGCACCTTGAAGTCGGCGCGGCAGAACTCCCGCGTGGCCGTGCAGCGGACGTAGCCACGCTGGTAGTTGGTGAACTCGATATGCGAGTTGGCCGCGAGCAGGCTCACCCCGGAGGGGTCGAGGTCCATGCCGTCCATCTTGGTGGAGATGGAGGTGCCGACGAATTCGACGCCGACCGTGGGGGAGTCCGGGTCGTCGAAGTTCCGCTGGAGATTGGCGGCGAGATGGCGGTGCATGTCCCCGGTGAGTACGACGGGGTTGCTCACATGACGCGCGGCGATCTGGTCGAACAGCCGCTGCCGCGAGGACGCGTATCCGTCCCAGAAGTCCATCACGAACGACTGGCCGGGGCCGGGATCGGTGTCGACCTGGTTCATGGGGATCTGCTGGGGGATGAAGTTCCAGGTCGTCCCGGAGCGGCCGAGGCTGTTGTAGAGCCAGCTCTCCTGCTCGGCGCCGAGGATGCCGCGGTCGGGGTCGAGACGTTCGTCGCAGCCGCTCTTCGTACCGTCGCCGCAGGGCTGGTCGTCGCGGAACAGCCGGGTGTCAAGGATATGGAACGAGGCCATCCGCCCGTAACCCAGCTTGCGGTACAGCCGGGCCTCGAAGCCCCTGGGCTTGTTGGGCAGGCGCAGCGGCAGATGTTCGTAGTACGCCTGGAACGCGGCGGCGGCGCGCTGGCGGAAGACCGCCGGGTCCTGGTCCGGCTCGTTGTCGAGCTTGGAGTGGTCGCCCGCCCAGTTGTCCTCCACCTCGTGGTCGTCCCAGACGACGGCGAACGGGTGGGCCTGGTGGGCGGCGATCAGGTCCTGGTCGAAGCGGTGCAGCGCGTGCCGGTTGCGGTACTGGGCGAGATCCATCGGCTCGGGGCGCAGCTCGGCGGCGACGGGGACCTGCCGTACGCCGCCCATGGCGTCGATGGGGTTCTCGTAGATGTAGTCGCCGAGATGCAGGATGAGATCGATGTCCTCCTGCGCGAGATGGCGATAGGCGGTGTAGAAGCCCTCGAACCACGCCTGGCAGGAGACGAAGGCGAAGTTCAGCTCCTTGGGCCGGCTGTGCGGCGAGGGTGCGGTACGGGTGCGGCCGACGGGGCTGATCACACCGCCGGCGCTGAAACGGTAGTAGTACTGCCGGCCGGGCTGAAGGCCCGTCAGTTCGACATGGACCGAGTGGGCGAGCTCCGCCACCGCCTTGGTCCGTCCCCGGCGTACGACACGCCGGAAGCGCTCGTCCTCGGCGACCTCCCAGAGGACCGTGACCGAGTGGGGCGGCATACCGCCGTTGCCGTCGGGTGCGAGGGGGTGAGGCGCGAGGCGGGTCCACAGGACGAATCCGTCCGGCCAGGGGTCGCCGGACGCGACCCCCAGGCTGAAGGGGTCCTCAGTGAATCGCTCGGCGGCTCCGGCCCGGCCGGCCGACAGGTTGCCGGCGGCGAACGCCAACGCGAGCGTTCCCGAGGCGCCGAGCATCGCGCGTCGCCCCAACCCTCTGGATCTGTCGATCCCACTGTTCAGTGGCATGGATGCTGGTCCGTTCCGTCGTGCGGGATCCCGCCCGAGCCGAGGTACTCGAAGGGGTATCGGCGCTTGATTTAACGTCCGTTCGTGTTGTAATCACACGGTGAATATCACATGAGAATCACGGCGTACAAGAGCACCCGCTGTGGGGGCTGCGACGCTTGTCGTAGGCGACTGTAAGGCGCTGCTCGGCGAAGATCGATTGCGGCATGAGATGGCCAATGCGCACCCCGGTAACACTCTTGACACCTCTCGCGGGGGGGCTCATAGTCTCCACGCCACAGAATTCACGTTAGATTTCACATTCGAAGATGGTCGTCTTCACGCCGTGCAAGTGACGACGAGCGGACGAACTGACGAACAGTCGACGCTGACGCGCCGCTCCCGGCGCGAAGGAAGGACGTGCTCGTGTCCCTGCGGCCCTACGCCCTGCGATGCGACCACCGCGCCACCCCGCTGGGCATCGATGAGGCCGCGCCCCTGCTCTCCTGGCGGCTCGCGTCCGCGCACCGGGGCGACGCGCCACTCGCGTACCGCGTGCGGGTCGCCGACCGGGCCGAGGACTTGGACGAGGGTGGCCAACCCCTCTGGGACAGCGGCCGGATCGAGGACCCCGACGCGATCGGCGCCGTCTACGCAGGACCCGCGCTGAAATCCCGTACGCGCTATCACTGGCGGGTCGCCGTCTGGCCGGCCAACCGGCCGGACCCCAACGACGCGACGGCCGAGGCCGGTTCGGCCGCCGCCGTCGAGGCGACGTCCTGGTTCGAGACCGCGTTCCGTGGCACGGACGAGTGGCGTGCCTCATGGATCGGCCACGATCCCCGCCCGATCCCGGTCATGGACGCGCCGACCGAGGGCGAACGCGCCCTGGACGACCACGGTCTCGCCCCCAGCCCCACGCTCCGGCGCGCCTTCACCGGCCCCGCCGCCGTCCGCGCCCGGCTCTATGTCAGCGCGCGCGGTCTGTACGAGGTCCGCCTCAACGGCACCCGGGTCGGCGACGCGGAACTCGCGCCGGGCTGGACCGACTACACCCGCCGCGTCCAGTACCAGACGTACGACGTGACCGAATTGGTCCGTGACGGCGCGAACGTGCTCGCCGCGACCGTCGCCGACGGCTGGTGGAGCGGTTTCGTCGGCTTCGAGCCCCGCAGGGCCGGCGCCCACTACGGCGCGTCCCCGCAGTTTCTGGCGGAGCTTCATATCGATCACGCCGACGGGCGCACCACCACTATCGTCACCGACGACACCTGGCGTACCCACACCGGAGCGATCCGCCACGCCGATCTGCTCATGGGGGAGTGCCACGATCTGCGGCACGCCGCCGACGGCTGGGATCTGCCCGGCTTCGACGACACGGCGTGGTCACCGGCGCTGATCACGGACACCGACCATCGCCTGCTCGTGGCGTCCGTCGACGAACCGGTACGGGCCACGACCGCGCTGCGCCCCCGCTCGATCACCCGCGTTCCCCGTCAGGAGGGCGAAGAAGAGCGCGGCGACGGCGGACACGACACCCATATCGTCGACTTCGGCCAGAACCTCGCCGGCCGGGTACGGCTCCGTGTCGCCGGACTCGCCCCCGGCGCGCGGGTGGTCGTACGCCACGCCGAGGCACTGGACGGGACGGGCCGCCTCTACACCGCGAACCTGCGCACCGCCGCCGCCACCGACGTACTGATCGGTGACGGCCGTGAACACATCGTCTTCGAGCCGCGCTTCACGTACCACGGGTTCCGTTTCGTGGAGATCAGCGGAGTCCCGGGGCTGTACGACTCCGATGTCGTCGCCGTGGCGCTGCACAGCGACACACCATGGTCCGGCGCGTTCGACTGCTCCGACCCCGAGATCCGCCGGCTCCACGACTGTGTGGTCTGGGGACAGCGCTCGAACTTCGTCAGTGTGCCCACGGACTGCCCGCAGCGCGACGAACGGCTCGGCTGGCTCGCCGACGCGCAGGTCTTCCTGCCGACCGCCGCGCTCAACGCCGATGTCGCCGCGTTCTTCACCAAGTGGCTCCGCGATATCGAGGACGCCCGCACCCCCGAGGGCGGCTTCACCAATGTCGCGCCGCGCCTCACCGGCGTGGCCGACGAGGGCGCCCCCGGCTGGGGCGACGCGGGCGTGCTCATCCCCTGGCATCTGTACCGCACCTACGACGACCCGCGCTTCCTCTCCCGCGCGCTGCCCGCCATGCGCGCCTGGATCGATCTGATCCACCGTCACAACCCGGACCTGATCTGGCGCCGGCACGTCGGTCCGCACTTCTCCGACTGGCTCGCCCCCGGCGTCCCGACCCCGCGCGACGTCATCGCCACCGCCTACTTCGCACACAGCACGCGCCTGACCGCGAGTGCCGCCGAGGTGCTGGGGCTCGCCGATGTGGCGCGCGACTGTCACCGGCTGGCCGCGGACATCCGTACCGCCTTCAATGAACAGTTCGTGACGACCGACAAGAACGCGGAAGGCGACCCCACCGTACGGATCGCCGGCGACACCCAGACCGGCTATCTCGTCGCCCTCGCCTTCGGCCTGCTGCCCGAGGACGCCACCGGCCCCGCCGCCCGGCGCCTCGCCGAACTCATCGAGTCGGCCGAACACATCGAGTCGGCCGGGCCCGTCCTCCGGACCGGCTTCCTCGGCGTCGCGCTCGCCGCGCCCGTTCTGGACGCGTACGGCCGCGCGGACCTGGCACACGCCCTGCTGCGCCGTACCGACGTGCCGTCCTGGCTGTTCCCGCTGCGCCACGGCGCCACCACCATCTGGGAACGCTGGGACGGCTGGACACCCGACAAGGGGTTCCGCGCCCCCTCGATGAACTCCTTCAACCACTACGCGCTCGGCTCGATCGGCGAATGGCTCTACCGGGGCGTCGCCGGACTCGACCAGAGCCCGGACTCCACCGGATACCGGCGGCTGCTGATCCGGCCCCGTCCCGGCGAACTCAGCCACACGAGCGCCGGCTACGAATCGGCCCGGGGCACCGTCACCGTGCGCTGGGAACGCCACGACCACATCCTCGGCCTGCGCGTCCAGGTGCCGCCGGGCGCGAGCGCCGAGGTCCACGTACCCACCGACGACCACGGCTCGGTCCGCGAGTCGGGCGCGGTGCCGGTGGACGGCGAGCACCTCACACTCCTCGCGACCACCCCCGCCACCGACACCGCCTGCGGCCACTCGGTCTACCGCGTCGGCTCGGGCGTCTACCGCTTCACCGCGTCGTACCCCTCGCGTCCCACGGGTGGGTACCCCACGGCGCCCGTCGCGAGCGCCGCGCCCCGACGTGCTCCAAGCCCGGCGCCGTCGCGCGCCGGATCCCACGAGGAGGACACACCATGACCACGGGTTCCCGCAGCCTGCCAGAGCCTGTCCCGGGCACGGTCAGCCGCCGGGGGTTCCTGCGCGCCGGCGGCGGGGTCGCCGCCCTGGCGGCGCTTCCCCCGCTGCTCACCGCGTGCTCCAGCTCCGGCGGCTCGGACAAGGTACGTATCGTCGGCGTCGCCGACCAGCAGAAGCCCATCGAGGAACTGCTCGCGCTCTACCGCAAGAGCCACCCCGACCCCGCCTTCTCCACCTCCTTCGCCCCCACCGACCAGGTGCAGACGGTCGTACGCACCCAGCTCGCCGGCGGCAACGCCCCCGATGTGCATGTCCTGTACCCCGGCAGCGGCAGCGCGATGTCCATGGTCGAACTGGCCAAGGCCGGACTGCTCACCGACCTCGGCGGGCAGAAGTGGACCCAGCGCATCCCCAAGAACTTCGATCCCGCCTACCGCCACGACGGCAAGACCTATCTCTACTCCGCGGGCAGCAGCGTCATCGGCGCCATCTACAACAAGAAGGCCTTCGCCACGGCGGGCGTCCAGCCGCCCAGGACCTGGAGCGAACTGCTCGATGTCTGCGCCAAGCTCAAGGCCAAGGGCATAGTGCCCATCGCGCTCGGCGCCCAGACCCCCTGGGTCACCCAGCTGATCAGTTACGCGCTGGTCCCCAACGCCGTCTACGCCAAGACCCCGGGCTTCGACGCCGACATGGCCGCCGGCCGCGCGAAGTTCGTCGGCTCCGGCTGGGCCGACGCGATGGGCAAGTACCAGGAGCTCCAGCGCAAGGGCTTCTTCAACGACAACCCCAACGGCACCACCTACGAACAG
Source organism: Streptomyces sp. NPDC056835 (assembly GCF_042789485.1). Classification (NCBI taxonomy): domain Bacteria; kingdom Bacillati; phylum Actinomycetota; class Actinomycetes; order Kitasatosporales; family Streptomycetaceae; genus Streptomyces; species Streptomyces sp. NPDC056835. Next base: position 71,171 of record NZ_JBHUBB010000005.1, read on the forward strand.
CAGACCTCGCTGGTCGCGAGCGGGAAGGCGGCCATGGCCGTCCAGGTCTCGGCCGTACTCGCCAACTTCCGGCAGGCCACGCCCACCCCCGACGACCTGGGCATGTTCCCCTTCCCCGGCGGGGACAACGCCGCCGAGCCATGGATCCCGGCGGGCATCGTCGTCGGCCTCGGCGTCGCCGCGCACGCCAAGAACCCGGCCGAGGCCAAGGCGTTCATCGAATTCCTCGGGCAGCAGCAGAACATCAACCGCTGGGCGACGGCCGTCTCGGCGATCCCCTTCACCCGCGACGCCACCACCGAGATCGATCCCGCCCTGGCCGACTTCCTGCCCATCATCGACGCCAACCGCGCCGTCCCCTTCATGGACCAGAGCTGGCCCAACGCCGAGGTCCAGCCCGCCCACTTCGCGGCCGTACAGGAACTGCTCGCGGGGAAGACGGACGTCGCGGGCGCGCTGGCGAAGATGGACCAGGCGTACGGGAAGACATCGTGAACTCCCCGCCCGACACGGCCACTTCCGACCACGAACGGCCCGGCGCGGCGGTCGGCGCGGCGCCCGCGAAGAGCGGCGCGCCCGCTCCGGCGGGACGGACCCGGCGCCCTCGCGACGCCACCCTCCCGCCCTGGGCCTTCGTCGTCCCCGCGCTCCTCGTGTACGCCGTCGTCGTCCTCTATCCGAGCCTGGCCGGGGTGGTGTACGCCTTCACCGACTGGTCCGGCGTCGGCGACTTCGCCTTCGTCGGCCTGGACAACTTCCGTGCCCTGCTGGACGACGACCGCGCCCTGGAGTCCGTCAGCAACACCCTGCTGCTCACCCTCGCGGTGGTCATCGTCCAGAACGGCATCGGCCTGCTGCTCGCGCTCGGTGTGAACGCCAACATCAGGTCCCGGTCGCTGCTACGGGTGATCTTCTTCGCGCCCGCCGTCGTCAGCCCCGTCATGGTCGCCTTCCTGTGGAAGTACGTCTACAACCCGGACAACGGCGCCGGGCTCAACGGCATCCTCGGCGCCCTCGGCCTCGGCGGACTGCGGCAGGACTGGCTCGGCAACCCCTCGCTCGCCCTCTGGTCCGTCGCCTCCATGGTCGTCTGGCAGTACGCCGGATACTCGATGGTCATCTTCCTCGCCGGCCTCCAGGGCGTACCCGCCGAACTCCACGAGGCCGCCCGCATCGACGGCGCGGGCACCTGGCAGCGCTTCCGCTATGTCACCTGGCCGCTGCTGGCCCCGGCGCTCACCATCAACCTCATGCTGTCGACCATCGGCGGCCTCAAGCTCTTCGACCAGGTCTACGCGGCCACCAACGGCGGCCCCGGCACATCGAGCGAGACCCTCTCGACCGTGCTGTACAAAGAGGCCTTCGTCTTCGGGAAGTTCGGCTACAGCACCGCCGTCGCGCTCGTCCTCGCGCTGTTCGTCGCCGCCGTCTCCCTCGTCCAACTCCGTTATCTGCGCGCCCGGGAGGTCACCGCGTGAGCACCACCGCCACGACTCCCCGCGGCACACCCAGGAAGCGCCGCCCCCGCTACGGCAGTTACGGCCTGGAACTGGTCATGGCCGCCGTCGCGGTGGTGTTCCTGTTCCCGGTGTACGCGCTGGTCACGCTCGCGATGAAGGACCCGGCGCAGATCGCGGACTCGCCCCTGTCGCCGCCCGCGCCGCCCACCTTCGCCAACTTCGGCAACGCGTGGTCCGCCGCCTCCCTCGGACCCGCCCTGATCAACAGCACGATCATCACCGTCATCAGCCTGCTGCTGCTGATCGTCCTCGGCTCCACCGGCGCCTACTACCTCGCGCGCCGCGCCCGCGGACTCGGCTACGGGCTCTACATCCTCTTCCTGCTGGGCATCGTGCTGCCGTTCCAGCTCGGCATGATCCCGCTGTACAAACTCGTCGACGACCTCGGCTGGCTCGGTACGTACCACGGCATGGTCCTCTTCTACACGGGCATCCAGCTGCCGTTCACGGTCTTCCTCTATACGGGGTTCATCCGCGCCCTGCCCCAGGACTACGCGCAGGCCGCACTCATCGACGGCTGTAACCATCGCCAGGCGTTCACCCGTATCGTCTTCCCCCTGCTGCGGCCGATCACCGGCACCGTGATCATCCTGAACGCGGTCTTCATCTGGAACGACTTCTTCACCCCGCTGCTGTATCTCGGCGGATCCGGCAAGGAGACCGTCCCCGTGGGCGTGTTCTCGTTCGTGGGCCAGTACGTCTCCGACTACGGCCTCGTCTTCGCCGGTCTGGCGCTGGCCGCCCTGCCGATCCTCGTGGTCTTCCTGCTGCTCCAGCGTTATGTGATCAAGGGCTTCGCGGGCGGGCTCAAAGGCTGAAGGCCGAAGAACCAAAGGCTGAAGGCCGAAGAACCAAAGGCTGAAGGCCGAAGAACCAAAGGCTGAGGAACACTTCATGACGTACGTAGGACCCTCCCTCCCCACGAGCATCACGGAGGTCCTGACCGAACCGCCGCGCGCGTTCTCGCCCACCGCCATCTGGTGGTGGAGCGGGGAACGGCTCGACCGCGCGCGCCTGCGCGACCAGCTCGAACGCTTCGCGGAGGGAGGGGTGTTCAATCTGGTTCTGCTCAACCTCGCGCCGTCCGGGCCGCTGTTCGGCTCCGACGCCGACGACCCCCCGTTCCTCTCCGACGCCTGGTGGGCCCTGCTCGAAGGGGTCTGCGACGACGCGCGCGAACTGGGCATCGGGCTCTGGTTCTACGACCAGCTCGGATTCTCCGGAGCCGACCTCCAGGCACGCCTGGTCGACGAGCGGCCCGGGTACGCGGGCCGCAGGCTCGACCGCGTACGTGCCGTGGTCGACGGCCCCGGCGAGCTGCGCTGCCCCGACGGCGGGCACCCGCTGGCGGGCCACGCGGAGCCGGTCGACGGCGAAGGATCTCCCGTCGGTCCGGCGATCCCGCTCCCTCTCGTCGCGGACGGAGGGACCGTGACCGTACGGGCACCCGGCCCCGGACGATGGCGTCTGACACTCCATCACCACACGCCCCTCGGCTTCGACTACCTCGGCGCCGACGCGTGCGCGGCGCTGCTGGCCGGGGTGCACGGCGAGTTCGAGCGACGGCTCGGCGACCGTCTCGGGACCGTCGTCGTCGGGTCGTTCCAGGACGAGCTTCCCTCCTTGCCCACCTGGTCCGCGGAGTTCGCCGACGCCTTTAGGCGGCTGCGCGGCTACGACCTCGTACCGCGTCTGGACGCCCTGTACGAGGACGGCGCGCACCGGCCCGAAGCCCACCGGATCCGCCACGACTACCATCTGACCCGCGCCGAACTCGCCGAAGCGGCCTTCTTCCGCCCCCTCGCAGCCTGGCACGAGCGGCACGGGCTGGTCGTCGGCTGCGACCAGCAGGACCCGGCCCGCGCCGGACACCCGGTCGCCGGTGTCGAGCTGTACGCGGACTACGCCCGTACTCACCGCTGGTTCTCCGCGCCCGGCTCCGACCACCACGGGGACGCCCGGATCCACTCCTCCCTCGCCCATCTGTACGGCAGGCCCCGGACCTGGATCGAGGCATTCCACTCCACCGGCTGGGGCGGCACGCTGGAGGAGACCTACGACTGGCTCCTGCCCTGGCTGCGCGCCGGCGCGACCCTCTACAACCCGCACGCCGTCTACTACACGACCAAGGGCGGCTGGTGGGAGTGGGCGCCGCCGGGCACCGACTGGCGCCAGCCGTACTGGACACACCATCGCGTCTTCGCCGACGCCGTCACCCGGCTGTGCGCGATCCTCAGCCTCGGCCGCCATCTGTGCGACACCGCGATCCTGCTGCCCACGACCACCGCCCAGACCGGCGCCGCGCTCGACGGTGTCTCCGCCGACGCGCGCCGGGCACAGGCGGTCTATCTCGAACTCGTCGGGGACATGACCTGGTTCAGGACCCTGCCTGGGGTGACCGACCGGCTCGGCCTGGACGCCGATGTGATCGACGACGACTCCCTCGCCCGCGCCCTGGTCAGGGATACGGGCGACGGGACGCGGCTGTGCGTGGCGGGCGAGAGCTACGCGACGGTCGTGCTGCCCGCGTGCACGGCGCTCGAAGAGGACACCGCGCTCCGGCTCATCGAATTCGCCTCGGCGGGCGGGGAGTTGATCGCGATCGGCGCGCTCCCCGAGGAAGTCATCGGCCGGGACGGTGCCGAGGGCCCGGACAAGGTACGGGACGAGCTGCGCGCCTGCTTCGCCGACGGCCGCGCGGTCCACGTCCCCACGGTGGACGAGCTGGGCGAGGCGCTGGGGCGGGACCGGGCGCGGGCCGGGACGGAACCGGTCGTACGGGCGTCGGTACCGGCGCTCGCGCGCCGGGTGGAGGACGCGACGGTGGTGTTCCTGACCGCGGCCTCGTGCGACGCGCCTCGTGCGACACGCGCGGCGGTCGCCGCTCCGGACGAACGTGGCGCCGCGCAGGGCTGGATCGACGCCCGTTACGACTTCGACCCCGACCGCTATGTGCGCCGCGCACAGGTGCGGGTCAGGGATGTGGAGGGGCCGGCCGTACTGCTCGACCCCTTCGGCGGCCAGCCGCGTACCGTACCGGTCCGGCGTGCCGAGGACGACGAACGGGCCGTGGAGGCCGAGGTGCCGTTCGACCGCGGGCCCGCGGTGGTGCTGGTCTTTCCGGCGCGGGCGGCGGAGCGGTCGGGGACCACGGACCGTACGGGGCGTAAGGGGCGTACGGGGTGTGTGGACGGTCTGGTCCCGGCGGGCACGGCCCGTACGGCGGTCGAGGTCCCGGCGGACGCCGAGTGGGACATGACGCTGATCCCGACCCTGGACAACACCTGGGGCGACTTCGCGCGGCCCGCGACCGGGCCGGCCGACAGCGCCGTCGTCGAGTGCCGTACGTTCCGGCGGGGCCGCGCAGGCGATCCGGCCCGGCCGAGGGCGCATGCCACCTTCGGGCCGCACGCGCTCCTGCTCGATGGCGATGGCGATGGCGATGGCGTCAGCCGCTCGACGCTCGAATGGTCCGACACCCGGGGCATCCACAAGGACCCGATCCACCGTGATGTCCTCGGACCCAAGGGGCATGTGCCCGAGGAGTTCGTACGGATCGGCCCGACCGCCGCCGGGACGGTGGCACGCGTCCGGACCGAACTGCTGCTGGACGAAGCCTTCGACGGACATCTGGCGGTGGGCGCCGCGGCGGCGAAGACGGTACGGCTCGGGGGCGTCCCCGTCGCGCTGGACGACGGGGGCCATCTCGCCATGGGGCCGGTACGGCTCGCGCCCGGCAGCCATCTCCTCGAACTGGACCTGACACCCGGTCAGGACGTTGATCTGCGCGCGCACGTGGCGCTCGTACGCGATGCGGAGCGCTATCGCCGCCCCGAGTGGATCCTCGCGCCCGGTGGCCGCGCCCGTGTCGCGACGACCCTGACGGTCACTGACCCGCCCGCGCGGGCGATCGTCCAGATCGCGGCCCGGGGACGCTGTGTCCTGCGGGTCAACGATCACGTGGTCGGCATACAGGGCGGATTCGACCCGTACGCCGAACACTCCGTGCCGCGCGTGCGCCGGCACGACATCGCGTCGGCCCTGCGGATCGGCGCCAATGAGCTGGTGGTGGAGACGGACAACGGCGAGGACCCCGCCGTCCTGGTGGACGCGGCCCTCTATGACCTCCATGGCCGGTGCGTGACGACCGTCCACAGCGACGGCACATGGCGGGCCGAGCGCGCCGGTGAACCGGTGCCGGTCGTGGTGCGCCGGGAACAGGCGGGGGACCCGGCCGCGCTCTATCTGCGCCGCCGGCCGCATCCGCTTCCCGGCGCCGCCTGGCTGGACCCGGACGCCGACGACGGCACGGTCGTACCGGTCGGCTTCGCCGTCCCGGGAGCACGGCCGGGAGTGGAGTGGTTCCGGTGCGAACTCCCGCCGGGCACACGCGGATTGACGGTCGACACGTATGGCGCGACTGCCGTGTTCATCGACGGTCGCGAACAAGCCGTGACATCGGCCGGCAGCGGTCCCGGCAGCGGACCGGGCGGCGGCGGTGTGGCCGGCCCACGTACCGTGACCGTCGATCTGTCCGCCGACGGCCCCTCCGGGACACGGACCGCCGCCCTCCGCGTGGAGACCCGCCCCGGCCGCCAGGGCGGCGCCGCGCTGGCGGGCCCCGTACGGTGCGAGGTCGGCCCCGGGCGGATCCGCACCGGGGACTGGGAGGCACGCGGCCTCGCCGAGTACAGCGGCGGGGTGCGCTACAGCCGCGTGATGACCCTGCCCGCCGACGCCGGTACCGGGCAGGTCTCCCTCGACCTGGGGCGGGTGCGGGGTACGGCGGAGGTACGGGTCGACGGTGTCGCCGCCGGGGTGCGGGTGTGCTCCCCGTACGTCTTCGATGTGACGGGTCTGGCCGGGCCCGGGGAGGTCACGGTCGAGATCACCGTGTTCGGCACACTCGCGCCGTATCTGGACGCCGCGAGCCCGACCCACTTCGTCTTCCCGGGGCAGCGCGTCACCGGCCTGATGGGCCCCGTACGGCTCATCACCGGCCCGTAGGGCCGACGGCCGCCGCTCAGTGGGCGGCGGCCGGCCCCCGCCACCGGTTCCGCGCGCTCCCGACCCGGAACAGATAGTCGGCGTAGGCCTGTTCGTAGAACGCGACGCCCGCCGGATCCGGGTCCACCACGGCGTCGGGCGCGGTCCACGCCGCGACGTCCAGGCTCTGCCCCAGCTCCGCTCCCCGGACGTCGACCGCGGCCAGCACGGCGCCGCGCGCGCCCGGTTCCGGCCCCCGCGCGACCCGTAGCGGGCGGCCGAGGACATCCGCGAACAGCCGCAGCCAGGCGAGGCTGCGCGCGCCGCCGCCGCACACGGCCAGCTCGCCGGTGAGCCCCGCGGCCTCCAGACAGTGCCGGGCCGCGAACGCGATGGCCTCGCACATGCCCCGTACCAGATCCTCGCGCGAGGCCCGCAGATCGAGACCGGTGAACTCCGCGCGCGCGGTCGGATCGACGAACGGCGCGCGTTCGCCGGACGGGGACAGATAGGGCAGCGCGGCGACCCCCCGGGCGCCGCGCGGGGTCGCGTCCAGGATGCCGGAGACCTGGTCATGGGTGGTGCCGGTGAGATCGAGTACCCAGTCGAGCGCGACCGTACCGGTCATCGCGGGCAGTGCCCGCATATGGCGGTCGGGCCGGGCCAGCGCGAGATGGAAGCCGACGGGGTCGTCATCGAACGCGACCCGCTCGACCACCACTTGGCACGCCAGGGTCGTACCGACGATCAGGAGCCCGTCGCCGGGCTCGGTCACACCCGCGCCGATCGCGCTCGCGGGAAGGTCGTAGGGACCGGAGGTGACGGGTGTACCGCGCGACAGGCCCGGGGTGCGGCCATGGGCCTCCCCGTACGGCAGGGTCGCCGCGATGGGCGGCAGCAGCCCCGCGCGGTGCTCCAACCCGAGGGCCGCGAGCGCCTCGGGGGAGTAGGCCCGGGTGCGCGGGTCGAGGAAGGGGACGGACGCGTCGGACAGATCGGTGGCGCGCTCGCCGGTGAGACGCAGCTGTACGACGTCCTTGCAGCACGCGGCGGTCGTGGCCGCGTCCAGGGACGCCGGCTCGTTACGGTCGAGCCACGCGAGCAGAGGCCCCGGGGAGCCGGGAAAGAGCACGTTCCCCGTACGCCGGTACATCTTTTCCGCGGTGCCGTCATCCATCCATCCGGCGACGAGCTCACCGGCCCTGCCGTCCATCCACGAGAGCGCGGGACGTACGGCGCGCCCCTCGGCGTCGACGAGCCACAGGCCGTCGCCCTGACCTGTGATCGCGACCAGGGCGGGCGCGCGTCCGCCGGTCACCGAGCCGAGGACGTCTGTGGCGGCGAGGACCACCTCTTCGACGTCCTGCTCGACACCGTCACCGGAGCCGCCGAGCGGGATCGGCTTCGATTCCACCCGCAGCGCCGTGCCGTCCTCGGCGAAGGCCGCGGCTTTGACGATCGAGGTTCCCAAGTCCAGTCCGACGAACACCCAGTCTCCTCCGGTCGATACGGCGAGCGTGACGAGCATGACGAACGTGTGAGCGTGACGAGCATGACGAGCGTGTGAGCGTGGCGAACGTGACGAGCGTTCAGATGACGCGATGGGCGAGCGGTTCCCCGCGCAGGAACCGGCCCACCTCGGCCGCGGCGATACGGGCCGCGTTGTGCGCGACCGAGATGTTAGCCCCGGCCAGATGCGGCGTCATGACCAGGCGGGGAGCGGTACGCAGCCGGGAGTCCGCGGGCGGCGGCTCCACGGCGTACACATCGAGCCCCGCCGCGGCGAGCCGGCCCGACTCCAGGGCGTCGCAGAGCGCGTCCTCGTCCAGGAGCGCCCCACGCGCGCAGTTGACCACGACCGCGCCCTCGGGGAGCAGGGCGAGTTCGCGGGCGCCGAGCAGCCCCCGGGTCTCGGGCGTGAGCCGCGCGTGCAGCGAGACGACATCGGAGCGGCGCAGCAGTTCGTCCAGGTCGGCGACGGGGGTTCCCCACTCGCGCAGCGTGTCGGGATCGGCGTACGGGTCGTACAGACAGACGTGCGCGCCGAGGGCGGAGAGCGCGCGGGCCACCCGGCTGCCGACCGCGCCGCAGCCGATCAGCCCGACGGTCGCCCCGTCCAGACCGGGACCGCAGTTGTCGTACGTATAGAACTCGCCCGCCCAGCGGCCCGCCGCCAGCGCCGCCGAGGTCTCCGGGATCCGGCGCATCGTGGCCAGCAGCAACCCGACGGTGTACTCGGCGGTGGCCGCCGCGTTGCGTCCGGGGGTGTTGCACACCTGGACGCCGCGCTCCTTCGCCGCGTCGAGGTTGACGTTGACCGGGCCGCCCCTGCCGACGACCACCAGCCGCAGATCGGGCGAGCCGTCGAGCACCTTGCGGGTCACCGGAGCCATCTGGGTGACACACACCCGCGCCCCGCGCAGCGCGGTGAGGAGGGTGTCCTCGTCACCGGACGCCTCGTCGACCTCGGAGACCGGCCCGAAGGGTGTCAGAGGCCAGGGGAGGCGCAGTTGGCCGATGGTGTGGTCCGTGCCGATCTCGGCCGTCAGCTCCCGGGCGAACAGGTCGGGGGCGACGAAGTGGTCGCCGGCGGCGAGGATTCTCATCGTCGAGGTCTCCTTGACGGTCGGGGCAGGTCGGGGCAGGTCGGGACAGGTCCGGGCTCTGGGCCGGCTCTGGGCGGGGCTCTGGGCCGCCTCAGGTCCAGGTCTCGGCGACCTCGTAGTGGACACCGCTCTCATCGAGCGAGCGCCGCACCTCGGGCGGGGTGCGGTCGTCGATCAGTATCAGGTCGAACGTCGACAGCGGCGTCAGCCGGTGCAGCGCCGTGCGGCCGAGTTTGGAGTGGTCGATCATCAGCACCTTGCGGCCCGCTGCCTTGAGCATCGCGCGCTTGACGGCGACGATGCGCTGTTCCTGGTGAAAGGCGAAGTCGTCGTAGACGGACGAGGTGGACACGAAACACATGTCGACCCGCAGTGCCTCGACGGCCTCCACACAGGGCACCCCGAGAAAGGAGTCGTGCAGGGGGTCGTAGTCGCCGCCCAGGGCCATCAGATGGATACCCCGTTCACCGGCGAGCAGATTCAGTGCTTCCCGAAAGTTGGTGACGACGGTCAGCGGTTCGATACGGGGGAGGAGCCTGGCCAGCTCCAGCACGGTGGTCGAGTCGTCGATCATCACCGACATACCGGGGTCGATCAGCGTCGCGGCCTTGGCGGCCAGCGCCTCCTTCTCCGGCCGCATGGACTTCTTGCGGTAGGCGACATTGCTCTCGAACACCCCGGAGGGCTGTGCGGTGACACCCCCGCGGAATTTCCGGAGGACGCCCTCGCTTTCGAGCTCGTCGATATCGCGGTAGATCGTCATCACGCTCACGCCGAACCGCTCCGCCAGGTCCGACGCCGATACCGATCCCTCGGTCAGCACATGATCGGTGATCTCCCGGCGGCGCTCTATGGGGCCCCGCTGGCTCTTGTCCTGTGACATTCCCCGGTCCTGTTCACCTCATGAATAACATGAAGCTCTGAGGTTATAACATAGATTGTTGAGGTACCGTTCGGCAGTGTTCACCACGGTCGATGGCCTGGTCAACCCGTCCGACGCCATGTCAACCCATACTCCACCAGGTGAGACGCGGAGTCCGGGGCCCTGAGCTGTGCCGACGCCCACGACGGAATCCGCATCCACGGTGTGAAATACACCGTGAGATCAACATTCGCGAGAACACCGGACGACGACAAGAAGGCGGGAGCCTGTGCGCGAGGGTGTGACGGACGCACGCCACCAGGACGTGTGGATGGGAGTCGACCTCGGGACGCAGAGCGTACGCGCTCTGGCTGTGACCGACGACGGGCGGGTACTCGGCCGCGGCTCCGCCCCACTCACCGGTCACCGCGAGGGGGACCGTCATGAACAGCTGCCCGCCGACTGGTGGCGGGGCGCCGCTGACGCCATCCGCCAGACGCTGAGCTCCCTGTCCCCTTCCGCTTCCGCTTCCGCCACGCCCGCGCGGGGGCGTACGCGCGTACGGGGAATGGCGGTGTGCGGTACGTCAGGGACCGTCCTGCTGACCGACGCGCGCGGAGCGCCCCTGACCCCCGCGCTGATGTACGACGACGGCCGGGCGGGGGCCGAGGCGCGGTACGCGCAGGAGACCGGCGCCGAGGTGTGGGACGCGCTCGGGCTCCGTATCCAGCCGAGCTGGGCCCTGGCCAAACTGCTCTGGCTCACCGGCGCGGGCGCGGGGGTGGGCGCGAAGAGCGCCAACGGCACCCTTCAGGGCGCCCGCGTCTGCCACCAGCCGGACTTCATCACCGCACGCCTGGTCGGGCGGCCCGTACCGACCGACTCCAGCCACGCCCTCAAGACCGGCTACGACCTCCACACCCGCTCCTGGCCCACCGCCGTCCAGGACCGGCTCGGTCTGTCCGGACTCGACTTCCCCGCCGTGGTGGCCCCCGGCACCCCGCTCGGTACGGTGTGCGCCGAGGCGGCGGCCGACACCGGCCTCGCCGAAGGCACCCCGGTCATCGCGGGCATGACCGACGGCTGCGCGGCCCAACTCGGCTCGGGGGCCTGGGAGGTGGGCAGGTGGAACACCGTCCTGGGCACCACGCTCGTCCTCAAGGGCGTCACCGCCACCCCGCTCCGTGACCCCGCCGGTGTCCTCTACAACCACCTTTCCCCGGACGGGCACTGGCTCCCCGGCGGAGCCTCCAGCGTCGGCGCCGGCGCCCTGACCCATGTGTTCCCCGGGGCCGATCTCGCCCGCCTCGACCGCCTCGCCGCGGACCGGGAGCCGGCGAGCGTCGTCGCGTACCCCCTCGTGTCCCGGGGCGAACGGTTCCCGTTCCTGGCCGCCGACGCGGAGGCCTTCACGCTCGGCCGCCCCTCCGACGACGCCGATCATTACGCGGCGCTGCTCCAGGGCGTCGCGCTCGCCGAGCGGCTGTGTCTGGCGTACGTACGTTTCCTGGGCGCCCCGATCGACGGGCCGGTCACCTTCACCGGCGGCGCGACCCGCAGCGGCTACTGGAACCAGCTGCGCGCCGACATCCTGGGCCGCCCCGCCGCCCTCCCCGAACAGGCCGATTCCGCCCTCGGCATGGCGGTGCTCGCGGCCCACGCGGTGACCGGCGACGACGCGGCCCGCCGCATGGTGCGTATCCGTACGATCCTGGAACCGCGGCCCGGGGCCGGCCGGCGCTTCGACGGGCCCTTCGTCACCCTGGTCGACGCGCTCGAACGGCGTGGCTGGCTGCCCTCGGACATGGCCACCTACGCACGGGAGCACGGATGACGGCCAGCACCACCAGCACCACCCTCTTCCTCGCCCGCCACGGCGAGACCGTCTGGCACGACGAGAACCGCTACACCGGCATCAGCGACATCGATCTGACCCCGCGTGGTCTGGTGCAGGCGCAGGCGCTCGGTGTGTGGGCCGCGGGCGCCGGACTCGACGCGATCGTGACCTCTCCACTCTCCCGCGCGCGGCGCACGGCGGAGCCCGCGGTGCGGGTGACGGGACTGGCGGCGGTCGTCGAACCGGATCTGCTGGAAGTCGACTTCGGGATCGCCGAGGGCCGGACCATCGCCGAACTCGAAGCGACTCATCCCCGCGAGGTGGCGGCGTTCCGCCGCGACCCGGCCGCCCACCCGCTGCCGGACGGCGAGGACCCGGCCGCCGCCGCGGCGCGCGGCGCCGAGGCCCTGCTCCGTCTCGCGGACACGCACCGGGGAGGGCGCGTGCTGACGGTCGCGCACAACACGCTGTTCCGGCTGGTCCTGTGCCGTCTGCTCGGCATTCCCGGGAGCGAGTACCGACGCGTGTTCCCGGCGATGCGCAACTGCGCGATCACCGAACTGCGCGTGCCGGCCGCAACGGCCGGCCAACCACGGCAGGTCGCCCTCATGTCGTACAACGTGCCGACCCATTGACGGCCTGCCCCACAGACGGCCTGCCCCGCTGCCACTCGTCCTGAGTCCGGTCGCACGGCCCATGACCACATGACCACATGACCACATGACCCATGGAAGATCGGGGCGGAACCTCCCGGCGGGGTTCCGCCCCGCGCGTGTCAGGCCCGGGACCCCGCCCCGGGCCATCCCCGTTTCCGGTCAGCCGGCGGCGAGGAGTTCGAGCGTATCGATCACGCGGTTCGAGAAGCCCCACTCGTTGTCGTACCAGGCGACCACCTTGATGTGGCGGCCATCGACGCGGGTGAGAGCCGAGTCGAAGATCGACGAGGCCGGATTGCCCGTGATGTCGGACGACACGAGCGGGTCGTCCGAGTACTCAAGTACGCCGGCGAGCGACCCCTGTGCCGCGGCGCGGTACGCCGCCAGCACCTCCTCGCGCGTCACGTCACGAGCGACGGTCGTATTGAGTTCGACGATCGATCCCACCGGAACCGGCACGCGGATCGAGTCGCCCGACAGCTTGCCGTCGAGGTTCGGCAGCACGAGGCCGATCGCCTTGGCGGCGCCTGTCGTGGTCGGCACGATGTTGACAGCGGCCGCGCGGGCACGGCGGGCGTCGCGGTGCGGACCGTCCTGGAGGTTCTGCTCCTGCGTGTAGGCGTGCACCGTCGTCATGAAGCCGTGCTCGATGCCGGCGAGACCGTCGAGCACCGCGGCCAGCGGCGCGAGCGCGTTGGTCGTGCACGAGGCGTTCGAGACGATCGTGTGCGCGGCCGGGTCGTACGCGTCGGTGTTGACCCCGAACGCGAGTGTGACATCGGCGCCGTCCGCCGGAGCGCTGATGAGTACCCTTTCCGCGCCCGCGTCGATGTGGGCGCGGGCGGCCGCGGCCGATGCGAAGCGGCCGGTCGCCTCAAGCACGATGTCGACACCGAGCTCGGCCCACGGCAGCCGCGCCGGTTCGCGCTCGGCGAGCACCGTGATGCGACGGCCGTCGACGACGAGGGCGCTCCCGTCGACAGTCACCGGGCGGCCGAGCCTGCCCGCCGTCGTGTCATAGGCGAGCAGCCGCGCGAGGGTGGCGGGCTCCGTGAGGTCGTTGACGGCGACGACCTCCAGGTCGCTGTCGCGTTCGAGCAGCGCGCGCAGCACATTGCGTCCGATGCGGCCGAATCCGTTGATGGCGATGCGAGTCATGAATGGTGTCCCTTCGAGTTCGCCATCAGGTTCTCGCGCGGCATCCGCCGACGACAGCGGCGTGATCGCCATGGTTCACAAGGATCACGCCAGGTGGTGGGGATGGGCTACTGCCCCTGGGTGAAGGTGCGCCGGTACTCGCTCGGAGTGGTGTCGAGGATGCGCTGGAAGTGCAGCCGCAGATTTGCACCGGTGCCGAGACCGACGTCGGCGGCGATCTGCTCGATGCCCCGCTGTGAACGCTCCAGCAGCTCACGGGCCACGTCGATGCGGGCTCGCATGACCCACTGCATCGGGGTGTACCCCGTGTCTTCGACGAAGCGCCGCGAGAACGTGCGCGGCGACACCGCCGCATGCCGGGCGAGCACTTCGAGGGTGAGGGGCTCGCCGAGCCGGTGCAGCGCCCACTCCCGGGTAGCGGCGAACCGCTCGCCGAGCGATTCGGGCACACTGCGCGGCACGTACTGTGCCTGACCGCCGCTGCGGTACGGGGCCGCCACCAGCCGCCGCGCCGCGTGGTTCGACGCGGACACCCCCAGATCGCCGCGCAGAATGTGCAGGCACAGGTCGATGCCCGAGGCGGCGCCGGCCGACGTCAGCACGCTGCCCTCGTCGACGAACAGAACGTTCGCGTCGACCCGCACGAGCGGACGCTTCGCCGCGAGTGCCCGCGTGTAATGCCAGTGCGTCGTGGCGCGCTTGCCGTCGAGCAGGCCCGTGGCGGCGAGCGCGAAGGCGCCCGTCGAGATGGCGGCGAGCCGCGCGCCCCGGTTGTGGGCGGCGATCAGCGCGTCGACGACGGCCCGCGGCGGGTCGTCACGGTCCGGGTGCCGGTAGCCGGGAACGAAGACGATGTCGGCCCACGCGAGTGCGTCGATGCCGTGGGCGACGGAGTACGACAGGCCGTCGCCGCCGGCCACGAGACCGGGCGCCGCGCCGCACACCCGCACCTCGTACGGCATGCTCGCGCGGGTCGTGAACACCTGAGCGGGAATACCGACATCGAGAGGCTTCGCGCCTTCGAGCACGAGGACGGCGACGTGATACAGGGGTGAGGCTCGCACGAGGAAAAGGGTACGTGGGGGTGCGGAGGTGCATCAGCCCAGTTCCCAGGGGGCGTCGGCCGGTTTTGACCCGCGTGGCCGGGGGCCGGCCCACGCGTCACGGCTCAGCTGTAGGTCTCGGGCTCACTCGGGTGAGAAAGGCGACTCGGTTCGCTGGGAAACGGACAGCACCCGCGCATGACCGAGCGGCGGTCATGTACTAGAGTTATCTCGACATCGAGATATCTGCCGAAGGCGTACCGCGGCCGCCAGCTGGTAAGGGTTACCTAACCAAGCCTTACCTCAGCGGATCGGCGACGAGTCGAGGCGGCAGCATGACGGTAGTACGCGCACATTGATGAAGGAGACTGTCGTGTCGGCGAACAGCTTCGACGCCCGCAGCACGCTGCGCGTGGGCGACGAGTCGTACGAGATCTTCCGGCTGGACAAGGTCGAGGGCTCCGGGCGCCTCCCTTACAGCCTGAAGGTGCTGCTGGAGAATCTGCTCCGCACCGAGGACGGCGCGAACATCACCGCCGACCACATCCGCTCCATCGGCTCCTGGGACTCGCAGGCACAGCCGAGCCAGGAGATCCAGTTCACCCCGGCCCGTGTGATCATGCAGGACTTCACCGGTGTGCCCTGTGTCGTGGACCTCGCCACCATGCGTGAGGCCGTGAAGGAGCTGGGCGGCGATCCGGCGAAGATCAACCCGCTGGCCCCGGCCGAGCTGGTCATCGATCACTCCGTCATCGCCGACAAGTTCGGCACGCCGGAGTCCTTCGCGCAGAACGTGGAGCTGGAGTACGGCCGCAACAAGGAGCGCTACCAGTTCCTGCGCTGGGGGCAGACCGCCTTCGACGAGTTCAAGGTCGTCCCGCCGGGCACCGGCATCGTCCACCAGGTCAACATCGAGCACCTGGCCCGTACGGTCATGGTCCGGAACGGTCAGGCGTACCCCGACACCCTCGTCGGCACCGACTCGCACACCACCATGGTCAACGGTCTCGGTGTGCTGGGCTGGGGCGTCGGCGGTATCGAGGCCGAGGCCGCGATGCTCGGCCAGCCCGTCTCGATGCTCATCCCGCGCGTCGTCGGCTTCAAGCTGACCGGCGAGCTGCCGGCCGGCACCACCGCCACCGACCTGGTCCTGACGATCACCGAGATGCTGCGCAAGCACGGCGTCGTCGGCAAGTTCGTCGAGTTCTACGGTGAGGGCGTCGCCGCCACCTCCCTCGCGAACCGCGCCACCATCGGCAACATGTCGCCGGAGTTCGGCTCCACCGCCGCGATCTTCCCGATCGACGACGAGACGCTGAAGTACCTGCGCCTGACCGGCCGCAGCGACCAGCAGGTCGCCCTCGTCGAGGCGTACGCCAAGGAGCAGGGCCTCTGGCTCGACCCGGCCGCCGAGCCCGACTTCTCCGAGAAGCTGGAGCTGGACCTCGCCACGGTCGTCCCCTCCATCGCCGGCCCGAAGCGCCCTCAGGACCGCATCATCCTGGCCGAGGCCAAGGAGAAGTTCGCCGAGGACGTACGCAACTACGTCTCCGAGGACGAGGAGGCGGGCAAGGAGTCCTTCCCGGCCTCCGACGCCCCGGCCTCCGCCAACGGCGTGCCGACCCGGCCGACCCTGGTCACGGCCCCCGACGGTACGACGTACGAGATCGACCACGGCGCCGTCACCGTCGCCGCGATCACCTCCTGCACCAACACCTCGAACCCGTACGTCATGGTCGCCGCCGCGCTGGTGGCCAAGAAGGCGGTCGAGAAGGGCCTGACCCGCAAGCCGTGGGTCAAGACCACACTCGCCCCGGGCTCGAAGGTCGTCACCGACTACTTCGACAAGGCGGGCCTCACCCCGTACCTCGACAAGGTCGGCTTCAACCTCGTCGGTTACGGCTGCACCACCTGCATCGGCAACTCGGGCCCGCTGCCCGAGGAGGTCTCGAAGGCCGTCAACGAGCACGACCTCGCCGTCACCTCGGTGCTCTCCGGCAACCGCAACTTCGAGGGCCGGATCAACCCGGACGTCAAGATGAACTACCTGGCGTCGCCGCCGCTGGTCGTCGCGTACGCCCTGGCCGGCTCCATGAAGGTGGACATCACCAAGGACGCCCTGGGCATCGACCAGGACGGCAAGCCGGTCTACCTCGCGGACATCTGGCCCACCGAGGCCGAGGTCAACGACGTCGTGGCCAACGCCATCGGCGAGGACATGTTCAACAAGTCCTACGCGGACGTCTTCGCGGGCGACGCGCAGTGGCAGGCGCTGCCGATCCCGACCGGCAACACCTTCGAGTGGGACCCGCGGTCCACCTACGTCCGTAAGCCCCCGTACTTCGAGGGCATGACGATGGAGACTTCCCCGGTCGAGGACATCACCGGCGCGCGCGTGCTGGCGAAGCTCGGCGACTCGGTCACCACCGACCACATCTCCCCGGCGGGTGCGATCAAGGCCGACACCCCGGCCGGGAAGTACCTGACGGAGCACGGCGTCGAGCGCCGCGACTTCAACTCGTACGGTTCCCGCCGCGGCAACCACGAGGTCATGATCCGCGGCACGTTCGCCAACATCCGGCTGCGCAACCAGATCGCGCCGGGCACCGAGGGCGGCTTCACCCGCGACTTCACCGTCGAGGGCGCCCCGGTCGCCTTCATCTACGACGCCTCCCAGAACTACCAGGCCGCCGGCACCCCGCTGGTCGTCCTGGCGGGCAAGGAGTACGGCTCGGGCTCGTCCCGCGACTGGGCCGCCAAGGGCACCGCGCTGCTCGGCGTGAAGGCCGTCATCGCCGAGTCGTACGAGCGCATCCACCGCTCGAACCTGATCGGCATGGGCGTCCTGCCGCTCCAGTACCCGGAAGGCGCCTCGGCGCAGGCCCTGGGCCTGACCGGCGAGGAGACCTTCTCCTTCACCGGCGTCACGGAGCTGAACAACGGCACCACCCCGCGCACGGTCAAGGTGACCACGGACACTGCCCCCGGCGAAGCCGGAAATGTACGCCGTGAGTTCGACGCGGTCGTCCGTATCGACACCCCGGGTGAGGCGGACTACTACCGCAACGGCGGCATCATGCAGTACGTGCTGCGCAGCCTGATCCGCAAGTAGACGGCGCCGCGACGGAAACGAGGGCCGTGTCCCGTACGGAGAGTACGGGGCACGGCCCTCGCCGTTCAGCTACGTGCTACGGCTACGGCGGCTACCGCAGCAGCTCCACCTCCGCCAGGGTCGACGGAGCGTCGCTCACCAGCCGGTACTTCGCGTACGTACCCGGCTTGGCGACGGTGAAGGCCCGCGTCTGCCGGTCCCAGCCGAAGGACTCGCCCGCACGCGTGTCCAGGGTGCGCCAGGTCGTGCCGTCCGCCGAGCCCTGGAGTGTCCAGCCGGTCGGGGCCTTCGCCGCCGTGGACGACGTCAGGGTGTACTGGACCGCCTTCGTCGCCGACGCCACCGGCAGCTCCACGGACTCGGCCGGCGCCGAGGTGCCCGAGGAGTTGTCGAAGAGCGGGCCCGACGCGGTCAGCACGTCCGTGCGCGGTGACGGCGCCTTGTCGTCCTGCTGGATCGAGACCGGCGCCGCGTTCTTGCCCGTACCCCAGGACGACGGCTTCGGGCCCATCGCGAACTCCAGCTGCCCGCCGCGTGCCAGCACATCGTGCGGGAGTGCCGTGGAGTTCCAGGACTTGCCGTTGACCTTCAGGCCCTGGACGTAGATGTTCTTGTCGCTGTTCTTCGGCGCCTTGACCACCAGCGTACGGCCGTTGTCCAGATGGACGGTCGCCTTGGTGAAGAGCGGCGAGCCGATCGCGTACTCCCCGCTGCCCATCACCAGCGGATAGAAGCCGAGGGCGGAGAAGAGGTACCACCCGGACTGCTCGCCGTTGTCCTCGTCACCGTGGTAGCCCTGGCCGATCTCGCTGCCGACGTAGAGCCGCCCCAGGACCTCGCGCACCTTCTCCTGGGTCTTCCAGGGCTGTGAGGCCGCGTTGTACATGTACGCGGCGTGGTGGGCGACCTGGTTGGAGTGGCCGTACATGCCCATCCGTACGTCGCGCGCCTCCGTCATCTCATGGATGACGCCGCCGTACGAGCCGACGAACTCGGGTCCCGCCGTCTCGGGGGTCGAGAAGTAGGTGTCCAGCTTGTCCGCGAGACCGGAGCGTCCGCCGTAGAGGTTGGCGAGCCCGCGGCTGTCCTGGACCGCCGTGAAGGCGTAGCCCCACGCGTTCGTCTCGGTGTAGTCGTAGCCCCACACCCGCGGGTCGAACGTGTCGGAGGGGACCCGCCAGTCGCCCTTGAGGTCACGGCCCTGGAAGAAGCCGGCCTTCGAGTCGAAGAGCGAGACATAGTTCTGGGCGCGGTTGCGGAAGTAGTCGGACTCCTCCTTGTAGCGCTCCTTCTTGGTCTTCTTGTAGAGCGCCTCGCCCATCTTCGACAGGCCGTAGTCGTTGAGGTAGCCCTCCAGCGACCAGGACAGGCCCTCATGGGTCTCCGTGGAGGCATAGCCGAGGAACGGGGACGTCTCCATGCCCTTGCGGCCCACACCCGAGCTGGGCGGTACCACCGTCGCGTTCTTCAGCGCCGCCTCGTACGCCGCCTCCGCGTCGAAGTCGACACCCTTCACATAGGCGTCGGCGAAGGCCACGTCCGAGCTGGTGCCGGTCATCAGATCCGCGTAGCCGGGTGAGGACCAGCGGGAGATCCAGCCGCCGTCCTTGTACTGCTGGACGAAGCCGTCCACCAGCCCGCCCGCCTTCTTCGGGGTGAGGAAGGAGTACGCGGGCCAGGTCGTGCGGTACGTGTCCCAGAAGCCGTTGTTGACGTACACCTCGCCGTCGACGATCTTCGCGCCGGTGTGCGTCGGGGTGTCGGGCCCGGTCTGCGGCGAGAACGGGCTGGCGTACTGCTGCTTCGGGCGGGACTTCGTACCGGTGTTCTCGAAGCCGGAGTTCGGATACAGATACAGCCGGTAGAGGCTGGAGTAGAGCGTGGTCAGCTGGTCGTGGTCCGCGCCCTCCACCTCCACCCGTCCCAGGATGTCGTCCCAGGCGCTCTGCGCCCGGTCCTTGACCCGCTCGAAGCGGCTGGTGGCGGGGATCTCGTCGGAGAGGTTCTTCTTCGCCTGGTCGAGGCTGATCAGCGAGGTCGCCAGCCGCAGGGTGACGGTACGGTCCGTGCCGGCGTCGAAGCGCAGATAGCCGGTGACGTCGGCGCCCCCGCCGCCGGAGAGCTTGCCGCTCGCGGTGACCGGCGCGTCGAAGACGCCGTATACGAACAGCCGCGTCGCGCCGGTCGACCCTCCGCTCTTGACGTCGGAGAAGCCGGAGAAGGAACGGGTCGCCGGATCGAGGGTGAGTCCGCCCGCGTTGGAGATGTTGTCGAACACCAGGCTGGCGTTCTCACCGGGATAGGTGAACCGCATCATCGCCGCGTGGTCGGTC
This sequence comes from Streptomyces sp. NPDC056835, assembly GCF_042789485.1. NCBI lineage: Bacteria > Bacillati > Actinomycetota > Actinomycetes > Kitasatosporales > Streptomycetaceae > Streptomyces > Streptomyces sp. NPDC056835. Next base: position 91,284 of record NZ_JBHUBB010000005.1, read on the forward strand.
GGGGTCATCTCGGTCTTGAGACCGTTCTCGAACGTCACGCCGTAGTAGTGCGGCTTCGCGATCTCGTTCTCGTGCCGGAAGGGCAGCGCCCGCGCCGTACGGGAAGCCTCGGGCGTCCCGGCGGCCACCGATGGCATCAGCTGGAAGGTCTGCCGGTCGCCCATCCAGGGGCTCGGCTCATGGCTGGCGCTGAAGGCCTGCACGGTCGGCAGGTTGTCGGCGTTGTTGGCGCGGCTGTACTCGTAGAGCCAGCTGGTGGAACCGGCGTTGGTCACCGGCGTCCAGAAGTTGAAGCCATTGGGCACGGCGGTCGCGGGGAAGGTGTTGCCGCGCGAGAAGGAGCCGCTGGAGTTGGTGCCGCGGGTGGTGGAGGCGTAGTCCGACAGATGCGCGAGCCGTTTCTCCGGGGCCTTGGGCGCGAGGCTGATGTCGTCGATCCAGCCCTGGAACTTCGCGGGGCCCGTGCGGGAGTCGTACGCCACCAGGATCCGGTCGACGGTCTTGCCTGCCGCCACGGCGCCGATCCCGGCGTCCACCTGGTTCCACTGGTTGACGTAGAGCCGCTTGGCGTCGCCCTGGCCCTGTGGTGTCAGCAGCCCGCCATGCGCGTCGGTGGCCTTCAGATCACTCAGATAGGTGCCGTCGGTGAAGGCGAGATCGACCGAGACGTTCGTGGCCGGATAGTTCAGATCCGTCTCCGGAAGGGAGGGATAGATCCGGTACGAGAGCGCGGTGTCGCGCCGTACGGCTGTGTCGACGTCGAAGATCTTGTTGTAGGAGTACGCCCGTCCGTCCGGCTGGTGCGTACCGGCGTACTTCAGCGCCTTCGTACCGGTGAATCCCGCGCCTGCCTTGGCGGTGGGGGAGCCGGAGGGGCCGCGGTCCACCTGGGTACGCATGTCCTGGGGCGCGGGGGTGCTCGTATCCCCGTCGGAGAACTGCACGTCGGCCAGCTGGGTCGCGTCGGAGGCGCCGTTGTTCGCCGTGATCTCCAGCCGGAAATGCTGGTAGGCGGCCGGGGCCGGGACGGCGACGTCGTAGGACTTGGTCTGGAACCGCTCCGCGAAGGTCTCGCCCTTCCGGGAGTCCAGCTCCTTCCACTCCTTGCCGTCGGTGGAGCCCTGGAGCTTCCAGTCCTTGGGGTCACGCTCGTCATGGTCGTTCGCCGATGTCAGCGCGTACGTGACGACCTTGACCGGCTCGTCGAGATCGAACTCGATCCAGGCGGTCGGCTCGAACGCCAGCCACTTCGTCGCCGACTGGACATCGATGAGGTTTTCCTTGGTCTCACCGCCGCCGGTGTTCTCGCCGCTCGCGCGCAGCTCCACGACCCGGTCGGTGACATTGCCCGGAATCCCGTTGGTGAAGCCGCCGTCGACACCGGATGCCCGTTTCTCGCCACCGGGTCCCACTTCGACGGTATTGCGCCAGTCCGGCTGGGGTTCGTCCGCCTCGAAGGAGGAGGTGAATTCCCTTTCCGCCGACTTCGGTTGAGCGGGTTGTGCTATAGCCGCTGACTGTGCTGTTACGACGAGCAGCGAGGCGGCCGCCACCAAGGCGGCCGTATGCCATTGTCTGCGCCGGGGTCCGGTTCTCTGCCGCATACCGAGCCTTTCGTCCTGCGTACCAAGTTGGACAACGTTGTCAAACGAGAAGCGCAGGGTCCAGTAGGAGCCAAGTGGCGTGTGGTGTCAAGGGTGTTGCAGGGATGGCGTGATCGGAATGGCTCATTCTTGAGAGACCGAGGTGGTCGAATGAGTACACACCCGGCTCAGATATCCACGAGGTCTCAACTCGGGAAAGACTGCCGTCCAAACCTGCTTTCGATCTTGCCCCGTCGGCGGGAAGTGGACTATACCTGTCGCGTCCGCCCAAGCGATGCGATCGAGCACGACCAAGCACGATCAGGCACACCAATTCCGCACGACCCAGCTTCATTTGACCGCGGTGGCGGGGCCCTTCGCCTCAGAAGAGAAGGACGGGCGACCGGTACACCGCCTGAGTCCTGGAGAAGGCGAGGACTTGAGCATGGGATCCACCTCCGCTCAGAACAGCGAGGGCCTTGGCCGTCGTGATGTGATCAAGCGGTCCGCCGCGATCGGTCTGATCACCGTCCCGACGATGAGCTTTCTGGCCTCGTGTGCCAGCGGCGACAGCGGGAGCGGCAAGAAGGTCGAGAAGGGCAAGTCGACCGAGAAGAACCCGCTCGGGGTGAACACGAGCGCGCCTTTCGACTTCGTCCTGTTCGACGGCGGATTCGGCACGGAGTACGCCACGGACGCCGTCAAGGAGTACGAGAAGGCGTTCCCGGACGCCGAGGTGAAGTTCACGCCGACCCAGAAGATCCAGTCCGAGCTCCAGCCGCGCTTCAACGGCGGTACCCCGCCCGACCTGATCGACAACTCGGGCGCCGAGCAGATGGACATGGGCGTTCTCGTCGGCAAGAAGCAGCTCGCCGACCTCACCCCGCTGCTGGACGCCCCCTCCGTCGACGACCCGGCCAAGAAGGTCCGCGAGACGCTGCGCCCCGGTGTCGTGGAGATGGGCCAGTTCGACGGCGACCCGGTGTGGATCCTCTACTACGCCTACACCGTCTACGGCGTGTGGTACTCGCAGACCGCGCTGGACAAGCTCGACGCGGAGTACCCCGAGGACTGGGACGCGATGCTGGCCCTCTGCGCGAAGGCCAAGAAGAAGGGCATCGCGGGCTGGACGTACGCCGGCAAGTACCCGTACTACATCCCCTTCTCGCTCTACCCGTTTATCGGCAAGATCGGTGGCCGCGAGGTCCTTGACGCCATTGACAACCTGGAGCCCAACGCCTGGAAGCACCCGGCCGTGAAGTCCGCCTTCGAGGCGTACTTCGAGCTGTTCAAGAAGGGCTACATCCTCCAGGGCACCCCGGGCCTCGACCACATCCAGTCGCAGACGGCCTGGACCGAGGGCAAGGCGCTGTTCCTCCCGAACGGCTCCTGGGTGGAGAACGAGGCGGCGAAGACGACGCCGAAGGACTTCCAGATGAAGGTGGCCGCGCCGTCCAGCCTGGACAGCTCGGACAAGCTCCCCTTCGGCACGCTCTGGGCGTCCGGCGGTGAGCCCTTCGTCGTACCGGCGAACGCCAAGAACCCCGACGGAGGCATGGAGCAGCTGCGCATCATGCTGAGCGAGGCGTCGTCGAAGAACTTCACGTCCAAGGTGAAGTCGCTGAGCTCCTTCAACGGCGGCACCGACGGACTCACCCTCTCCAGCGCGCTGCAGGCCGGGGTGGACGCGCTGGCCAAGGCCGGTGCCAATGTGCTCAACCCGCGGCTCCAGGACTGGTACGTGGCGCTCCAGAAGGAGAAGATCGGCGTGGGCGCGCTCGGCGAGATGATGGCCGGACGCCTCACCCCCGTCGAGGCCATCAACAAGTGCCAGGAGTTCGCCGACGCGGCCGCCAAGGACTCCTCCATCAAGCACTACAAGCACCAGTAGGAGTGGAAGTGACCGGAGGCCCCGCCGGGGCTTCCGGTTCCGGCCCGTCGTACGGGCCCCCCAAGGCAGCACGGCGGCACCCGCCGGAGATTCGGGGTCGGGAGACATGCAACACGGCAAGTACCGGTTCATTGTGGGGTTTCTGGTATTCCCCCTGGCGATATACGCGCTCTTCGTCGTATGGCCATTCATCCAGTCCATCTATTACTCGTTCACGGACTGGACCGGTCTCAGCCCTGACTTCACGATGGTGGGCTTCGACAACTACACCCGGATGCTCGATGACAACACCTTCTGGAGTTCCCTCCAGCACAGTCTGACCTTCGCGCTCCTGCTGCCCGTGGTGGTCCTCGGCCTCGCGCTGTTCTTCGCCTTCATGCTGAATGTCGGCGGGCGCAGCCGGAAGGGGGCCGCCGTTTCGGGGGTCCGCGGATCCTCGTTCTACAAGATCGTCTACTTCTTCCCGCAAGTGCTCTCGATCGCGATCGTCGCCCTGCTTTTCCAGTTCGCGTACAACCCGAACAGCGGCGCCATCAACTCCGCGCTCAGCGCGGTCGGTCTGGACAGCGTGAAGCCGGACTGGCTGGGCGATCCGAAGCTCGCGCTGTGGTGTGTGATGGCCGTCCTGGTGTGGAGCACGACGGGCTTCTTCGTGGTCCTCTTCTCCGCGGGCATGGCCTCCATCCCGAAGGACTTCTACGAGGCGGCGCTGCTGGACGGCGCGAGCCGCTTCACCACCTTCTTCCGGATCACCCTGCCGCTGCTGTGGGACACCGTGCAGTCCGGCTGGGTCTATATGGGCATCCTCGCCCTGGGCGCGGAGTCCTTCGCGGTCGTCCAGATCATGACCGTGGGACCGGGCGGTCCCGCCGATTCCACCAATGTGCTGACGTTGCTCGTCTACCAGAAGGCGTTCCGTGACGGTCAGGCGGCCTATGCGACCACGATCGGTGTCGCCCTCCTCGTCGTCACGCTGGCCTTCGCCGCCATCGTGATGCGGCTGGGTCGACGTGAGCGGCTGGAGTTCTGATGAAGACCACTGAGACCCCTCCCCCCGCCGACACGCCCCCGCCGGCCGACGCCGTACGGACCCGGCCCGCCGTGACCAAGACGGCCGCCCCGCCCGACAAGGAGTCGAAGACCGGCGGCGTCCTCAATGTCTTCTCCCACGGCGTGCTCGTCATCTGGGCCTTCCTGGTCGCGATGCCGCTGCTGTGGGCGGTCATGACGTCCTTCAAGGACGACAAGTCGATCTTCACCTCGCCGTGGTCACTGCCGGACACGCTGCGCTTCGAGAACTGGTCGCGCGCCTGGACCCAGGCGCATATGAGCGATTACTTCCTCAACACCGTTCTGGTGGTGGCGGGTTCACTCGCCGGCACGCTGCTGCTCGGCTCGATGGCGGCGTACGTACTGGCCCGCTTCGAGTTCCCCGGGAACCGGTTCATCTACTACTTGTTCATCGGCGGGATGAGTTTCCCGATCATCCTCGCGCTGGTCCCGTTGTTCTATGTCATGAACAATATGGGCCTGCTGAACACGATCCACGGTCTGATCCTGGTCTACATCGCCTACTCGCTGCCGTTCACGGTCTTCTTCCTGACCTCGTTCTTCAGAACGCTGCCGACATCGGTGGCGGAAGCGGCGATCATCGACGGGGCCTCGCACACCCGGACCTTCTTCCAGGTGATGCTGCCGATGGCCAAGCCGGGTCTGATCAGCGTCGGCATCTTCAACTTCCTCGGTCAGTGGAACCAGTACCTGCTGCCCACGGTGCTCAACACCGACCCGGACAACAAGGTCCTCTCCCAGGGGCTGGTACAGCTCGCCGTCAGCCAGGGGTACAAGGGGGACTGGTCCGGTCTCTTCGCCGGGCTGGTGATGGCGATGCTGCCCGTGCTCGCCGCGTACATCATCTTCCAGCGTCAGGTGGTGGCCGGGCTGACGGCGGGAGCGCTGAAGTAGCGCGTCGGCCGGACGAACCGCCCGTCGGCCTCGGCCGGCGGGCGGTTCGGCGTGTTCCGCTCGCTCAAGGTCTTGACGGGGAGGCGCCCCAAAGGCTGAGCTTAGGGTTCACAAGTTGGAGATACGTCGGGGTCTCATTGGCGCGGCCCCGGCCGGGGACGGTGGTCGTGCCGTCCGCCAAGGGCAGGAGTGGATGAGTCGTGGAGACTCCGGGGTCGCAGTCGTCTCTGCACCGGGCCAACCTCGAACGGGTCGTACGCGCGGTGCGCATGGCCGGTTCGCTCACCCAGGCGGAGATCGCCAGAAGCACGGGACTGTCGGCGGCCACGGTCTCCAATATCGTCCGTGAGCTGAAGGAAGTCGGGACCGTCCAGGTCACACCCACCTCGGCGGGGGGCCGCCGGGCCCGCAGCGTCTCGCTCAGCGGGGACGCGGGCATCGTCATCGGGGTGGATTTCGGCCATACACATCTGCGAGTGGCGATCGGCAACCTCGCCCACCAGGTGCTCGCCGAGGAATCGGAGCCCCTGGACGTGGACGCCTCGTCCGCCCAGGGCTTCGGCCGGGCCGAGGAACTGGTCGAGCGGCTGATCGTCACCACCGGCGTCAGCCGTCAGAAGGTGATCGGAGTCGGCCTCGGCGTCCCCGGTCCGATAGACGTCGAGTCGGGCACGCTCGGCTCCACCTCGATCCTCCCCGGCTGGACCGGCATCAACCCGAGCGACGAGCTGGCCGGGCGGCTCGGCGTACCGGTGTACGTCGACAACGACGCCAACCTCGGCGCCCTCGGCGAGCTGGTCTGGGGCAGTGGTCGCGGGGTCAGGGACCTCGCGTACATCAAGGTCGCCAGCGGGGTCGGCGCCGGGCTGGTGATAGACGGCCAGATCTACCGCGGCCCCGGCGGTACGGCCGGCGAGATCGGGCACATCACGCTCGACGAGTCGGGCCCCGTCTGCCGCTGCGGCAACCGCGGTTGCCTGGAGACCTTCACGGCGGCCCGCTACGTACTGCCGCTGCTCCAGTCCAGCCACGGCGTGGATCTCACCATGGAGCGTGTCGTCCAGCTCGCCAGGGAGGGCGATCCGGGCTGCCGCCGGGTGATCGCCGACGTCGGCCGGCACATCGGCAGCGGCGTGGCGAATCTGTGCAATCTCCTGAACCCCAGCCGGGTGGTGCTCGGCGGGGACCTGGCCGAGGCCGGGGAACTGGTGCTCGGGCCGATACGTGAGTCCGTCTCCCGGTACGCGATCCCCAGCGCGGCACGCCAGTTGTCGGTGCTTCCCGGGGCGCTCGGCGGCCGTGCCGAGGTGCTTGGCGCACTCGCCCTCGTCCTCAGCGAGATGGGTGATTCGACCCTTCTGGAGAGCGCCCTCCCGGCGGGGACCCCTGCCTTCACTTAGATAACGGATGGCACCGTTGTCATCTCGTTAAGGATTTACTCCTTGACGCCGGCCTCGTGCCGGAGTTGACTTCCTGCCACCTCGGCCGCAACGACGCGGCCTCGTCAGGGAGGTTTTTGAAGTGAGCGCAAAGATGCGTCGTGCTGCCGTGGCCACCGCCGCTACCGCTATGGCCGTCTCCCTCGCCGCCTGTGGCAGCGCCAAGGAGTCCGGCGACAAGGCCGAAGCGTCCGCGTCGGACAAGAAGGGCCCGATCACGGTCGGCCTGCTTCTGCCCGAGAACGAGACCGCGCGGTACGAGACGCTTGACAAGCCGCTGATCGAGAAGAGGGTCAGCGAGCTGACCGACGGCTCGGGCAAGGTCGTCTACGCGAACGCCAAGCAGGACGCGACGCTGCAGAACCAGCAGGTCGACACGATGGTCACCAACAAGGTCGATGTGCTGGTCGTGGACGCGGTCGACTCCAAGGCCATCGCCAGCTCGGTGAAGAAGGCCAAGGAAGCGGGCATACCGGTCGTGGCGTACGACCGTCTCGCCGAGGGTCCGATCGACGCCTATACCTCCTTCGACAACGAAGAGGTCGGCCGGGTCCAGGGCAAGGCGCTCCTCGAAGCGCTGGGCGACAAGGCCAAGTCCGGTCAGATCGTGATGATGAACGGCGCCGTCACCGACCCGAACGCCGCCCTGTTCAAGAAGGGTGCGCACTCCGTACTCGATGGCAAGGTGAACATCGGCAAGGAGTACGACACCAAGGAGTGGAAGCCGGTCAACGCCAACGCCAACATGGAGGGCGCCATCTCCGCCCTCGGCAAGGACAAGGTCATCGGCGTCTACTCCGCGAACGATGGCATGGCGGGCGGCATCATCACCGCCCTCAAGGGCGCCGGCTTCGCCAAGCTCCCGCCGGTCACCGGCCAGGACGCCGAACTCGCCGGTGTGCAGCGCATCGTCACGGGCGAGCAGTTCATGAGCGTCTACAAGTCCTACCCGCAGGAGGCGGCGGTGGCCGCCGAAATGGCCGTCGCGCTCGCCAAGGGCGAGAAGCTCGACTCCATCGCCAAGGACACCGTGGACAGCCCGACCACCAAGGCCGTCCCGTCCGTGATCGTCCCGGTCGTCTCGCTGACCAAGGACAACATCAAGGACACGGTCATCAAGGAAGGCATCTACACGGTCGGTGACATCTGCACCGACAAGTACAAGGCCGGCTGCGACGCGATCGGCCTGAAGTAGCCCCCTCCGGGACCGTCCGGTGACCGCCCCCGGTGAAAGCCTGTCCGGCACCCCGCCCGTCAACGCCCCGCAGCTGGGGCGGGGTGCCGGATGGAACCACCTCGGCCCGCCGGTGCGCCCCGCGCGCCGTGTCGCGCGACGTCCGTGAACCGGACTCGCGCGGCCGGCCCCTTGCTCGTCTCTTCTGCTCGACCTCCGCGCCTCTTCCCCCGGCGCGGCATCCCCGCCGGTCAGGCGGCGAAGGAGATGGTTCACGTGACCGCTACGCCCGTGCTGGCGTTGCGAGGGGTCTCCAAGCGATTCGGTGCCGTCCAGGCGCTCACCGATGTAGAGCTTGAGGTCCACTCCGGTGAGGTGGTCGCCCTCGTGGGCGACAACGGCGCCGGGAAATCGACGCTGGTGAAGACCATCGCCGGCGTACACCCCATCGATGACGGCGTCATCGAGTGGGAGGGCAGCCCCGTCTCGATCGGCCGGCCGCACGACGCCCAGAACCTGGGCATCGCGACCGTCTACCAGGACCTGGCGCTCTGCGACAACATCGACGTCGTCGGCAATCTCTACCTCGGCAGGGAACTCCGCAGCTGGGGCGTCCTCAACGAGGTCGAGATGGAGCGCCGCTCGCGCGAGCTGCTCACCACACTGTCGATCCGGATTCCCAGTGTCCGGATACCGATCGCCTCGCTCTCCGGCGGCCAGCGGCAGACCGTGGCCATCGCCCGGTCGATGCTCGGCGACCCCAAGCTCGTCATTCTCGACGAGCCGACGGCGGCGCTGGGCGTCGAGCAGACGGCGCAGGTGCTCGACCTCGTCGAGCGGCTGCGCGAGCGCGGTCTCGCCGTACTGCTCATCAGCCACAACATGGCCGACGTCAAGGCCGTCGCCGACAAGGTGGCGGTGCTCAGGCTGGGCAGCAACAACGGCGTCTTCGACGTCGCGTCCACCTCTCAGGAAGAGATCATCGCCGCCATCACCGGCGCCACGGACAACGCCGTGACCCGCCGCGCGTCGCGCACCGTGGAGGTTCAGAAGTGAGTACGGACAAGACCTCCACGTCTCTTGAGAAGACCCCTGGAGAGGAAGTCCCCGCCCCGGTCGACGCCCCCGCCGCGGCGGACGGCGCGGTCACCGCGGTGGACCCCCGACTGCTCGTGCGCGAGCAGGGATTCGCGGGCTACGTCTCCGAGTTCAAGCGCAAGATACGCGCCGGTGATCTGGGCTCCCTCCCGGTCGTCGTCGGACTGCTCATCATCTGCGTGGTCTTCCAGAACCTGAACTCGAACTTCCTGTCCGCGGAGAACCTCAGCAACATCTCCGTGGCCATGGTCGGCACCGGCATGATCGCCGTCGGTATCGTCTTCGTCCTGCTGCTCGGTGAGATCGACCTGTCGGTCGGCTCGGTCAGCGGTGTGTCCGGCGCGATCGTCGCCGTACTGAGCGTCACCCACGGCCTGAACGAGTGGCTGGCCCTGGTGGTCGCCATCATCAGTGGCGCGGTCATCGGCGCGATCCACGGCTTCTTCTTCGCCCGCGTCGGCGCGCCCGCGTTCGCCGTCACCCTGGCCGGTCTGCTCTTCTGGCTCGGCTTCATGCTCCAGATCCTGGGCGACAACGGCACCATCAACCTGGACCCCGACGGTCTGGTGGCCAAGCTCACCACCTACTACTTCACCGATGTCGCGGCCGCCTACGGCCTCGCCCTCGTCGCGGTCGTGGTGTTCTTCCTGACCTCCTTCCTGGAGAACCGCCGTCGTGAGGCGGCCGGAGTCCCGTCGAGGCCGGTCAGCGAGACCGTGCTGCGCACCGTCGTCCTCGCGATCGTGGCCTTCGCGGCGGCGTTCATGTTCAACCAGTACAAGGGGCTGCCCCTCGCACCGGTCATCTTCCTGCTGATCCTGGTGGCGACCGACTTCGTGCTGCGGCGCACCACCTACGGCCGCAAGGTCTTCGCGCTCGGCGGCAGTGTCGAGGCGTCCCGGCGCGCGGGTATCAACGTGACGCTGATCCGGGTCTCGGTCTACTCGATCGCCGGTACGTTCGCGGCCATCGGCGGCCTCTTCATCGCCTCCAAGATCGCCGCGGCCAACCAGGGCGCCGGCACCGGCGACCTGCTGATGAACGCGATCGCGGCGGCCGTCATCGGCGGCACCAGCCTCTTCGGGGGCCGGGGCCGCACCTGGAACGCGCTGCTCGGTGTCATGGTCATCACCTCGATCCAGTACGGACTGGCGCTGCAGGGCATCGCCACCCCGATCCAGTACATGATCACCGGTGGTGTGCTGCTGGCCACCGTCGTCATCGACTCCGTCACCCGCAAGACCCAGAAGACCGCGGGTCGCGCCTGACCGCGGTCCCGCGCGCCGTGCCCGGCACCCTCGGGGTGCCGGGCACGGCCGCGCTCCGCGAGTACTCGATATGACGTACGTACCGTCGATCGGGTGACGTAGGACGCACCGCCCGCCGACCACTCGCGCGAGTGGAACATTAGACTCGCCAGATCGGCATGCTCGACAGCTCATACGCAAGGAGGCACGGGTGGCGTTGCTGACCCGCATCAGGGGACCGCGCGATCTGGACCGGCTCGGCCCGGAGCAGCTGGAGCAGCTGGCCGGAGAGATCCGGTCCTTCCTCGTCGAGGAAGTCTCCAAGACCGGTGGCCACCTGGGCCCCAACCTCGGTGTCGTTGAGCTGACCATCGCCCTGCACCGGGTCTTCGACTCCCCGAAGGACAAGGTCCTCTTCGACACAGGGCACCAGTCGTACGTCCACAAGCTGCTCACCGGCCGTCAGGACTTCTCGAAGCTCAAGAGCAAGGGCGGCCTCTCCGGCTATCCGTCCCGCGCCGAGTCCGAGCACGACATCATCGAGAACTCCCACGCCTCCACCGTGCTCGGCTGGGCCGACGGTCTCGCGAAGGCCAACGAGGTCCTGAAGAAGCACGACCATGTGGTCGCGGTGACCGGTGACGGCGCGCTGACCGGTGGTATGGCCTGGGAGGCGCTGAACAACATCGCCGCCGCCAAGGACCGTCCGCTCGTCATCGTCGTCAACGACAACGAGCGTTCGTACGCGCCGACCATCGGCGGTCTCGCGAACCATCTCGCCACCCTGCGCACCACCGACGGCTACGAACGCTTCCTGGCCCGCGGCAAGGAGATCCTGGACCGCACACCGGTCGTCGGCAGGCCCCTCTACGACACCCTGCACGGCGCCAAGAAGGGCCTGAAGGACTTCATCGCTCCGCAGGGCATGTTCGAGGATCTCGGACTGAAGTACGTGGGCCCGATCGACGGCCATGACATCGAGGCCCTGGAGTCCGCGCTGCTGCGCGCCAAGCGCTTCGGCGGCCCGGTCATCGTGCACTGCATCACAGAGAAGGGCCGCGGCTACGAGCCCGCCGAGCAGGACGAGGCCGACCACTTCCACGGCATCGGCCCCATCCACCCCGACACCGGACTGCCCATCGCCGCCGCCGGCATGGACTGGACCTCCGTGTTCGGCGAGGAGATGGTCAAGCTCGGCCACGAGCGCGAGGACATCGTCGCCATCACCGCGGCCATGCTCCAGCCGGTCGGTCTGGAGAAGTTCGCGAAGGCGTTCCCCGGCCGGGTGTACGACGTCGGCATCGCGGAGCAGCACGGCGCGGTGTCCGCCGCGGGCCTCGCCACCGGCGGGGTGCATCCGGTGTTCGCCGTCTACGCGACGTTCCTGAACCGCGCGTTCGACCAGGTCCTGATGGATGTGGCCCTGCACCGCTGCGGAGTGACGTTTGTGCTGGACCGGGCCGGGATCACCGGCACCGACGGCGCCTCCCACAACGGCATGTGGGACATGTCCATCCTCCAGTGCGTGCCGGGGCTGCGGATCGCCGCTCCACGCGACGCCGACCAGGTGCGCGCCCAGCTCCGGGAAGCGGTGGAGGTCGAGGACGCCCCGACCGTCGTCCGGTTCTCCAAGGGCGCGGTCGGCCCGGCGGTCGCCGCCGTCGGCCGGGTCGGTGGTATGGACGTCCTGCGCAGGACCGAGGAGGGTACGGCGGACGTCCTGCTGGTCTCCGTCGGCGCGCTCGCCCCGATGTGCCTGGACATCGCCGACCTTCTCGACAAACAGGGCATCACGACCACGGTTGTCGACCCCCGCTGGGTCAAGCCGGTCGACGAGGCCCTTGCCCCGCTCGCCGAGCAGCACCGCGTGGTCGTCACCGTCGAGGACAACAGCCGGGTCGGCGGCGTCGGTTCGGCGGTCGCCCAGGCGCTGCGCGACGCCGGGGTCGACGTACCGCTGCGGGACTTCGGGATTCCGCCGCGCTTCCTCGACCACGCCTCCCGCAAGGAGGTCATGGCCGAGATCGGGCTGACCGCGCCGGACATCGCGCGCCAGGTCACCGGCCTGGTCGCGAAGCTGGACGGCCGGCTGGTGGACTCTCCCACCGAGGCCGCCCGCGACTGATCCTCCTCGTCGTAGGTACCGATGGGCCGGTGGGGCCGCTCTGTAAGAGTGGTCCAATCGGCCCATCCGTGTGAAATTCGCCCATATCGGGTGCCGGAAATGGCACGCCTCTCGATCATGGCCGGATGAACGCGCACACGGAGGTACGCCGGTGAGTACGCAGCGGGACTCGGGACCAGCCGGAAACGGCGTGTTCCGCACCAAGGACGTCGAGCAGTCGATCCGTGACACCGAGGACCCCGAGTTCGCGCTCAGAAAGTCCCTCTCCGCGCTCGATCTGACGGTCTTCGGCGTCGGTGTGATCATCGGCACCGGTATCTTCGTCCTGACCGGTGTGGTGGCCAGACAGACGGCTGGGCCCGCCACCGCCCTCGCCTTCGTCGTCGCCGGGATCGTCTGCGCGCTGGCCGCACTCTGCTACGCCGAGTTCGCCTCGACGGTGCCGGTCGCCGGATCCGCGTACACCTTCTCGTACGCCTCGCTCGGTGAACTGCCCGCCTGGATCATCGGCTGGGACCTCGTCCTGGAACTGGCGCTCGGCTGCGCGGTCGTCGCGGTCGGCTGGTCCGGCTATGTGCGCTCCCTGCTGGGCAACGCCGGGGCGAGTCTGCCGGACTTCCTCTCCGGCACGCAGAACGGGAGGTTCGGCTTCGATCTGCTCGCGTTCCTGCTCGTCCTCGCCCTGACCTGCATCCTGGTCATCGGCGTCAAGCTCTCCTCGCGCGTCACCAGCGTCGTCGTCGGCGTCAAGGTCACCGTCGTCCTGCTCGTGATCATCGTCGGTGCGTTCTTCATCAACGGCGCCAACTACCAGCCGTTCATCCCGCCGTCCGAGGCGGCCGCCGGTGGCGGCGGGCTCAGGGCCCCGCTCATCCAGCTGCTGGCCGGCTACACCCCCACCAACTTCGGCGTCCTGGGCATCTTCACCGCCGCGGCCATCGTCTTCTTCGCCTTCATCGGCTTCGACATCGTCGCGACCGCCGCCGAGGAGACCGTCAATCCGCAGCGCGACGTACCCCGCGGCATCCTCGGCTCCCTCTTCATCTGCACCGTGCTCTATGTCGCCGTCTCGATCGTCGTCACCGGAATGCAGCATTACAGCGAACTGACGGTGGACGCACCGCTCGCCGACGCCTTCAAGTCGGTCGGCCATCCCTTCTGGGCCGGGCTGATCAGCTTCGGCGCGGCCGTCGGACTCACCTCGGTCTGCATGATCCTGCTGCTCGGCCAGACCCGGGTGTTCTTCGCGATGAGCCGCGACGGACTGCTGCCACGTACCTTCTCCCATGTCCACCACCGGTTCGGCACGCCGTACCGCTCCACCGTCCTGCTCGGGGTGATCGTCGCGATCGTGGCCGGCCTCACCTCCATCGAGGAACTGGCCGAACTGGTCAACATCGGCACGCTGTTCGCCTTCGTCGTGGTCGCGATCGGCGTCATCATCCTGCGTAAACAGCGCCCCGACCTGCCGCGCTCGTTCCGCACCCCGCTCGTGCCGTATCTGCCGATCGCGTCCGTGCTCGCCTCCTTCTGGCTGATGCTCAACCTGCCCGCCGAGACCTGGCTCCGCTTCGGCGTCTGGATGGTCATCGGCGGGGTCGTCTACTTCGTCTACGGACGCGCGCACAGCCGCCTCGGCCAGTCCCGCTGACGGTCCGTCAACCGCGCGGAAGTCCGCCACGTGGGCCCGGCCCCGTATGTCCTGCTCCGGCACGGACCGCGGGGCCGGTTACTGTGCCGCGCATGGTCGTCGAGCCGCCCGCCCTCCGGTACGTCACGCCCCCGCCACGTTCCGCCCCGCACCCCGTACCGGCCCCCGCCCGGCCGGCCGGCCCCACCGTCGGCTACTGGCGGCGGCTGCTCCCCGTGCTCGCGCTGCTGACGCTCGTCACCCGGCTGCCTTCCTTCCGCCCGCCCCTGTGGAGCCCCGACGAGGGCTATCTCGCCGTCCAGGCACGGATACTGGCCGCCGGGGGAGCGCTCTACGACACCGTCGTCGACCGGAAGCCGCCGCTGCTGCCCTGGCTCTACGAATCGGCCTTCGCGCTCTTCGGCGACGAATCCCTGTACGCGGTGAAGGCGCTCGCCGTCCTCGCCCAACTGACCACCGCCGCGCTGCTCGCCGCCATCGCCCGGGGACGCTGGGGCGACCGCGCGGGCCGTACCGCCGGGGTCCTCTACCCGCTGGTCTCCATCGGACTCAACCCCGAGGACGCCCAGTCGGCCACCTTCGAGGTCTTCATACTGCCGTTCACCGTCGCGGCGATGTGGTGCGCGGGCCGGGGCCGCTGGGGCGCCGCCGGGCTCGCCGTCGCCGGGGCGCTGCTGACCAAACAGACGGGCGGCGCCGTCCTCGCCCCGGTCCTGTGGCTGCTCTGGAACACCGCGCGCACCGCGCCCGCGCCCCTCTTACGGGCCGCCGTCGGGCGGCTCGCCGCCGGGCTCGTGCTGCCCGTGCTCGCGGTGGCCCTGCTCACCACCCCGTCCGGCTTCCTCTTCTGGGCGGTGACCGGATCGGGCGCGTACGCCACCCTCACCGGCTCCGAACTCCATGTGCTCTCCCGGGCCCTGGCGAACACCGCGCTGCTCGCTCTCGCCTGCGCGGGACTGCTGCCCCCCGTCATCCGCGCCCTGCGCACCCGCGGCGGCACCGGCGGACCGGGCGCCGACCTCTGGGTATGGCTCGCGTCCTCGTCCGCCGCTGTCCTGCTCGGCTTCCACTTCTTCGGCCACTACTTCCTGCAACTCCTGCCGCCGCTGGTGCTCCTGGCGACCGCCGCGCTGCGCCTGCTGCCCCGCGACCGGCTCGCCTCCGCACTGCTCACCTCGGCCTGCGCCTGCGCGCTGTTCCTCACCTGGGGCATTCTCGCGCCCCGGGCGGAACTCTCCCACGCCCAGCGCCTCGCGGACGCCGTACGGGCCCGTACAGCGCCCACAGACCGGGTTCTGGTCTGGGGGATACACCCGGAGATCTACTGGCTCGCCGACCGCGCCCCGGCCAGCCGCTATCTGACGGCCGGTCTGCTGACCAACTACAGCGGTGGCAGGGACGGTCCCCGGGTCGGCGAGAAGTACGCGATGGCGGGCACCTGGCCGGTACTCGTCGACGAACTGAGGGCGCGCCCGCCCGCCCTGGTCGTGGACGACTCACGCGGCAAGCCCTTCGCCCCCGACCGGCTGCCCACGCTGCGCGCGCTGCTCGCCCGGGGCTATGAACCACTGCCGGGGACGGTCGACGGGGCGGTGCTCTACGTACCCTCGCCCGGCGAGCCGCCCGACGGCCCGTCCGAGAACCCTTCGGGCGCCCCCGCCGGCGGCGCGTCCGTGCTCCGGTCCGCCGTCCGGTCCCCGGTCTGGTCCGGGGCCGCGTCCGAGTCCGGGGCCGGGGCCGGGGCCGCGTCCGAGTCCGAGCCAGGGTCCGGTGGCTGATCCTCCGGCGCCCGGCGCTCCGGCGCCCGGCGTACGGTCCTGGGCCCGGCGCACTCCGCCCCGTGCGCCGCTACCCGCCCGCGCAGCTCACGGTCCGCCGTGACGACGACACAGCCCGCGCCGTCCGCCGCCGCCCGCGCGGCCAGTTCCACGATCAGGTCGTCCCCGCCCCCGGCCGCCGCCTCCACCCGTACCCCCGGTACGGACTCCACGCCCCGCGCGGCGCCCTCCACGACGAGCACGACCTCGACGGGCCCCGGATGCCCCGCCGCTCCCCGCGCGGCGTACGGCACCAGGGAGTCACGCAGCCGCTCGGTGGCACCACGCCGGTCGCGCCACCACCCGTCGGGAACGGATCCGACCACATTCGCCGCGTCGACGATCAACCGCATCAGCACCTCCGCAGCGTCGCACAGTGCCGGACCGTACGGCCTCCCGGAGCCCCCGTCCCCGCCCCTGAGTACTATCGAGTTCTGGGTTTTCCGCGCTCGGGAAGGTGGCAGTGGGCCATGACACCGCGGTCCGGACGGACGTCGAAGCGGTCGGGGGACAGCGCGAGCCAGGCCCCTGACCGGGGCGCGACGCCACGCCGTACGCCCCCCGCGTCCCGCACGGACGACGCCGTCCCCGCGACCACCGGCTGGCTGCTGCGCGGCAAGGACGGCAGGCTCACGGCGTACGCGCCGAACGCCGACGGGGTGCTCCGCTGGACGGAGACCCGCCCCGGCGGCCCCGACTGGTCGGGGCCCGAGCAACTGGCCGCCCGGGGCCTGCTGCCGTATCTGTCGGTGGCGCAGAGCGCCGAGGGCTTCGTCCATCTGGTGGGGGTACGGAAACGTCCACGCGCCGACGGGCCCGCCGACACCGATCTCGTCCACGCCGTCCAGTACCAGACGGGCCGCCCGCTGCGGGACTGGCAGTCGCTGGGGAACCCGCACGGGAAGGACCGCGAGAAGGGCGTGGACATCGGCCTGCCGTCCGCGGTCCTGGACACCACCGGCTCGGTGCATCTGTTCCTCCGCAACGCGAACGGCGGACTCTCGGCCAAGCACCAGTCGCCCACCGGCCGCTGGCAGCCCTGGGGCGGCGCCAACGCCGAGGACACGGAGCTCACCGGCGAGAGCGCCGCCGCCGTCACCGACCGCGGACTGATCGATGTCCTCGTCCCGGCCCGGGAGACCGTGGTGCGCTGGCTGCGCCCGAAACCCGACGCGAAGCTGGAGCGCGCCGAGGACGAACCGGAGGCGAGGGTCGAGCCCGGCACGATCACCGCCTCGCGCACCGGCGGCGGACGGCTCACCCACTTCTGGCGCGACGCCGGCGACGGCACCGTACGCGCCTGGCGCCCCGGGACGGCACCCGCGCGGCTGGGCGGTCCCGGCACCGGCCCGCTCGCCCTGCTGCGTACCCCCGTGGACGGCCACGACTGCACGATCCTGGCCCAGCGCGGCGCCGACGGCCGCCCGCACATCGCCGCCTACCCGACGGAGAACGAGGCGGCGGGCCTCCACTGGACCCCGACCGGGGAGCGCTGCTCCGGCGCGCCCGCGCTGGCGCTGGACGGCCGGGGGCGGGTGATCCTCGCGGTGATCGGCGAGGACGGCTCCTTGCGGACGGCCCGTCAGAAGGCGGAGCCGGGCCTGGCGCTGGAGGCGTGGACCCGGATCTGAGCGACATACGGAGGCCGCGACGGACCGGTACGGACCGGGCCGGGCCGGTACGGAAGTGAAGTCCCCTTCCGTACCGGCCCGTTCGCCGTACGCCGTGAGCCTACGCGGGGACGCTCGCCACGCCCGGCGCCAGGAACCGCTTGCCGTTCACCCGCTCCGAGACGCCCTCCCTGTCCAGATACGGGGTGATGCCACCCAGGTGGAAGGGCCAGCCCGCGCCCGTGAGCAGACAGAGGTCGATGTCCTGGGCCTCGGCCACGACGCCCTCGTCCAGCATCAGACCGATCTCCTGGGCCACCGCGTCCAGCACCCGCTCGCGCGTCTGCTCCTCGGTGAGGACGACGTCACCCTGCTGGAGGAGCGCGGCCACCTCTGGGTCCAGCTCCGGCTTCCCGGAGTCGTGGACATAGAAGCCGCGCTTGCCGGCCTTGACGACCGCCGCCAGGTTCCCGGAGACCGTGAAGCGGTCCGGGAACGCGCCGTGCAGGGTCTGCGAGACATGCAGACCGATGGCGGGACCGACCAGTTCGAGCAGCACCAGCGGGGACATCGGCAGCCCCAGCGGCTCGACCGCGCGCTCCGCCACCGCCACCGGAGTGCCCTCGTCGATGACGTTCTGGATCTCGCCCATGAAGCGGGTCAGGATGCGGTTGACGACGAACGCCGGCGCGTCCTTCACCAGCACCGCGCTCTTCTTCAGCTTCTTCGCCACCCCGAACGCCGTGGCGAGCGAGGCGTCGTCGGTCCGCTCCCCGCGCACGATCTCCAGCAGCGGGAGGACCGCGACCGGGTTGAAGAAGTGGAAGCCGACGACCCGCTCGGGGTTCTTCAGCTTCGACGCCATCTCGGAGACCGACAGCGACGAGGTGTTGGTGGCGAGGATCGCGTGCGCCGGGGCGACCGCCTCGACCTCCGCGAACACCTTCTGCTTGACGCCCATCTCCTCGAAGACGGCCTCGATGATGAAGTCCGCGTCCGAGAAGCCCTCGGCCTTGTCCAGCACACCCGAGACCAGGCCCTTGAGACGGTTGGCCTTGTCCTGGTTGATACGGGACTTCAGCAGCAGCTTGTCGATCTCGCCGTGGACATAGCCGACGCCCTTGTCGACCCGCTCCTGGTCGATGTCCGTGAGGACGACCGGGACTTCGAGACGGCGCAGGAAGAGCAGCGCCAGCTGAGAGGCCATCAGCCCCGCGCCGACGACGCCGACCTTGGTGACCGGGCGCGCCAGCGCCTTGTCGGGGGCCCCGGCCGGCCGCTTGGCGCGCCGCTGCACCAGGTTGAACGCGTAGATGCCGGAGCGCAGTTCACCGCCCATGATCAGATCCGCGAGGGCCTGGTCCTCGGCGTCGAAGCCGGCCTGGAGATCGCCGTCCTTGGCGGCGGCGATGATGTCCAGCGCGCGGTAGGCGGCCGGAGCCGCGCCGTGCACCTTGGAGTCGGCGATCTGCCTGCCGCGCTCCACCGCCCGGTCCCATGCCTCGCCGCGGTCCACCTCGGGGCGCTCGACGGTCAGTTCGCCCGTCAGCACGGACGCGGTCCAGCTCAGCGACCGCTCCAGGAAGTCGGCGCCCTCGAAGATCGCGTCGGCGATGCCCAGTTCACGCACCTGGGCGCCCTTGAGCTGCTTGTTCTGGTTGAGCGAGTTCTCGATGACGACGGAGACCGCGCGGTCCGCGCCGATCAGATTCGGCAGCAGCGTGCAGCCGCCCCAGCCGGGGACGAGGCCGAGGAAGACCTCGGGCAGCGAGAACGCGGGCAGCGCGGCCGAGACGGTGCGGTACTGACAGTGCAGACCGACCTCGACACCGCCGCCCATCGCCGCGCCGTTGTAGTACGCGAACGTCGGTACGGCCAGCCCGGCGAGCCGCTTGAAGACCTCGTGGCCGCCCTTGCCGATCGCGAGCGCGTCCTCGTGGCGCTTCAGCAGCTCCACGCCCTTGAGGTCGGCGCCGACCGCGAAGATGAACGGCTTGCCGGTGATCCCGACGCCGACGACCGTGCCGTCGGCCGCCTCCTTCTCGACCTGGTCGATCGCGGCGTCGAGGTTCGCCAGCGACTGCGGTCCGAAGGTGGTCGGCTTGGTGTGGTCCAGGCCGTTGTCCAGCGTGATGAGCGCGAAGCGCCCGGCGCCCGCGGGGAGGTCGAGATGGCGTACATGCGCCTGCGTGACGACCTCGCCGGGGAACAGCCCGGCCGCCCCCTTCAGGAGTTCCGTGGTGCTGGTGCTCACTTGGTGCCTCCGTCGAAGTGCGGGTTCTCCCAGATGACCGACGCGCCCATGCCGAAGCCGACGCACATGGTGGTCAGCCCGTAGCGGACGTGCGGGTGCGACTCGAACTGCCGCGCCAGCTGCGTCATCAGCCGGACACCGGAGGAGGCCAGCGGGTGGCCGAACGCGATGGCGCCGCCGTACTGGTTGACGCGTTCGTCGTCGTCCGCGATGCCGTAGTGGTCCAGGAAGGCCAGCACCTGCACCGCGAAAGCCTCGTTGATCTCGAACAGACCGATGTCGGAGATCGAAAGACCCGCCTTGGCGAGCGCCTTCTCCGTCGACGGGATCGGGCCGTACCCCATGACCTCCGGCTCGACGCCCGCGAACGCGTACGAGACCAGCCGCATCCTGACCGGAAGGCCCTGCTCGCGCGCGAAGTCCTCGGCGGCGATCAGCGAGGCGGTGGCGCCGTCGTTGAGCCCCGCCGCGTTGCCCGCGGTGACCCGGCCGTGCGGCCGGAACGGGGTCTTCAGACCGGCCAGCGTCTCCAGCGTCGTCCCCGGCCGCATCGGCTCGTCGGCGGTGGCGAGCCCCCAGCCCGTCTCCCCCGCGTCGGGGTTGGTGCGGCGGATGGAGATCGGCACCAGGTCCTGCTGGATCGTGCCGTTGGCGTACGCCTTGGCGGCCTTCTCCTGCGAACGCACCGCGTACTCGTCGGCGCGCGCCTTGGTCAGGTGCGGGAAGCGGTCGTGCAGATTCTCGGCGGTCATCCCCATGAAGAGCGCGGAGTCGTCCACGAGCTTCTCGGAGACGAAGCGCGGGTTCGGGTCGACGCCCTCGCCCATGGGGTGGCGGCCCATGTGCTCGACCCCGCCGGCCACGACGATGTCGTACGCGCCGAACGCGATGGAGCCCGCGGTGCTGGTGACCGCGGTCAGCGCGCCCGCGCACATACGGTCGATCGAGTAGCCGGGTACGGACTGCGGCAGCCCGGCGAGGATCCCCGCGGTACGGCCGAGCGTGAGGCCCTGGTCACCGAGCTGGGTGGTGGCGGCGATGGCGACCTCGTCGATCCGGGCCGGGTCGAGGTCCGGGTTGCGGCGCAGCAGCTCCCGGATCGCCTTCACGACGAGGTCGTCGGCGCGGGTCTCGTGGTACATGCCCTTCGGGCCCGCCTTGCCGAACGGGGTGCGGACGCCGTCGACGAAGACGACATCCCTGACGGTACGAGGCACGATGGCTCTCCTCCAGGGTGCGGGGTGGCACTGCGGGGCGCGCTTGAGGCGCGCTACCGCTTCTATGCTACTTGTGGGTAACCACGCTGCCCAGCCCGGGCCGCTCTTTTTAAGGGCTCGGTTCGCCTCCGGGCGCTTGCTGTGTCCATCAGCGGCCTCCGGCCGCGGACACCGTCGACGGTCGACCGTGCTCGATTAGCTCGGTCCTCACGAATCTCCGCCCACGCGGCGGAGCCGCATAGTGAGCACAGCCTCCCTTTCGACGTCGGCGCTGCCCCTTTGGCTCACTCGCCGGCGGACGTGGCCACCCCGGGCGTCCCAGGCGTCGTGAACCACCGGGGCCGGCCCGCGGCGGACCACTGGCCGGCCCCGCCGGAAGGCGGGGCGCACCGTCAGTACGACACGGCCGGTCAGTCCGGCACCGACAGCGCACGCGTCAGCAGCGGCGCCACCTGCTCGACCTGCCAGGCGCGTGCCCCGTGGCCCGCCAGCGCCTCCGCCACCTTCTCCACCGTCGGTCCCTGCGGCGGCTCCCAGCAGACCCGGCGCACCGTGTCCGGCGTGATCAGGTTCTCCTGCGGCATGTTCAGCCGCTCGGCCAGCTCCGAGACCGCGGCGCGGGCGGCCGACAGCCGGGCCGCCGCCTCCGGGTCCTTGTCCGCCCAGGAGCGCGGCGGCGGCGGTCCCGCCACCTGCTGGCCCGGCTGGGGCAGCTCCGCGTCGGGCAGCGCCCTGGCCCGGTCGATCGCCGCCTGCCACTGCTCCAGCTGCCGGCGTCCCATCCGGTGGCCGAAACCGGTCAGCGCGGTCAGCGCGTGCACGTTCACCGGCAGCGCCAGCGCCGCCTCGATGATCGCGGCGTCGCTCAGCACCTTGCCGGGGGAGACATCACGCCGCTGCGCGACCCGGTCGCGGGTGGTCCACAGGTCCCGTACGACCGCCATCTGACGGCGGCGGCGTACCTTGTGCATCCCCGACGTACGGCGCCACGGGTCCTTGCGCGGGGGCGGCGGCGGGGCCGAGGCGATCGCGTCGAACTCCTGGTGCGCCCAGTCCAGCTTGGACTGGCGGTCCAGCTCCTTCTCCAGCGCGTCCCGCAGATCGACGAGCAGCTCCACATCGAGCGCGGCATAGCGCAGCCACGGCTCGGGGAGCGGACGGGTCGACCAGTCGACCGCGGAGTGGCCCTTCTCCAGGGCGTAGCCGAGGACGTTCTCGACCATCGCGCCGAGGCCGACCCGGGGAAAGCCCGCCAGCCGGCCTGCCAGTTCCGTGTCGAACAGCCGGGTGGGCGTCATGCCTATTTCGCGCAGGCAGGGGAGATCCTGAGTCGCCGCGTGCAAAATCCACTCGGTCCCGGCGAGCACCTCGCCGAGACCGGAGAGATCGGGGCAGCCGACTGGATCGATCAGCGCCGTGCCCGCGCCCTCGCGGCGCAGCTGGACGAGATAGGCGCGCTGACCGTACCGGTAACCGGACGCACGCTCGGCGTCGACGGCCACGGGGCCGGTGCCCGCGGCGAAGGCCGCGATCACCTCGGCGAGCGCCTCATCGGTGGCGACCACCGGCGGAATGCCCTCGCGGGGCTCCAGCAAGGGGATCGGCGCCGATTCGACGTCGTCCGGGGGCAGCGACATGAGCGGCTGCCGCCGCTGGCCCCCGGTGGTTCGCAGTGCTGGCTCTGCTGCGGTCTCTTGGGCGTCGGTCACCTGTCAAGGGTATCCGTGAACGGAAGGCGCCCGTCGACGGAACGTTCCGTCGACGGGCGGTGGGGGCGAGAAGTGGTCAGTGGATGATTCCGGTACGGAGGGCCACGGCGACCATCCCCGCCCGGTCGCCCGTGCCGAGCTTGCGCGCGATCCGGGCGAGATGGCTCTTGACGGTGAGTGCGGACAGGCCCATCGAGACACCGATGGCCTTGTTGGACTGGCCTTCGGCGACCAGCCGGAGCACTTCGACCTCACGGCCGGAGAGCTCCCGGTAGCCGCCCGGGTGACTCGGGGCCCCCGGAGGACGGCGGTGCATCCGCTGGCCGGCGCCGATGGGGGCGGCGCCGGGACGGCCCGGGTGGCCGATGTTCGTACGGGTGCCGGTGACGACATAGCCCTTGACACCGCCCGCGAGGGCGTTGCGCACCGCGCCGATGTCATCGGCGGCGGAGAGGGCGAGGCCATTGGGCCAGCCCGCGGCTCGGGTCTCGGACAGCAGGGTCAGCCCGGAACCGTCGGGCAGATGGACGTCGGCAACGCAGATGTCGCGTGGGTTGCCGACGCGGGGGCGGGCCTCCGCGATGGACGACGCCTCGATGACGTCACGGACTCCAAGGGCCCACAAGTGGCGGGTGACGGTGGAGCGGACGCGTGGGTCGGCTACGACGACCATGGCCGTCGGCTTGTTCGGGCGGTAGGCGACCAGGCTTGCGGGCTGCTCTAGGAGAACGGACACCAGGCCTCCTGGGAAGGTGCGGGACGGGGCCGGCTCGGGGGATGAAGCCGGGGCTATCCGTGCTTGAAGGGTCATTGACCTCTTCGGCAGCAATCCCGCCCGCCTTTAGAGAAAGATCACGATTTGGTGAGTAACAATTCGGGCAATTCGGACGGGTGATCGATCATTCCGTTACGGGCCCCACCCGCGGCGGCGCGGTGCGGGCGGTCAGGACACCCGCGGCCTCAGGACACCTGCGGCCCGCGCCGCTGCGGCAGTGACACCACACCCGCGCCGGCGCCCGGGTCCGCCCCGCCCGCGGCCGGCCCTGTCGAGGCGGGCGGCAGCCCCGCGATCTGGCAGAGCAGATCGCACCAGGCCGCCAGATGCGCCGCCGCGTCGGGCGCCCCGCCCCGGCCCTCGCGCGGAGTCCAGGACGCGCGGATCTCGATCTGCGTGGCGGGTCTGCGCTCGGCGAGACCGCCGAAGTAGTACGACCCGGCACGCGTGACGGTGCCGCTGGCCTCCCCGTACGACAGTCCGCGCGCCTCCAGCGCGCCGGTCAGCCAGGACCAGCACACCTCGGGCAGCAGCGGATCCGCCGCCATCTCCGGCTCCAGCTCCGCCCGTACGAGCGTCACCAGCCGGAAGGTGCCCTGCCAGGCGTCATGTCCGGCCGGGTCGTGGAGCAGGATGAGCCGGCCGTCCGCCAAGTCGTCGTCGCCGTCGACGACCGCCGCCTCCAGGGCGTACGCGTACGGTGCCAGCCGCTTGGGCGGCGGGGTCGGGTCGACCTCGATCTCGGGACGCAGCCGCGCCGTTCGCAGTGCTTCGACCGCCGAACGGAACGTGGCCGGACCGGAATCCCCCTCCGCGCCCCCCGTTCCCTCGGTGCCGTTGGAATGATCGGAAAACTGTCCCTGAGCCGCAGCCATGCGGGGAAGAGTAGGCGGAACGCGCGTCTCGCGCAGGGAAGGACACCCGGGCCGGGGCAGCGGCTTCCCCGTACATGCGAAGATTCTGGTCGTGAGCGCCTTTGACCGCCCCTCGGGCCAGCAGACGAAGCCGTACGAATCGCCCTTTATGAAGGCGTGCAGGCGTGAACCGGTGCCGCACACACCGGTCTGGTTCATGCGGCAGGCGGGGCGCTCGCTGCCGGAGTATCTGAAGGTGCGCGAGGGAATTCCGATGCTGGAATCCTGCATGCGGCCCGAGCTGGTCACCGAGATCACTCTCCAGCCGGTACGGCGCCACAAGGTCGACGCCGCGATCTACTTCAGCGACATCGTCGTCCCCCTCAAGGCCATCGGCCTCGACCTCGACATCAAGCCCGGGATCGGCCCCGTCGTCGCCGAGCCGATCCGGACCCGCGCCGATCTCGCCCGGCTGCGCGACCTCACCCCGGACGACGTCTCGTATGTCACCGAAGCGATCGGCATGCTCACGGGCGAACTGGGCGCCACCCCGCTCATCGGCTTCGCCGGCGCGCCGTTCACGCTCGCCAGCTATCTCGTGGAGGGCGGCCCGTCCCGCAACCACGAGCACACCAAAGCGATGATGTACGGCGACCCGGAGCTGTGGGCCGATCTGCTCGACCGGCTCGCGGACATCACCTCCACCTTCCTCAAGGTGCAGATCGAGGCGGGCGCGAGCGCCGTGCAGCTCTTCGACTCATGGGTGGGCGCCCTGGCCCCGGCCGACTACCGCCGTTCCGTGCTGCCCGCCTCGGCGAAGGTCTTCGACGCGGTCGCCCCGTACGGCGTCCCGCGTATCCACTTCGGGGTCGGTACGGGCGAACTGCTCGGCCTGATGGGCGAGGCGGGCGCGGATGTCGTCGGCGTCGACTGGCGGGTCCCGCTGGACGAGGCGGCCCGCCGGGTCGGCCCCGGCAAGGCGCTCCAGGGCAACCTCGACCCGGCCGTGCTCTTCGCCCCGACGGCGGCGGTGGAGACCAAGACCCGCGAGGTGCTGGACGCGGCGGCCGGTCTGGAGGGCCATGTCTTCAATCTGGGCCACGGTGTGCTGCCGAGCATGGACCCGGACGCCCTGACCCGGCTCGTGGAGTACGTACACACCCAGACCGCCCGCTGACTCCCGAGCGGTCCGCGGCTACACCCCCGCCTTCCGTACCGCCGTCGTCGCCTTGCGCGCGGCGACCAGCACCGGGTCCCAGACCGGGGAGAACGGCGGGGCGTAGCCCAGGTCCAGGGTGATCATCGCCTCCACCGTCATCCCGGCCGTCAGCGCCACCGCCGCGATGTCCACCCGCTTCGCCGCGCCCTCACGGCCGACGATCTGCGTACCCAGCAGTCGGCCCGTACGGTGCTCCGCGAGCATCTTCACCGTCATGAAGGCGGCGCCTGGGTAGTAACCGGCGCTGTTGGTGGACTCGATGGTCGCGGTGACGAACCGGAGGCCCGCCCGCCGGGCGTCCTTCTCCCGCAGCCCGGTCCTGGCGATCTCCAGGTCGCATACCTTGCTGACGGCCGTGCCGACCACCCCGGGGAAGGTCGCGTAGCCGCCGCCGGCGTTCGCGCCGATGATCTGGCCGTGCTTGTTCGCGTGGGTGCCCAGCGGGATGTGCCGGGTCGCGCCCGAGACCAGGTCGAAGACCTCCACGCAGTCCCCGCCGGCCCAGATGTTCTCGTGGCCGCGCACCCGCATGGCCAGATCGGTGAGCAGCCCTCCGTGCGGCCCGAGGGGTAGACCCGCGGCGCGGGCGAGGTTGGTCTCCGGCTCCACGCCGATGCCGAGCACGACCACATCGGCCGGGTACTCGGCGGCGTCGGTGACGACGGCCCGTACCCGGCCGTCCGCGCCGGTGCGGATGCCGGTGACCGCCGTCCCGCCCACCGTCGTGATGCCCATCCCGTTCATCGCCTCTTGGACGAGCCGGCCCATGTCGGGGTCGAGCGTCGCCATCGGGTGATCGTCGCGGTACACCACGGTGACCCGATAACCGCGCTTCAGCAGCGCCTCCGCCATCTCCACCCCGATATAACCGGCGCCGACGACGACCGCGCGCCGGCCTTCCGTACCGCCGAGGGTGTCCAGCAGCGCCCGGCCGTCGTCGAGGTTCTGCACGCCGTGCACGCCCGGCGCGTTGATCCCGGGCAGCGCCGGGCGCACCGGGCGGGCGCCCGTCGCGACGACGAGCTTGTCGAAGCCGGTCCAGCTCTCCGTACCGTCGGAGAGATCGCGTACGCGCACCCGCTGCCCAGGCACGTCGATCTCCACGGCCTCTGTGCGCATCCGCAGATCGATGGCGCGTGCGCGGTGCTCCTCGGGCGTACGGGCGATCAGTTCACCCGGTCCCGACACGTCCCCGCCCACCCAGTACGGAATGCCGCACGCGGAGTACGAGGTGAAGTGGCCGCGCTCGAACGCGACGATCTCCAGCTCCTCCGGTCCCCTCATCCTGCGGGCCTGCGATGCGGCGGACATGCCCGCCGCATCGCCGCCGATGACCACCATGCGCTCCGCCGCCATTGCGCGCCCCTCTCGCTTCCGTGTTCCCGGGGAACGCTACGCGGGCGGATCCGGATCAGTCCGCGCGCGTCCCCTCAGCGGCCGACGCGTCGGGAGCCGGCGAGGGCTCGGCCGAGGGCGAGGCGGAGGACGCGGAGGTGGGCCAGGGCGCGGGTACCGGCTCCGGCCTGCGGGGCAGTCGGCCGCGTACCAGCCGCCACAGCGCGTAGAGCACCGCGAGCACGGCGGCGAACGGCGCCACCGCGCCGATCACCACCCCGATCCACCGCACGGTCGCGGTCAGCGCGTCCCAGCCGCCGCCCAGCGCGTCCAGGAACCCGGGACCGTCCTCCTCCTTCGTCTTCTCCTTCCTGACGACCGGAGCCTCGGTGAGCTCCAGCGTGATGGTGGCCAGGGACGTCCGGTCCTTGAGCGACGCCTGCTGCGCGAGCAGGGACTCCAGAGCGGCCTGACGCGTACTCAACTCGCCCTCCAGCGTGACCACATCGCTGAGCCGCGTCGCCCGGTCCATCAACTCCCGTACGCGCGCGACGCTCGCCCGCTGCGAGGCGATCCTGCTGTTCACATCGACCACCTGGTCGGTGACGTCCTTCGCGTCCGCCTTGCGCGCCACCAGCGTGCCGGTGCCCGCCAGTTCGGCCAGGACCTCGTCGTACGCGTCCTGCGGCACCCGCAGCACGATGCGCGAGCCGACATGGTCGCCCTCGATCCGCTCGGTGGACTCGTTCTCCACGAACCCACCGGAATTCATCGCCGCGGCCCGCGCCGTGGCGAGCGCCTTCTCCGTGTTCTTGACGCGCACGGTGAGTTCGGCGGTGCGGATCACCTGCGTACCGGCCGTCGCGGGCCGCTGCTCGGCGCCCGTCCCCTCGCTGCCCGGCGCGGGCGCACCGGCCCCCGACCCGGCGTCCGCCGTGTCCGCCTGCCGCTCCTGAACCGGTTTCGCGGCGCTGTCCGCCGCCGTCGCGTTGTCACTGCCACCGTCGGCGCTGCATCCCGCGAGCGCGAGTGAGACAGTGAGTAGTGCTGCCGCGAACGCTGGCATCGCGCGCATGTCGGCCCCCCAGGGACGGTTGATGAGAGTGTGATGCCGGTTCGACGTGCGACGCCCGGACATGGATGCTCATCTACGGTCCCGAAGCGGTCACGGTCGGGACTCGTTATGGACCGTCCAAGACGGTTTGAGAGAGTGGGGGCATGGAGTCGAGCGCGCAGCACGTGGACACGCCAACGGGCCATGTGGTCGTCATCGGGGGCGGTATCGCCGGTCTCGCCGCCGCGCACCGGCTGCTGGGCGCCGGGGTCCGGGTCACACTGCTGGAGGCCACCGACCGGCTCGGCGGCAAGCTGCGGACCGGCGAGATCGAGGGCGTCCCCATCGACCTCGGGGCCGAGTCGATGCTCGCGCGCCGGCCCGAGGCCGTCGATCTGGCCGAGGCCGTCGGGCTCGGAGAACTGCTCCAGCCGCCCACCGCCACTACCGCCTCGGTGTGGACGCGCGGGAAACTGCGGCCCATGCCCAAGGGCCATGTGATGGGCGTGCCTGGCGACCCCGCCGCCCTCGCCGGGCTGCTCTCCGACGAAGGGCTCGCCAGGATCGCCCGCGAACCGGAACTGCCGCCCACCGAGGTCGGCGACGATGTCCCGGTCGGCGAGTACGTGGCCCAGCGGCTGGGCCGCGAGGTCGTCGACCGGCTGGTGGAACCACTGCTCGGCGGGGTCTACGCGGGCGACGCGTACCGCATCTCCATGAGGGCGGCCGTTCCGCAGCTCTTCGAGCTGGCCAGAACCCATGACTCCCTGCTGGCGGGTGTGCGCGACCTCCAGGCCACGACCGCGGGCAAGCAGCGCGACGGCGGAGCGCCGGGCGCGGTCTTCGCGGGCATCGCGGGCGGTGTGGGCAGCCTGCCCGGCGCCGTCGCGGACGCCGTACGGGCGGGCGGCGGCGAGATCCTGGTGGAGACGCCCGTCCTCGGCCTCAGACGCACCCCCGACGGCTGGCTGATCCGTACCGAGCGGAGCACCCTGGCCGCCGACGGCGTGGTGCTCGCCACCCCCGCCTGGTCCGCCTCCGCGCTGCTCTCCGACGAGTCCCCGGCAGCCGCCGCCGAACTCGCCGCGGTCGAGTACGCGTCGATGGCGCTGGTCACGATGGCGTTCCGGCGCGCTGATCTCGGCGCGATGCCCGAGGGCAGCGGGTTTCTCGTACCGCCCGTCGACGGCCGCACGATCAAGGCGTCGACCTTCTCCACCCGGAAGTGGGGCTGGGTCGCGGACGCCGCGCCCGGCCTCTTCGTCCTTCGTACCTCCATCGGACGGTATGGCGAGGAGGAGCAACTGGAGCGCGAGGACAGCGAACTCGTCGGTGTGTCGCTGCGCGACCTCGGCGACGCGGTCGGGCTCACCGCGAAGCCGGTGGCCACGGAAGTGACCCGCTGGACCGGCGGCCTGCCGCAGTACCCCGTCGGCCACCTGGCCAGGATCACCCGGATCCGCGAGGCCGTCGCCAAGCTCCCGGGGCTGCGGCTGTGCGGCGCCGCGTACGACGGCGTCGGTATCCCGGCGTGTATCGCGTCCGCCCGGCGCGCGGCCGACGAGATCATCGACACGTCGACCCTGGCGCGGGCCACGGGACGGGGCGCGGGAGAATAGCCCCATGACTGCTGCACCAGAGAAGACCCCGAACGCGGGCAAGAAGGCCAAGGACCTCAACGAGGTCATCCGCTACACGCTGTGGTCCGTCTTCAAACTGCGCGATGTGCTGCCCGAGGACCGGACCGGCTTCGCGGACGAGGTCCAGGAGCTGTTCGACCAACTCGGCGCCAAGGACGTCACCGTACGCGGCACCTACGACGTGTCCGGGCTGCGCGCGGACGCCGACGTCATGATCTGGTGGCACGCGGAGACCGCGGACGAACTCCAGGACGCGTACAACCGCTTCCGCCGTACCCGGCTCGGACAGCGGCTGGAGCCGGTCTGGTCGAACATGGCGCTGCACCGCCCCGCCGAGTTCAACAAGTCGCACGTACCGGCCTTCCTGGCCGACGAGACGCCCCGCGACTATGTGAGCGTCTACCCCTTCGTACGGTCCTACGACTGGTACCTGCTGCCCGACGAGGACCGCCGCAGGATGCTGGCCGACCACGGGAAGATGGCCCGTGGCTACCCCGACGTGCGCGCCAACACGGTCGCCTCGTTCTCGCTCGGCGACTACGAGTGGGTGCTGGCCTTCGAGGCCGACGAGCTCTACCGGATCGTGGACCTCATGCGCCATCTGCGCGGCTCCGAGGCCCGCCTGTACGTCCGGGAAGAGGTCCCGTTCTACACGGGCCGCCGCAAGTCGGTCGCGGACCTCGTGGCGGGACTCGCGTAACTCCGGCCTCCGGAAGCACTCCGGAAGCACTGTGGATGTGGTGGCCGGCCGGCCCGCTGTGGGCCGGCCCGGCCACCCCGCCCGGAAGATCAGACGATCGCCGGCGGCCCCTGGCCGCTCGCCGGCCCGTCCAGCGACACCGGGTCCGGCTTCGGGTTCCCATCGGCCGCTGACCCGCGGAAACGTGGTGACCTGCGGGGGAGGTTCGCCTTCTTTCCCCGTTCGTCCCGGTCCCGCGACGATCGCGGCCGATGGAACCCGAGTCGGTACGGAACCGAGTCACGAACAAACCAGCGGGGTCATAGCCGCACGATGACCATGGCGGTGTCGTCGGTGACGCCGCCCGGCGGGAGCAGGTCGGCCAGCAGGGCGTCGGCGAGGGTTTCGGGGTCGGCGGCCCGGTGGTGGGCCAGGGAGCGGGCGAGCCGGGCGAGGCCCGTGTCGATGTCTTCGTGGCGGCGTTCGATCAGGCCGTCGGTGTACAGCATGAGAACGGAGCCTTCGGTGAAGGGCACGGTGGCCTGGGGGCGGGGGGCGTGTTCGGGGCGGGCGCCGAGCGGGGGATCGGTGGCCCGGTCAAGGAACTCGACGGTGCCGTCCTTGTGCAGGAGGGCCGGCGGCGGGTGGCCGGCGCTGCTGTAGGTGATGGTGTGGGTGTTCCAGTCGATGAACGCGGTGGCCGCGGTGGTGTTCTCGGCGCCCTCGACGGAGCGGGCGTAGAGCCCGAGGACTTCCAGGGCCCGGGCGGGCCCGTCGGTGGTGCGGGAGGCGGCGCTGAGCGCGCTGCGCAGTTGCCCCATGACCTGGGCGGCGGGCAGACCGTGTCCGACGACATCGCCGACGGCGACCGCGCCGCGGTCGCCGTCCAGGTCCACCAGGTCGTACCAGTCACCGCACACGTCCAGCGTGTCGACGGCGGGCCGGTAGCGTGCGGCCGACGGGTGGCTCCCGAGGCAGCGGGGAGTGGGCAGCATCGCCTCTTGCAGGCTCAGCGCCACCTCGCGGGCGCGGATGAGTTCGGTGACATCCTCCACCCGGTGCATCAGCAGCGCCACCCGCCCGTCCGGGCCGAAGACGGGGGTGTTGATCATGCTCCAGTACTGTTCTCGCCGCATCCCGGGCCGCTCGGGGTCCTCCCTGTCGTAGCGCTGCATCATCGTCTCGCGCTCACCTGTCTCCACCACCCGGCGCAGTGATGCCACGATGTTGCGCACCACGGCCGCGCCGGGGTCGCTCGGACTGTGGGCGAAATCGTCCCCGATATAGCGGCCGCCGGCGGCCTGCTCGCGAGTGCGGCCCATCTGCCGCAGGAACTCTTCGTTGACGTCGATATAGAGCAGCTGCGGGGTCAGCAGCACCACCGCCCCGGGAAGGGCCTGGAACACCGCTTTGTAGTCGATCTCCGGTTCCGTCACGTCTGTCTCGCCTCGACGCCACCGATGCTGTGTCTTTTGCTGTGTCTTTCACGATAGGCGCGGTGAGCCGGGGCAGCGACGCGACGCGGACCGGGGGCCCGGGCCTCGGTGCCGGCTCAGAGACGCACACCCGGATTGAGCCGGCTCCGCAGTTCGACGAGCCTGTCGGCCGGTCTCGGCGACGCCGGGTCAGGCTCGGCGTGCGGCGCGCAGTCGGCGCGCGGCACCGGCGCCTTTCCGTGCAGCAGGTAGTCCTCCACATAGGCGGTGACGCAGGCGTTGCCGCCGCCCGACACCCCGTGTGTACCGGCGTCCCGCTCGGTCACCAGGGCCGAACCGGCCAGCCGCTCGTGCAGCTCCACCGCCCCCTCGTACGGCGTCGCCGCGTCCCGCTCCGCCGCCAGGATCAGCGTGGGCGGCAACTGGCCCGGCCGGGCGCGGACTTCGGCCGGCCGCTGCCGCGGCGCGGTCCAGTAGGCGCAGGGCAGATTCATCCACGCGTTGTCCCAGGTCTCGAACGGCGCGCGCTGCGCCAGCGCGCTGTTGTCGCGGTCCCACACCGCGAAGTCCGTGGGCCAGGGCGCGTCATTGCACTCGATCGCGGTATAGACCGCGCCGGCGTTCTCGCTCTCCGCGGCGTCGGCCTGACGGGGCGCGGCCTGCTCGATCAGCGGCTGCTGATTGCCCTTCAGATACTCGGAGAGGGCCGTGGCGCGCGCTGGCCAGTAGTCGTCGTAGTAACCGGCCGCGAGCATCGCCGCCTGGAGCTGGCCCGGTCCGACCTTCCCGCCGGCCGGCTTGTGCGCGACTCCCGCGCGTACCCTCTCGTAACTCTGCCGTACCCGCTCGGCGTCGGTGCCCAGGTGGTACGTCGCGTCATGCTTGGCCACCCAGGTACGGAAGTCCTCCCAGCGCCGCTCGAACGCGACCGACTGGTCGAGGTTGTTGCGGTACCAGATCTGCTCGGGGTCCGGGTTCACGGCGGAGTCGAGGACCATCCGGCCCACATGCGAGGGGAAGAGTGTCGCGTAGAGCGCGCCGAAGTAGGTCCCGTACGAGGCGCCCATGAAGGTCAGCTTCCGCTCGCCGAGCGCCGCGCGCAGCACATCCAGATCGCGGGCGTTGTTCAGCGAGTTGTAGTGGGGGAGCGCGGGGCCGGCGGCGCGCGCACAGCCCTGCGCGTACGCCTTGGCCTCGGCGATCCGCTCCCGTTTGTACGACGCGGAGGGATGGACGGGGGACTGCGTCGGGGCTTTGACGTGGTCCCCCGGATCCTCGCAGGAGAGCGGGGCGGAACGGCCCACTCCGCGAGGGGCGTAGCCGATGAGGTCGTACGCCTCGGCGATCCGCTTCCAGTGGGGCACCTCGGCGGCCATCGGGAAGTACATGCCGGAGGCGCCGGGACCGCCGGGGTTGAAGACCAGCGCGCCCTGCCGCCGCTCCTGACTCCCGCTCGCGGGCACCCGGCTGACGGTGAGGCTGATCGTCGTGCCGTCGGGTTCGGTGTAGTCGAGCGGGACCTCGACCGTACCGCAGACGATGGGGTCGGGCAGCCGCTCGGCCTTCGGACAGGCGCCGAACGTGATGCCGGCGGTGGCGGCGCGCTGGGCGGCGCGGGCGACACCGCGGGCCGCGCTGGTGGTGGCCTGGGCGCCGGTGGCGTCGGCGCCGTCCGCGGGAACGACGACGAGGGCCGACAGGACCACGGAGCCGAGGGTGGCCAGCGCCCCGTATTTCGCTACTGCTCTCATCGCTTACCCCTCTGTGCGTGCGGATCGGAGGATGATCCGAGGACCGAGGGTCGGCGGAGGGACGGGGGCGGACAAGCATCCGTACGCGGTGTCGGTCGCAATGACCCCGATGCGTCGTCCGGCCACTCCGAAGGGTCTGGGCAGTGGCCGGACGGTACGGGATGTGCCGCCGGGACCGCCAGGATCGCCAGGGCTACCGTGATCGCTGGGACTCGCCCGGACCGCCGGGACCGCCCGGTCCCTTATGAACCCCCGCCACCCCCACAGCCGCCGCCTCCGCCGCAACTGCTGCCGCCTCCGCCCCCATCCCCGCCGGAACCGCCGGAACCTCCGCCTCCGCAGGAACTCGCGCCACAGCCCGACCCCGAGCCGCCGCATCCCGTACCCGAGCCGGGCTCGGCGCCGGAGCACCAGGCCACCACGACCGCGGACGCGTGCGCCGCCGGTGCGAAGTCACGCCCCGGCCGCATCCGCGCGGCGGTACGCAACCGCCCCCGCAACTCCGGGTCAGGCACCCCGTCCACCCCATGCGCCGCGACCTGGTGCGCCGCCGAGGCGTCGGTGTACGCGAGCCCCGCGACGAAGTCGCGCAGCGCCCGCCGCCCCGCTCCGGTGATCCGCCGCCCGGCGAAGGCCGCGCAGACGAACCCCGTGATCATGCCCCCGAACAGGACCGGCACCAGCGAGAACGCCCACATCCCGCTGGGACCGAAGTCCAGGGAACCGAAGGCCACCAGCGCGCCCGCGATGAACGACACGGGCAGGGCGGCGAAGCAGAGCGCCCCCTGGGTGATGCCCCAGGTCCGCCACGGGCGCGTGCGCGCGCGTGGCATCACCAGCCCGCGCGCCGCGAGTGCGTCGCCCACCTGCTGTACGGCCTGGGAGCGCATCACCGCGAGGCGCAGCGCGTGCAGGGCGCCGCTGGGCGCCATGGCGTGCTCCTGGAGCACGGCCCGCTCCACCGGGTGATGGGCGACAGGCCGGAGTACGGCGACGATGCCGGGGCCGCCGATGGCCAGCCGGCCGTCCGCCCGCATCCCGGCGAGCGCGGCGTCCACGACCCTGCCGGGACCGCCGCCGAGGAACGCGGCCTCCCACACGTCATGGACGACGGGTGCGCCCGTCACCGCGCCGCGCGACCTGACCACCCCGGCGATCAGCAGGACGGAGGAGACGGCGACCGCGAGAGCGACGCAGGCGAGGAGGAGGGTCGTCATCGCCCGTCACCTCCCGACCAGCGCGGTACGGGCCACGCGGAGGAACCGGGTCGCCCGGCGCGGTGGCCGCGCGGCGGCCCGCTCGCGCCACCAGAGGGTCAGCCGCCGCCGGGCGGCGGAGTCCTCGGGCCGCCCCTCGATCAGCAGACTCTCGGCGAAGTCGAGCGCGTCGCGGCGATATCCGGCGCGCATGGGCGTGTGCGCGGCGTACGCCAGGAACGCCGGGCGGAAGCCCTTG
The DNA here is from genome assembly GCF_042789485.1 of Streptomyces sp. NPDC056835. Lineage (NCBI taxonomy): Bacteria > Bacillati > Actinomycetota > Actinomycetes > Kitasatosporales > Streptomycetaceae > Streptomyces > Streptomyces sp. NPDC056835. The sequence goes on from NZ_JBHUBB010000005.1 coordinate 126,262, forward strand.
CCGAGGATCTCCGGCAGCTCGGGGGCTACCTTGGCGATGACCCCGGCGCGTTTGGCGGCGAGGGCCCGGCTCTGCACGCGCAGCCGCCGCGGATCGAACCCCTCGGGTACGGGCGTACCGGCGACCAGTGAGGAGAGCAGGGCGGTCTCACTCAGCGCGAGCCGGCCGCGGGCGGCGTCGGTGTCGCTCGCGGCCGGCTCCGCCGTAACCCCCTCCTCCGTCACCCCTTGACCTGTCCCCGTACCCGCACCCGGCGCCACCGGACGCGGAGGCGCGACGGCCGTGGTCGTGGCCGTGATCGTCTCCCGGATCGTGGTGAGTTCACCGGCCAGCTCCGCCGCGGGCGGGAAGTCGTCGTCCCGTTCCAGCAGGACGCCCGGCGGGGCGACCCGGGCGCGCAGCTCGGCCAGTACGTCAAGTACCGGCGCGGTGACCGGGTGCGCGTGTGTGTCGTGCCAGACGCCGTCGCGCTCGATCCCGCCCGCGACATGGACGTACGCGATGGCCTCGACCGGCAGTTCGTCCAGGGCCTTCGCCGGATCCTCGCCCCGGTTCACCTTGTTCGTGTGCAGATTGGCGACATCGATCAGCAGCCGTACGCCCGTGCGCTCGACCAGCTCCGCGAGGAACCGCCCCTCGCTCATCTCCTCGTCCGGCCAGCGGATCAGCGCGGCGATGTTCTCCACGGCGAGCGGCACGGGCAGCGAGTCCTGGGCGATCCGTATGTTCTCGCAGAGCACGCGCAGGGCGTCCCGGGTGCGCGGGACCGGCAGCAGATGACCGGCTTCCAGGACGGGGGACGCGGTGAGCGCCCCGCCGGCCCGTACGAACGCGATGTGCTCGGTGACCAGGGGGGAGCCGAGGGCCTGGGCGCGCTCCGCGAGATCCGCGAGCCGCCCCGCGTCCGGACGGTCCGCTCCGCCGAGGCCGAGCGAGACCCCGTGCGGTACGACGGTGACGCCGCGTTCCCGCAGCCGTACCAGCGAGTCGGGCAGATGGCCGGGGCACAGATTCTCCGCGACGGCCTCGACCCAGTCGACACCGGACAGCGCCTCGACCGTGTCCGCGATCTCCGGGCGCCAGCCGATGCCGATCCCCAGCTGTGGTGTGTCGTTCATGGCTCCCCCTCCTCGGTGTCCGAGGTCTTCCCCTGTCCGCGACGGGCGCGGTGGGGAGGTAATGACCCCGAGGCGCGCCGATGAATCCGCAGAGGGGGACGTTCAGAGGTTGATTTGAGGTTCCACGCGCGCCGCCGGGTTTCGTGAGTGCCGGACGGATCCCGGGTGGCGGACGGAGCTCTACGGGTCGGTCCCCGGCGCCGGCCGGTCGGTGTTGATCGCCGTCGGAGCGCCCGGCTGGGTGGAGGGCCGGGAGGTGAAGGTGTCGTTGCCGGTGGGCGCCACCGCGTCCGGCGCGGGCGGCAGATTCCCGTTCGGGGGCGGCGGTCCGGTCGGGCTGGCTGTCATGGTGCCCGCCGCCTCGTTGGCGAGGGAGTCGAAGTCGACCATGCCGGTGGCCTCCAGCATCGTGATGTGGTCCAGCACGGTCTGGTTGGCGTCACTCGCCAGCTGCCGTATCAGCGTGTTTCTGGTGGTGTGCCGGACCTGCGCGATCAACGCGAAGACCTTGCCGTGGGCATTGCGCAGCAGATTGGCGAACTTCCGCTCGTACTCCTGGCCGGTGGCCGCCGACAGTTCCCTGAGCCAGCCCTGCTGCTGCTCGTTCGGCTGGTTCGGCAGCTCGACCCCGAGCTTCGCCGCGACATCGCGGGCCCGCTTGTCGAGATCGGTGTGGCCGATGACCAGATGGTCACCGCACTCCTTGATCGCTTGGCTGGGGGCGCGTTCGATGGCCTGCTGTCCGGCCGGCAGCTCCCAGAGCCCGGCGAGCCGCACCTTCACCAGAAGATCGCGGTCGGTCGCGGAGAGCGGGCCCCACTGGGTGGCCACGCTGGACGCGTTGAGATTCGCCTGACCGGTGCCGGAGCGGTCGGCGTAGGACCATACGGGGAAGGCCAGGGCCCCGACCGTGACGACCAGTGCCGCGATGATGAGCGCCGTACCGTTGATGCGTCGCAACAATGTGCTGCCTCCCGAACCGAATTCCGACACCGCTGACCCGACCGCCGGCCTCGACGGCGGTTCAACCCGCTTGGCGGTACTGGGAGATACGTACGGCCAGGCCGCGGTGTTCAGCTCCGCGGCGCCGGATGATCAGCTGAATGCCGGGAACACGCGCCCCCCACCGCCCCGTGTCGGAACGCGGAGCAGCCCGCCTACGGCCGCCGTTCACGCGGGAGCGGACAGAAGCGACTGCCCCCTTCGGCCACGACAGTTCTCCCGGGCGCGATCTCGGTGAATCCGGCGTCATGGACCACCGGCAGTCCACTGGTGGTGAGTTCGCGCCAGCGCCTCGCGTCGGCGGTACGTACGGCGAGCGGGAAGCCGGCCTCGCGCCAGGCCTTGCGCTCCGTCTCCGACAGCTCCCACCAGGCGAGTTGGGCGCCGTGCCCGGCCTGGGCCATGGCCTTGCCCGCCGACATGTCGAGATCGGGGCTGAGCCAGAGCACGGGCAGCGCCGGGTCCGGCGCGGGCGGCGCCTCGGTGTCTGCCAGCTCGGTTCCGGAGACCTGGAGCTTCGCCAGCTCCTTGGGCCAGCCGTCGAGCGGGATGGGCGGGTAGACCCGTACCTCGGCGGCGGACGCCGTCTCCGTCGTGTGTCCCGCGCCCAGGACCGTGAGCCCGGGGAGCGCGGAGGCGCGGCGCCACTCCGCGCCGCGCGCCCTCCGTACCACCTTGCGGATCCGGGCGTCCTGCCAGTCCCGTATGGCGCTCGCCCACTCGCCCTCGCCCACCGACCGCTCGTCGGAGAGCATGACGAGCACCGCGCGGGCGGCCGTCTCCAGGGCGTCGGTACGGGCGGGCGGCGCGGCCTTCTCGATCCGGACCACCAGCGGCAGTACGAACTGGGGGGCCTCGTCGCGGGAGGGCCCGTCGGGCACACTGTCGCCGCGGTCGCTGATGTCACTGCTCACGGGTCCAGTCTGCCAGCAGCCCCGGTCCCGCTTTCTTGGGCAAACCTTTCTTGGCGGAACGGGTGCGTCCGGGTGAGTATGCACGGCATGAAGAGCGACCTCTTTTCCGCCGAGTACCTGGCGCAGCCGGCCACCGCCCCCGGGATGACGCTGCAGAACGCCAAATCGATCAAGTACGCCGTCAACGGCGAGATGTACGCACGGCAGGGATCCATGATCGCCTTCCGCGGCAGCCTCCAGTTCGAACGCAAGGGACAGGGCATCGGCGGCATGCTCAAGCGGGCCGTCACGGGCGAGGGCCTGCCGCTGATGAGTGTCAAGGGCCAGGGCGAGGCATGGTTCGCGCAGGACGCAGCCAGCTGCTTCATCGTCGATGTCGAGCAGGGTGACGCGCTCACCATCAACGGCCGCAATGTGCTCTGTTTCGATCCGACCCTCTCGTACGAGATCAAGACGGTGAAGGGCGCCGGGATGACCGGCGGCGGGCTCTTCAACAGCCTCTTCACCGGCTACGGCAAGCTCGGCGTCATATGCGAGGGCAACCCCATAGTGATCCCCGTCACGGGCCAGGCCCCGGTGTACGTCGACACCGACGCGGTCGTCGGGTGGAGCGCGCAGCTCTCCACCTCGCTGCACCGCTCGCAGTCCGTCGGCTCGATGATCCGCGGCGGCTCGGGCGAGGCCGTCCAGCTGATGCTCCAGGGCGAGGGCTTCGTCATCGTCCGGCCGAGCGAGGCCACCCCGCAGAAGGCCGCCGCGCACTGACCGGCTCCGGGCCCTCCACGGCGACGCGTCCGCGGTGGCCCGTCCGGTCGCGGCGCGGCGGAGCTGAGTACGCTTCCCGGCATGGCGGAGAAAGAGGAAGCGGAAGAGGTCGCGTACGCGGACTGTGTGCTGTGCGCGAAGCCCACCGAGTACCCGGAGACGGTCAGGGGCGCGACTCTCTGTCCCGTCTGCGAGTGGCAGGAAGCCCAGCGGACGGCGTGCTCGGGCTGACCGCCGTCCCGCCGGGCCGGTTCAGCCGCCCCGGGCCGCGCCCGGTCAGTGGCTCATCAGCTCGGAGACCTTGACGAACCGGTAGCCCTGCTTCCGCAGCTCGGGAACGATCTGCTCCACGGCGTCCTCCGTCACCGGCGCCGCGCTGCGCGTGCAGTGCATCACCACCAGCGACCCGGGCTTCACGCCCTCCAGCACCTGCTGCGCGACCGCCTCCGCGTCCGTGGCGAAGGCGTCGCCGCTGACGACGTCCCACTGGACCGCGGTCACCTTCGAGGGCGCCAGCGCCCGAAGCGCCGCGTCGTCGTAACAGCCGCCCGGGAAGCGGAAGTACGGCACCACATTGCGCGCCCCGGCCTCGTCGAACGCGGTGAAGGCCCGCTGCACGTCCTCGTTCATCTTCGTCTCGCCGACCCGTGGCAGCCCGTAGCAGTCGGCCGTGAAGGCGTAGTGACTGTAGGAGTGGTTGGCGATCTCGAAGAGCGGGTCCTCGCCGATCGCCTTCGCCTGCGTCGGATACTCCTCGGCCCAGCGGCCCGTCATGAAGACCGTCGAGGGCACTTCCAGCCTGCGCAGCAGGGCGATCAGCGAAGGGTTGTCGAACCGCTCGCCGCGCGCCGCGCGCGTGCCCTGATCCGCCGTCATATCGGCGTCGAAGGTGAGCGCCACGGTCTTGCCCGCGGCCGGGTTCCCGCGCTTGAAGACCGGGGTCAGCCCGCCGGGACCGGGGGCCAGGGTCGGCGGCCCCTTCACCGCCGCGGAACTGGACGTCGCGGCGGCGCGCGCGCCGGAGGAGCCGGAGGTCACGGCCTTGCCGGCGCCGTCGGCGCAACCGGCGAGGGCGGCGCCCAGGACGGCGACGATGGCGAGAATACGTACATATGTGGTCACTCACGGAAAATATATGATGATCCGCCTGGAACGGTCGCACGGCACTCGCCCACGCCGAAGTCGCCCCGTACGGTCACGCGCGGGATCAGCCCGTCGCCAGCAGCTGCCGGCGGCTCTCCTCGACGTCGAAGCCGGCCTCCGGATACGCCGGGTCCAGCGCCTCCAGATGTTCGAGCAGCAGCGTGCTGATCGCCCAGTTGCGGTACCACTTGCGGTCCGCCGGGACCAGGTACCAGGGGGCCGCCGCCGTCGAGCAGCGGTACAGGGCCAGCTCGTAGGCCTCCCGGTAGTCGGGCCACAGAGCGCGGTCCTCGACATCGGACGGGCTGAACTTCCAGTGCTTGTCCGGGTTGTCGAGCCGGGCCAGGAGACGGTCGCGCTGCTCCTCGTGGCCGAGGTGGAGGAAGACCTTCACGATCGTCACACCGTTGTCGGCGAGCCCCTGTTCGAAGCGGTTGATCTGGCCGTAGCGGCGGCCCAGATCGCGCCGGGGGACCAGTTCCCGTACGCGGGCGATCAGGACGTCCTCGTACTGCGAACGGTCGAAGATCCCGATCTCTCCCGGCGCGGGCAGCGCCCGTCTGACCCGCCACAGGAAGGGATGGCTCCGCTCCTCCGGGGTCGGGGTCTTGAAGGCCCTGATCCGGCAGCCCGCCGGATTGAAATGACCGATCACATGTTTGATCGTGCCGCCCTTGCCGCTGGTGTCCATGCCCTGGAGGATCAGCAGCACCCGGCGCCGGTCGCCCGCCGTGCTGGCCGCGTACAGCCGATCCTGGAGACCGGCCAGGCGCTGCGCCAGCGGAGGGACGGCGGCGAGCGCCGCCGCCTTGTTCTCCGGGCCGCCCGGGGTGGCGCGGGAGTCGTACGAGGAGAGGTCGACGGGCTCGCCCTCGGGGATGCGCAGCAGCTCACGGAGCGGCGGTGGTGGCTGTTTCCGCTGTCCCGCTTTTCTGTCCTTCTTCGCCACTGCGCACCCCTTGGATCGGCTCCTTAGAGGGTGCGTCGGATCGGCGCGGTCCGCGACCGCTGACGCCGCCGGGAACTACTCCTGCCAGGGGCCGGTCACCGCGAAGGTCGTCCCCGGCGTATAGCAGTTCACGTACATCGTCGCGCCGTCCGGCGAGAAGGTGACGCCCGCGAACTCGCCCCACTCGGGCTCCTCCGGGGTACCGAGCGCCTGGGCGCCCCGGGCCAGCGCGTACACCTCGCCCCGGCGCGTCACGCCGAACACATGCTGGGCGCCCCCGCCGTCCTCGCACACCATCAGGCCGCCGCTCGGCGCGAGGCAGATGTTGTCGGGGGACTCGCCGGGCAGCTGGATGTCCGTGCCGGGGCCGAAGACGATCACCAGCGTGAGCCGGCCCCGCTTCGGCTCGTACTTCCACACCTGCCCGTAGTGGTCCGCGGCCGAGCCCTCCGCGCCGCGCGCGAAGCTCGACACGAAGTAGACCGCGCGCTCGCCCCAGTAGCAGCCCTCCAGCTTCTGCGCGTGGGTGATGCCCCTGGCGCCGAAGTCCTGGAGGCGGATCGGGGTCTCGCGGGCCGACGGGTCGGGTACGGGGACCCACTCCACCCGGTCGAAGGACGTGCCCGGTTCCTGGACGGCCGACAGGTCGGGCACCTCCGGCACCCGCATGGCCTCCAGGGCGCCGCCCGCGCGCAGCGATCCGGTTCCGCCGTGCGGCTTGCGCGGCAGGAAGCGGTAGAAGAGCCCGAAGGGCCGGTCGAACGCGTCCTCCGTCTCGTACACGATGCCCGTGCCGGGATCGATCGCGATCGCCTCGTGCTGGAAGCGGCCCATGGCGGTCAGCGGTACGGCTCCGGTACGGCGCGGATCGGCGCCGTCGACCTCGAAGACGAAGCCGTGGTCCTTGGTGTAGCCGTTGGTGCCTGCTCTGTCCTCGGTCTCCTCGCAGGTGAGCCAGGTGCCCCAAGGAGTGGGGCCGCCCGCGCAGTTGACGGCGGTTCCGGCGATGGCGACGCGTTCGCCGAGTACGTTGTCGCGGCCGTCCAGCTCCAGCGCCGTACAACCGCCTTTGCCCATCGGGTCGTAGGTGAGGCCGGGCACGGCCGGGACGGGGATCGGGGCGGTGGCGCGGTTCTCGTGATTGCGGACCAGACGCACACCGCCCCGGCGGCCGGGGAAGGCGGCCATACCGTCGTGGTTACTGGGGACCAGGCCCTCGCCGGAGCGCAGCGGGTCGCCCTCCCTGGAGAGGACCTTGTAGCGGAACCCCCGGGGGAGATCGAGCAGGCCGTCCGGGTCGGTGACCAGCGGACCGTAGCCGCGGCGGCCGGGTCCCTGGGCGGCGGCGGTGCCGGAGAAGAGCTCGGAGACGGCTCCGCTGAAGGTGATACCCGCGGCGATGGCGCCGGTGCGGGCGAGGATCTGACGCCGTGTTGCTGACATGAGGCAACTCCCTGTTGGCGGACAGGAGACGTGACCCGCATGTGTGTAGCACGTGTGGTGTGACACGTGAACCATGCGGGCCGCGAGCCTCAGGTGTTCGCGTCAGACCAGCGACGCGCTCAGCGTGATGGTCGTGCCGGTGAGCGCCTGGCTGACCGGGCAGTTCGCCTTGGCGTCCTCGGCCGCCTTCTCGAACTCCGCCGCGTCCAGACCCGGGACCTCGCCCTGAACGGTGAGGTGGATACCGGTGATGCCGGTGCCGGGCTGGAAGGTGACGTCGGCCTGGGTGGTCAGCCTGGTCGGAGGCGTGCCGCCCTTCGCGAGACCGTTGGAGAGCGCCATCGAGAAGCAGCTGGAGTGGGCCGCGGCGATCAGCTCCTCCGGGCTGGTCTTGCCGTTCGCCGCCTCCGCGCGGGAGGGCCAGGAGACCGCCTGGTCGGCGATGCCGGAGGAGTCGAAGGTGATGGTGCCCGTGCCCTGGAGGAGGTTGCCCTCCCAGACCGTGTGCGCCTGGCGCGTGGTGGCCATGATGGAACCCTTCTGCTTGGTTCGTGGTGATACGGGTGTGAGTACAGCAGATGCGATGACGCGGGGTGTTACGGCTTCGGGGTGGGGCGGCTTCGAGGTGGGGCGGTGTCGTGGCGTTATGGCACCGAACCTACTGGGCGACCAGCCCCTTGGCGTCCCGTGCCAGCGCTGTCAGCCGCGAGATCGCCCGGAAGTACTTCTTCCGATAACCGCCGTTCAGCATCTCTTCGCTGAACAGCCGGTCGAAGGGGAGCCCGGAGGCGAGGACGGGCACCTCCCGGTCGTACAGCCGGTCCGCGAGGACGACGAGCCGCAGCGCGGTCGACTGGTCGGGCACCGGCGCGACATCCGTGAGACAGACGGCCCGCACCCCGTCCGTGAGCGCTCCGTACCGGCTCGGATGGACCCGGGAGAGATGTTCGAGCAGCCCGGGGAAGTCGTCCAGGCTGGCGCCCTCGGTCGCGTACGCGGCCCGGGTCACCTCTTCGTCGGAGTACGGGGCGGGAGCGGCGGGCAGTCCGCGGTGCCGGTAGTCCTCGCCGTCGATGCGCAGCGGGCGGAACCGCGCCGACAGGCCCTGGATCTCGCGGAGGAAGTCCGCGGAAGCGAACCGGCCCTCGCCGAGCTTGCCCGGCAGGGTGTTCGAGGTCGCGGCCAGTGCCACCCCCGCGTCGACCAGTTTGCCGAGCAGGGTGGAGACGAGGACGGTGTCGCCCGGATCGTCCAGCTCGAATTCGTCGATGCAGAGGAGCCGGTGGCCGCTGAGCGTCCGTACGGTCTCCTGGAAGCCCAGCGCGCCGACCAGATTGGTCAGCTCCACGAATGTGCCGAAAGCCTTCTGCGCCGGCAGGGCCGGAGTGGCGTGCCAGAGGGACGCCAGCAGATGTGTCTTGCCGACGCCGTAACCGCCGTCCAGATAGACACCGCGCGGTCCGGTGGGGGCCGCGGGCTTTCTGGTGAACCAGCGCCGCCTGCCGTGTCCGCCGCCGGCCGGATGGGCTCCGCCGAGACCCGCCGCGAAGGCGCTCAGGACCGAGACCGCCTCGGTCTGGCTGGGCTGCTGGGGGTCGGGTACGTACGTGTCGAACCGTACGGAGCCGAAGCGCGGCGGCGGCACCATCTCCGCGACCAGCCGGTCGGCGGGGACGCGTGGCTCACGTGCGCAGAGGGAGAGCGGGGCCGCTTCGGTTATCGACTGACGGCCGGACGCCGCGGTGGAGGACGACACAGTTCGTAACTCTATGCGCCATGCCAGACTGCTTCGCATGCGACGCCTGTTCCCTGTGACCGATCAGACACACTCCGCCGCGGCTTCCGGAGGGGATTCGGCCGGTGTGTCGGGCGCGGACCGCGACTGGACGCTCGACGAGCTGGCGGACGCCTACGCGTACCCCGTGGGCACCGCCGCCGACGGCGTCGCACGGCCACGGCCCTGGCTGCGCGCCAACATGGTGTCCACGCTGGACGGCGCCGCCCACCACGAGGGCCGGTCGCAGTCCATCTCCTCCGCCGCCGACATGCGTGTCTTCGGCACTCTGCGGGCGCTCGCCGACGCGGTGGTGGTGGGTGCGGAAACGGTTCGCCTGGAGAAGTACCGGCCGGCCCGCGCCCGCGACGCCTTCGCCGCGCGCCGGGCGGCGGCCGGACAGCGGCCCGCGCCGGTGATCGCCGTGGTCAGCGCGAGTCTGGAGCTGGACTTCTCGCTGCCGCTGTTCACCGCCCCCCTCGTCCCGACGCTCGTGCTGACCGGCGCGGCGGCGCCTGCCGAGCGGATTCTCGCGGCGGAGAAGGCGGGCGTGGAGGTGGTGATCGCCGGGGACGGCTCCGGGGCGGACCCGGAGCGTGTCGTACCCGCCCTGGCGGATCGCGGGCTGGTCCGGCTGCTCACCGAGGGCGGACCGCGGCTGCTCGGACAGTTCGTCGCGGCGGGGGTGCTGGACGAACTGTGTCTGACCGTGTCTCCGATGCTCGCTTCGGGGTACGCGCAGCGCATCGCGGGCGGGCCGGCTCCCGCCGTGCCCGAACGGTTCGCGCTGGCGTCGCTGCTGGAGCAGGACGGGTTCCTCTTCACCCGGTACCGGCGCGTCCGGTCCACCCGGCATCCGCGTGTCTGACAATCAGCGGAATTTGTCGTTCCGGTTAGCTTCCGGTGGGCAGACTTAACGTCACAGACCCCGTGCGGGTACGGGGAAGGATGGTTTCAGCAGTGGGCCGCACGGCCCTGGAAGAAGAAGGGCGCCTGTCGTGTTCACAAGCGTATTGATGATCGAGAAGCCCCTGTCGTCGGAGGACGTGGAGTTCGTCACCACCCTCCACGGCGACGAGGAGATCTCGTTCGTGGTGCTCATGCAGCCGCGTGGTGACCAGGCCGATCTGCTGCTGCGCGCCATCGACGACATCGCGATCGGTGAGCTGCGGGACGCGGCCAGGGAGGACGAGGTGCCGGAGGGCAAGGCGGCCAGACAGCCCGCGGAACTCGCTCTCGAACACTCGCTGGCGCTGCTGCGCGGCCAGGGCTCCGCGGCCACCGGCCAGGTCGTGGAGGAGCATCCGCTCGACCGGCTCAAGGAAGTCGTGGACGAGGCCGGGGCCGATGAGGTGATCGTGCTCACCGAGCCGCACTACGTGGAGGAGTTCTTCCACCGGGACTGGGCGTCCCGGGCGCGGCACAAGGTCGGCGTACCGGTGCTCAAACTCTTCGCGCACAGCGAATAAGCTGGGGTCCGCTACAGCCGCACGCTGTAACCCGCCCGCGTCTTGGGCCCGCCTGCACCTTGGGAGAGAACACGTATGGCACCGGCACCCGGTATCCCCGCGACCATGGAACGGCCGCACTTCATCGGTATCGGCGGCGCCGGAATGTCGGGTATCGCCAAGATCCTCGCCCAGCGCGGCGCCAAGGTCGCGGGCAGCGACGCGAAGGAGTCGGAGACCGCCGAGTCGCTGCGGGCGCTGGGGGCCACCGTACATATCGGCCATGCCGCCGAGCACCTCGCGGACGACGCCTCGTGCGTGGTCGTCTCCAGCGCGATCCGGGCCGACAACCCCGAGCTGGCCCGGGCCGCCGAGCTCTCCGTACCCGTCGTGCACCGCTCCGACGCACTGGCCTCGCTGATGGGCGGGCTGCGCGCGATCGCCGTCGCCGGCACCCACGGCAAGACCACCACGACCTCCATGCTGGCCGTCGCCCTCACCGAACTGGGCCTCGACCCCTCGTACGCCATCGGCGGCGACCTCGCGGAGCCCGGCACGAACGCCCGGCACGGCGAGGGCGAGATCTTCGTGGCCGAGGCGGACGAGAGCGACCGCAGCTTCCAGAAGTACGACCCCGAGGTCGCGATCGTCCTCAACGTCGAGCTGGACCACCACGCGAACTACGCGTCGATGGACGAGATCTACGAGTCGTTCGAGGCGTTCACCGGCAAGATCGTCCCCGGTGGCACGCTGGTGATCGCCGCCGACCAGCCCGGCGCGGTCGAGCTGGCCTCCCGGGTCCGGGGTTCGAGCGCGCTCAAGGTCGTCACCTACGGGGAGGCCGAGGGCGCCGACGTACGCGTCCACAAGGTCACCGCACGCGGTCTGACCAGCGAGGTCACCGTACTGCTCGACGGCCGCTTCCTGACCTTCACCGTCTCGGTCCCCGGCCGGCACTACGCGCACAACGCGGTCGCCGCCCTCGCCGCCGGTATCGCCCTCGGTATCCCGGCGCACAATCTCGCCTCGGCGCTCGGCGCGTACACCGGGGTCAAGCGCCGCCTCCAGCTCAAGGGCGAGGCCGCGGGCGTGCAGGTGATCGACTCGTACGCGCACCACCCCACCGAGATGACCGCGGACCTGGAGGCGATGCGGGCCGCGGCGGCCCCCGGCTCCCGGCTGCTGGTGGTGTTCCAGCCGCATCTGTTCTCCCGTACGCAGGAGCTGGCCACGGAGATGGGCCAGTCCCTGGCCCTCGCCGACGCCTCGCTGGTGCTGGACATCTACCCGGCCCGCGAGGACCCGCTGCCCGGTGTCACCAGCGCCCTGATCACCGACGCGGCCGAGGCGGCGGGCGCCACCGTCACCGCCGTCCATGACAAGGGATCCGTCCCCGAGGCGGTCGCGGGAATGGCGCGCCCCGGTGATCTCGTTCTCACCATGGGCGCGGGCGATGTCACCGACCTCGGTCCCGACATCCTGGCCCGGCTCGGGGAATGACCCGCCGGGCGGCCGGGCCCGTCCGACCGACTGAGGAGAGCGCATGCCGTACGACATCGACAAGCCGGACGAGCAGTGGCGCGCGGAGCTGACCGACGCGGAGTACCAGGTACTCCGCAAGGCCGGCACCGAGCCCGCCTTCACCGGCGAATACACGGACACCAAGACGACCGGCGTCTACTCCTGCCGCGCGTGCGGCGCCGATCTCTTCCGTTCCGACACGAAGTTCGAGTCGCACTGCGGCTGGCCGTCCTTCTACGACCCGAAGGACACGGACGCGGTCGAGCTGATCGAGGACCGCTCCCACGGCATGGTCCGGGTCGAGGTCCGCTGCGCACGCTGCGGCTCGCACCTCGGCCATGTCTTCGAGGGCGAGGGATACCCGACCCCGACGGACCAGCGGTACTGCATCAACAGCATCTCGCTGCGGCTGGCCCCGGACGAGAGCTGACCCCTCCGGGGCGCGGTGTGGACGGCCCCGTCAGCGGGGCCGTCCGCGGCCGCCGAAGCGACGGCTCAGCCGGCTGAGGGCCCCCGGGCGGTTCCAGGCCCTGAACTCCTCCGCGCGGTGGACCCCCGCGCGCTCAAGGACCCGCTCGACGGACGCGGTGTCCTCGTCGGAGAGCGCGCGCACGACGGGCCGGAGCACCTTGTCGAGCAGCGACGTACGGGTCGTGTCCCAGGCCCGGTTCGCGCCGGGGAGGGAGCTCCACGCGATGAAGCAGTCGGCCGCGTAGGCCGGGGCGGTACGCAGCCGGTCGCGTACCCGCTCCTCCTGGGCGGCGGTCGCGTACGTGCTGAGCAGCTCCGGCTCGCCGCGGTGGATCAGGGCGTACAGCTCGCCCTCCGGCCGGTCCTCGGAGAGCAGCCGGCGCGCGAGGATCCCGAACACCCGGGCCAGCAGGGCCGGTTCCACCGGCTCCGCCTCGGCGCGCAGCGCCAGCACCCGCTCGGTCCACGGAGGTCCGGCCCGGCCCGCGCCGATCTCGCCGGCGAACTCCAGGAACAGCAGGGCGCCCCGTACGCGCGGCTCCAGCTCGTCGGGGAAGCAGCGCAGCAGATCGTGGGCGAGCGCGGCGGCATCCGCGTCGTTGACGTCGTGGGTGTCAGGGGCGGTGTCGGCGGGGCCGTCGAGGGCGGCCCGGACCAGCGTGCGCCAGGTACCGGCGGCGCGGTGCGCGTCGGAACCCGTCTCGCTGAGCAGCCGCCGCGCCTCGCCCGGGGCCGGTGCGCCACCGTCCCACACCAGCTGTACGGCCGTACGGAGCACCAGCGGATCGGTGAACGGCGAGACTCCACAGGCGCGCAGCGCGGCATGCAGCGCGGCGAGGCCGTCGCCGCCCCCGGCGGCCGGCGCCCAGGGCGCACCGGCGCACATCCGCAGATGCGGCAGGGCCTGGACCCCCGTAAGAGCCAGGGGCGTACGGCCGAGCAGCCGGACGGCGGCGGGCGGATCCTCGGCGGCGAGGGCGTCCAGCGCGCTGAGCAGCGCCGTACGCAGCTCGAAATGCTCCTCCAGGACGTCCTCCAGGACGTCCTTCAGGACGGTGAGCGGATCCGGGGTGCCCGCGGAGACCGACCGGACAGGGCCTAGCAGGGAGTGGGCCAGCCGGTGGGCGAGACCGGGCAGCAGATCCGTACAGTCCACCCCGAGCGCGTCGGCGACGCGCAGCAGCTCCACCGGCCGGGTGATGCCGGGTCCGGAGTCCGCGACGCCCGCGCGCAGTTCGGGAGCCAGACCGGTGGCGAGCCGCTGCCCGAGGTCTTCGGGGAGCGCCGTGAACAGCCGTGTCAGGGCGGCGAATTCGGCCGTCGTCCGGTCCTCGGCACCCGCCTGGAACGCCTCGACGAGCCGGCGCAGCCGGGCGTCGCCCAGGGCTCGCGCGTGCGTGTGCGCCCAGCCGGCCGCCGCCGTACGGCCGTCGGGACCGGGCGTGAGATCCGCGCAGAGCGCCACGACGGCCAGAGCACCGGGGGAGAAGACACCGCCCGGGAGCGCCGCCGCCTCCGCGAACAGCTCGGGGGCCCGGCCCAGCCAGACGCGCGCGGCGATCCCGGCCCAGATGTCCGTCGGCGTGTACGCCGCGGGCACGGGGGCGGTGCAGTCGTGCACCCGGCAGCGGTGGTCGCGCCCGTCCGGCTCCGGCGCGTCCCCGGGGAGTACGCCGACGATCAGCTGCCGGGCGTCGCGCGGCCGGCGCGTATAGGTGGTGAAGGTCAGCCGCTCGGCGTGGTCGCGCGGCAGTACGGCGCAGGCCAGCGCGATCCATAGGGCCACGTCGGAGCTGTCACGCTCCACGAGGACGATCCGCGCCGCCTGATCCGTGTCCCGCGGCCCGGACGCCTCCTCGGTCAGCTCGCGCAGACTGGCCAGGAAACCGGGCAGCCAGGGGCCGCGCGAGGCGGCGAAGCCGACCAGCGCCTCCCGCCCGAGAAGACCCGACGGGGGAAGGGCCTCCAACTGCGCCGGGGACCCGTCGGCCGGGGCGGCCAAGGCCCATCGCGATGAGTTCCAGGCGGAGATGGGCAGCCCTCCGCCCGGCAGGCCCGCGTCTCCGGGCAGCAGCACGGCATGGGTGTGGGAGCCGGCCGGGCCGCCGCTGCCGTCCGCGCCCGTACGCACCGCGCGGGCGAGCAGACGCGTGCCGTCCGAGAGCAGACTGTGACTGAACGCCTGGGGAAAGGCGGCGAGTTCGGCGGGGCCGGGGTGCTCGGGGGCGTCGCGCGGCGGCTCGTACCCGAGCAGCGGCTCGGCCTCCTTGAGCAGCGACCGCGGTATGCCCGGGGTGATCGCGGTGAACCGGGAGCCCGGTCCGTTCGGTCCGTTCGTTCCGCCCGGTCCGTCCGGTTCAGCGGGTCCGGCGGGTCCGTCCGGTCCCTGCGGGGCCGAGGTGTAGTGCAGCTGCGCCAGGCTCATGCGCCGGCCCCCTTCGTTCCTTGCGTGCCCCGGCCGTCAACCCGGCTCGGGCGGCGTCGAGTTCGGCAGCACGAAGGTACCGTCCATGGAGAGGCCGCGCGCACAGACCCCCGCTCCCGCACCGGCGGAGGCGGGGAATCACACCCGCGTTCGGGGGGTGTGCTGAACCCCCGGTTCGGGGGGCTGCCCTCCTGTGCTCGCGGGCTCGGTACGAGAGAGTGGACGTGCTGAGGAAAGCGTCGCGGAAGGTGAAGGAATCCCCATGAAAGCCCTGCTCTGGATCGTGCTTATCGGCTGCCTGCTGGCCAACGTGTACTTGAACTTCCTGGTGGACGACGGCGGGACGGCGATCGCGCTGAGCGTCGTGGCCGGGCTCGGAGTGGTGGGGTCCGGACTGGGTCTGTGGCTGCTGCGGAAGTCCCCCTCCTAGTCGCGCCCTCCTGGAACGGGTCGGGATCGGGCGGGAGGCGCCTGCGCAGGGCCATCGAGGGCCGTACGGGAGGACACCGTACGGCCCTCAGGGCTGTCCCGAGGGGTGACTTCCGACCAGCTGGTTCCGTATGCGAGATCGCCGGCCCAGCCCTCAACGGCCCGCGGTCACGGCTTTGAGCTCGTCCAGCGATTCCCGCATCAACTGCCACATGTCGCGTTCCTCGGCCGCCAGGATCCAGCGCTCGAAGCCGATCTTGAAGACGGCGACCCCCGCCTCGGCGGTCAGGCTCGCGGCCGGCTCCGCGACGCCGCGTCGGCGCAGGGTGTCGGCGAGCGCGGCCGATATCGAGGCGAGCTTGATCAGCTCGCGCTCCTGGAGCACCGCGTTCGCCATGATCACAGCTTGTCGCTCGCGCGCGTACTCACGGCGGTCGGCGAATGTCCCGGAGACGGCTTCAAGGCCCATCGCCAGCGCGTCGATCGGCGCCGCGGACCCTGGTGCGTCGGCGACCCCCCGCACGAACAGCTCCTGCAACTCGCCGGAGCCGGCGAACAGCACCTCGCGCTTGTCGGCGTAGTGCCGGAAGAAGGTCCGCTCCGTGAGGCCGGCCCGTTTGGCGATCTCCGCCACGGTGGTCTGCTCGTAGCCGCGCTCGCGGTAGAGCTCCAACGCCGCGTTCGCCAGGCGCCCGCGCGCGTTCGGCTCCCATCTTCCCATGCGCCGATCCTACGTGATGGCAGTGAATGACATCGAGTGTTACTGTCGATGGCAGTAACTGACATCACTAGTTTGGGGTTCTCCCATGCGCATCTTTGTGACCGGCGCGTCCGGCTGGATCGGCTCCGCCGTTGTTCCCGAGCTCATCGACGCGGGGCACGGGGTCGTCGGGCTCGCCCGCTCCGACGCCTCCGCCGCCGCGCTCACCGCGGCCGGGGCGGAGGTCGTCCGCGGCACCGTCGACGACCTCGATGTCCTGCGGGACGCGGCCGCCGCGTCGGACGGGGCGATCCACCTCGCCTTCAAGCACGACATCGCGTTCTCCGGCGACTTCCAGGGCGCCGCCGAGGCCGATCGCCGCGCCGCAGACACCTTCGGCGACGCGCTCGCCGGCACCGACCGCCCCTTCGTCCTCGCCTCCGGCGTCGTCGGCCTCGCGCCCGGGCGTGTGGCGACCGAGCGGGACATGCCCGAGATCGACGGCTCGCCGCTCTCGGTGCGCGCGAGCACCGCCCAAGCGGTGCTCGCGCTCGCCTCACGCGGCGTGCGCTCATCCGTGGTGCGGCTCTCTCCCACCTGCCACGGCGAAGGGGACCAGGGCTTCCTGGCGACCCTGGTCGCCGTCGCCCGCGCCAAGGGGGTCTCCGGGTACGTAGGCGACGGCGGCAGCCACTGGCCGGCCGTCCACCGTCTCGACGCCGCACGGCTGTTCCGTCTGGCGGTAGAGAAGGCCCCCGCCGGATCGGTGCTGCACGGCGTCGCGGAGGAGGGCGTCGCGATCCGTGACATCGCCGAGGTGATCGGCCGCCACCTCGACGTGCCGGTGACCTCCGTGGCTTCCGAGGCCGCGGCCGAGCACTTCGCCTGGCTGAGTGCCTTCCTCGGCCACGACGCCCTGGCGTCGAACACCCTGACCCGCGAACTGCTGGACTGGCGGCCGGCCCACCCCGGCCTCCTCGAAGACCTGGACAAGGGCCACTACTTCCACACCCCTGCCACCACCGCCTGACCGTACGCGGAGGCACCACCCGCGCGGCGCGTGTCCGGTTCTCACACGGACAGCGTCTCCGCGGGGCGGGGTCCGGCACGGCGCCGCGCCGCGTTGCCGTCGGTCACCGGGGCTCCCGTACTCGGGCGACCGCGGCCGACGTGGCGAGCGCGCGTGCCGGACGCCGCCGGCCCCGCCCTGCGGGGACGGCACTACTTTGCGTTTGCGGACGCGGACACGATTCCCGGCCGCGCGCGGCCGGACCGGGATCCTCAGGCGGGCTGGAGCAGGTCCCAGCGGTTGCCGTAAAGGTCCTCGAAGACGGCGACCGAGCCGTACGGTTCGTGGCGCGGCTCCTCCAGGAAGCGAACGCCGGCGGCCCGCATCCGCGCGTGATCGCGGGCGAAGTCGTCGGTGTGGAGGAAGAAGCCGACCCGGCCGCCGGTCTGCACGCCGATGCTCGCGCGCTCGGCGTCGTTCTTGGCGCGTGCCAGCAGCAGGCCCACGGACGCCGCCGAGCCGTCTGATCCGTCCGGGCCACCCGAGCCGTCCGGGCCACCGGTGGCGCGCGGGCGGACCACGACCCAGCGTGATCCGTCGCCCCGCTCGGTGTCCTCGATCAGCTCGAAGCCGAGAGCCCGCGTATAGAAGGCGAGCGCCTTGTCGTAGTCGTCCACGACGAGCGTGACCAGGGCGATGTAAGGCATGTGGCGTACGTTATACGTATGACCGGTGGCCGACAAGAGCGGGCGTGCGAGGGGATGGCAAGATGCGGCCCGCCGCGTTGTCACCCCCTGCGACTAGCATCAGAGGTTGGGCGACTACCGGGACGGACGATCACCGGGAAGGGCGATCACCGGTACGGACGATCGGGCGGGAGGCGATGCTGTGGGGCTGTTCCGACGAGGGCCGAAGCGCGACAGCCGCGACGCGCCCCGGGACTCCGCGTTCCCCTTCTTCTCGGTCGACGAGGCCGCGTTCTTCCGCAGCCAGGTCCGGGAGGCCTTCGCCGAGCACGGCCTTGAGGTGACCCTCTACGCGGACCAGGTGACCGACAGCTCCGGCCGTCACTTCGGGCTCGCCAATCTCGCCGCCGTCTGCCACCACGACGAGCGCGGCTCCCGCGTCTGGGGAGATCTGGCCCGGCGGCACGCGGGCATGGTGCTGCGCACCATGGACTCCCCGTCCGCGCTGGACACCCTGCCTCCCGAGCAGATCCGGGCCCAGCTCTACCCCCGGGTGATCAGCGAGGACGGCCTCGACCCGCAGTCGTTCGGCTACGCGCGCTCGGTCGCCCCCGGGCTGTACGAGGTGCTTGCCCTGGACCTCCCCGAGAGCGTCATGATGCTCACCGATGAGGCCCTGGAGCCGCTGGGCCGGCTCAAGCACCTCCGTGACCGGGCCCTGAGCAATCTCCAGGACCTGCCGATCGAGGGGCACGAGACCGTCAAGGACTCCGACGGGATGCGCTTCGAAGTGCTTCTCGGCGACTCCTTCTACACGGCGAGCCGGGTCCTTGCCCTGGACACGGTCGTACCGAAGGTCACGGGCCGGCCGATCCCGCCGGACGGCGCGCTGGTCGCGATGCCCTTCCGGCACCAGCTCGCCTTCCATGTCATCCACGACACCTCCATCATCCCGACGCTCAACGCCATGACGGCGTTCGCCGCCACCGGGTACGAGGACGCGCCGGGGGCGGTCAGCCCGTATGTCTACTGGTGGCGCGCCGGCACGCTCACGCAGCTGAGTGCCAGGGGCAGCGAGGGGCTGCGGATCGTCGTCGGCGACGACTTCCACGAACTGCTGGAACGGCTGGCCCGTAAGGAGTCGCCGGATGACATCTGAGAATGACATCCGGGGTTCCGGGCATCGAGTCCGCGAGAGCGTCGAGTCCGTGAGAGAGCCGAGTCCGCGAGAGCGTCGACTCCGTGAGAAATCGAGAAGGAGCACCTGTGCCCGCCACCGCCCCGCCCCCGCCCTTCACCGCTGACGACTACCGCGCCAGGATGGTGCGCGCGGCCGAGTCCGCCGCCGAGGCCGGATTGGCGGGCGCGCTGATCGCGCCGGGCCCGGATCTGACGTATCTCACCGGATACCGGCCGACCGCCGACACCGAGCGGCTCACGATGCTCGTCGTCGCGGCGGGCCAGGACCCGGTGCTCGTGGTGCCCACGCTGGAGGCGCCGGACGCGGCGCGGGCTCCCGGCGCCCCGGCGCTCACCCTGCGCGACTGGACGGACGGCCAGGATCCGTACGGTGTGACGGCCCCGCTGCTCGACCCCGCCGGACGGTTCGGCGTCAGCGACAACGCCTGGGCGATGCATCTGCTCGCGCTGCAACAGGCGCTGCCCGGCACCTCGTACGTGGCGCTCACCGAAGCGCTGCCGATGCTGCGCGCCGTCAAGGACGCGCGCGAGCTGTCCCGGCTCGCGGCGGCGGGCACCGCGGCCGACGCCGCGTACGGCGACATCCTGAAGGTGCGCTTCGCCGGGCGCCGGGAGACGGACGTGGCCGCCGACCTCGCCGCGCTCCTTCTCGAACACGGCCATTCCCAGGTCGACTTCACCGTTATCGGCTCGGGCCCGAACGGAGCCAATCCGCACCACGAGGCCGATGACCGCGTCATCGTCCACGGCGACATGGTCGTCCTCGACTTCGGCGGGCTCAAGTACGGCTATGGCTCCGACACCACCCGTACCGTCCATGTCGGCGAGCCCGGCGCCGAGGAGCGGCGCGTCCACGATCTCGTACGTGAGGCACAGCAGGCCGGGTTCGAAGCGGTCCGGCCGGGAGCCGCCTGCCAGGACGTCGACCGGGCGGCCCGCGCGGTCATCTCCGCGGCGGGGTACGGCGAGTACTTCATCCACCGCACCGGCCATGGCATCGGGGTCACCACCCATGAGCCGCCGTACATGATCGAGGGTGAGGAGCGTCCGATGGTCCCCGGGATGTGCTTCTCGGTCGAGCCCGGTGTCTATCTGCCGGGGCGCTTCGGTGTGCGGATCGAGGACATCGTCACGGTCACGGAGGACGGCGGCCGGCGCCTCAACAACACCCCGCATGAGATGGCGATCGTCGAGTAGGCCCCCGCCGCCGCGCCGTGGAATCGTTCCGGGAGCGCCGTGTGTTGTCCGGGAGAAGGCCCCGCCTGCCGGCGGTGGCGATCGACTGGGAGGAACGGACATGCGAGCGCTCCTGTACGACCCCGAGGCGCCCCAGGGTTTCCGCCTCGGGGAGGCTCCCGATCCGGTGCCGACGGCATCGCAGGCGTTGGTCGAGGTCCACGCGGTCTCGTTCAACTTCGGTGAGATCGCCTACCGGGAAGGGAGGCTGAGCCCCGGTCAGGTCTCCGGCTGGGACGCGGCGGGTGTCGTCGTACGAGCCGCGGCCGACGGTTCAGGGCCGTCGGCGGGGGAGCGCGTGGTGACCTTCGGCTGGACGGGGGCCTGGGCCGCGCTCCGTGCGGTGGAGACCGGAGAGCTGGCGGTCGTGCCCGACGCGGTGGACCTCGGTGCCGCGAGCGCCCTGCCCGTCGCGGGTGTCACCGCGCTCCAGGCGCTGCGGCGCCTCGGCTCCCTGGTGGGCCGCCGGGTGCTGATCACCGGCGCGTCGGGCGGCGTCGGGCGCTACGCGGTGCAGTTGGCCGCGCGCGCGGGCGCGCGGGTCGTGGCCTCGGTGGGCAGCCCGGCCCGTGGCGAAGGGCTGCGCGAGCTGGGCGCGGACGAGATCGTCATCGGTCCGGAGAAGGTCACGGAGCCCGTCTTCGGTGTGCTGGACAATGTGGGCGGCGCCCAACTGGCCGAGGCGTTCTCGAAGGTTGAGCCCGGCGGCTCCGTGCAGGCCATCGGCAAGGCGTCCCTCCAGTCGACCGTCATCGACTTCGAGGAGGAGCGGCATCGCGGCGGGAGGCGGCGGATCGAGGTCTTCACCGTGGACGCGCCGATCGGGGCCGATCTCGCCTATCTGGTGGGCCTCCTGGACCAGGGGCTGCTGGACCCGCAGATCGGCTGGCGCGGTCCCTGGGAGCGGGCGGCGGAGGCGGCGGAGGCGCTGCTCGGCCGCCGAGTCCAGGGGAAGGCCGTACTCGACGTCACCCGGCCTTGACGGCCCCGCTGAGGCACCGAGGCACCGCCCATGGCGTCCGAGCCGGGATCAGCCGTTCGCCAGCACCACGCACGACTCGGGCGGCAGCCGCAGCACTCCATCGGTGCCCGGCGGTTCGACCGGCGCCCAGGACGCCAGCACCCGGCCCGCGTCGCCGAGCGGGATCTCCGCGGGCTCGCCGGAGAGATTCACCGCGACCCGCAGATCCCCCCGCCGGTACGCCAGCCAGCGCGCCTCCTCGTCGTACGCCACCCGGACCGCCGCCAGATCCGGATCGGAGAGATCCGGATGTGTGTGCCGGACGGCGATCAGTTCGCCGTACCAGGCCAGCAGGCGCGCGTGCGGTTCCCTACCGGCCTCGGAGCGGTCCAGACAGGAGCGTTCCCGCGTCGCCGGGTCCTGCGGGTCGGGGATGTCCTCGGCCGCCCAGCCGTGCGCCGCGAACTCCCGGCGCCTGCCGGTGCGTACGGCCTCGGCGAGCACCGGGTCGGGGTGGTCGGTGAAGAACTGCCAGGGGGTGGTCGCGCCCCACTCCTCGCCCATGAAGAGCATCGGGGTGTGCGGCCCCGTCAGGACGAGCGTGGCGGCGCAGGCGAGCAGCCCGGGGGAGAGGGTGGCGGAGAGCCGGTCGCCGAGCGCGCGGTTGCCGATCTGGTCATGGGTCTGGGCATAACCGAGGAAGCGGTGCGCCGGCGTTCTCGTACGGTCGACGGGCCGGCCGTGCGTCCGGCCCCGGAAGCTCGAATACGTCCCGTCGTGGAAGAAGACACGGGTGAGCGTCTTGGCCAGCGCGGCGAGCGGTTCGCGCGCGAAGTCGGCGTAGTAGCCCTGGGATTCACCGGTGAGCGCCGCGTGCAGCGCGTGATGGAAGTCGTCGTTCCACTGAGCGTGCAGCCCGAGGCCGCCCGCCGCGCGCGGGGTGGTGGTGCGCGGGTCGCCCAGGTCGGACTCGGCGATCAGGAAGAGCGGCCGGCCCAGCTCGGCGGAGAGCGCGTCGACGGCCGTCGACAGCTCTTCGAGGAAGGTCAGCGCGCGCTGGTCGGCGAGCGCGTGTACGGCGTCGAGCCGCAGCCCGTCGAGCCGGAAGTCCCGCAGCCAGGCCAGGGCGCTGCCCAGCAGATACGCGCGCACCTCGTCCGAGCCCGGGGCGTCCAGATTGACGGCGGCCCCCCACGGCGTGTGGTGGGTGTCGGTGAAGTACGGGCCGAAGCACGGCAGATGGTTGCCGGCCGGGCCGAGATGGTTGTGCACCACGTCGAGCACCACACCCAGCCCCAGACGGTGTGCCGTGTCGACAAAGCGCTTGAGCCCCGCGGGGCCGCCGTACGGCTCATGGACCGCCCACAGCGAGACGCCCTCGTACCCCCACCCATGGGTCCCGGGGAAGGGGCACACCGGCATCAGCTCGACATGGGTGATCCCCAGTTCCGCCAGGGGAGCGAGCCGTTCGGCCGCCGCGTCGAAAGTGCCCTCGCGGGTGAACGTGCCGATGTGCATCTCGTACAGGATCGCGCCCGGCAGATCGCGGCCCGGCCACGGCGTGTGCCACGCGTACGCCGCCTGGTCGACGACGGCGCTCAGTCCGTCGGGGCCGTCCGGCTGGCGGCGGGAGCGCGGATCGGGCAGTACGGGCCCGCCGTCGAGCGCGAAGCCGTACCGCGTACCGTCGGTGGCGGGCGCCTCGGCGGTCCACCAGCCCGCCCGCTCCGGATCGCGCTCCATGGGCACCCCGGCGCGCGCGTCGTCCGCGCTGTTCCCGCCGTCCCGGCCGCCGTTCCCGCCGTCGCGGTCGTCCGCCGGCCTCAGTTCGATCCCGTCCTGCGCCTGTGGCGCCCACACCTCGAACCGCACGGGTGGTTCCCCCTCGTCGTCGGCACCGCTTCACCGCTTCACTGCTCTCCGCCACACGGTGACAAATTCCATGGTGACAAGCGAGGCGGCGCGAGGCGCGGTGGAGGTGGTGAAGGGGCGGGCGTGTCCGGCGGTACGTACGGAGCGCCGGGAACTCCGTACTGTCTGGACACCCCAGGTCTGTCGGAAGGACAATCACGTCTGTGACGTCCTCCTTCGAGTTCCACACGTATCCCGCGCGGCTCTCCGACGCCGAGCGCGACCGTGTCCTCGCGGTACTCCGGGAAGGCGCCGCGCAGGGCAAGCTGTCGCACGACACCTTCCTGCGCCGGATGGATCTGGCGCTGACCGCGCGCAGGGCCGATGAGCTGAAACAGCTCACCGCCGATCTGGAGTCCGAAGGTCCGTGGTCCCGCCGGGTGTTCGGGACGGTGAGCCGGATGTCCGCGTTCTCGCAGCGGCTGCGCAGGGCCTGGCAGGCGGAGCGGCTGCCGAAGCTGCTGCTGCCTCAGCCCGGCCCGTATCCACTGCGGATCGGCCGCGATCCGGTCAACGGGCTGCGGCTCAGCCATGACACGGTCTCGCGGGTGCACGCCGAACTGAGCATGCAGGGCGGGCGCTGGATCCTGCGCGATCTCGGCTCGACCAATGGCACGACGGTCAACGGCCGGCGGGTGACCACGACGGCCGAGGTACGGGACGGCGATCTGGTGAGCTTCGGGACGATGGGCTTCCGGCTCGCCTCGCACTGAGCGGGCCGCGGTGACGAAGGGGCCCGGCCCGCCGTTCCGCGTGGGGGCGGGGAACGG
Source organism: Streptomyces sp. NPDC056835 (assembly GCF_042789485.1). NCBI lineage: Bacteria > Bacillati > Actinomycetota > Actinomycetes > Kitasatosporales > Streptomycetaceae > Streptomyces > Streptomyces sp. NPDC056835. The sequence goes on from NZ_JBHUBB010000005.1 coordinate 150,137, forward strand.
CGGGCCGGGCGGTTCGCGGACCGGTGCGCGCGACCGCGCGGGTCAGTGCACGGAACAGGGCGCCGCGGAGGCGGTGTCCGGCGGGCCTCCGGTGGCCACGTAACTGAAGGTGGTGGAGGCCCCGGCCGCCAACGAGCCGTTCCAGTCGGCGTTGTGGACCATCACCTCCTGGCCGCCATAGGTGGCGTTGCCGTTCCAGAGACTGTCCACCCGCTGGCCGCTCGGCAGTGTGAACTCCACCATCCAGCCGAGGATCGGATGGGCGCCGGTGTTCTTGACCGTGACCTCCGTCTGGTAGCCGCCCGACCAGGTGCCGGTGGTCGCGCGGGTGGCGGTGCAGGTGGCCGTGGGATCGGTGGGCGGGTCGGTCGGGTCGGTCGGGTTCCCGGGGTCACCGACTCCGGTCACCTCCCCCTTGCCGCCGTCGAAGACCACATCGGAGCAGCTGTAGAAGGTCTCTTTGCTGTCCGAGCGCTCCCACACCATGTAGATGATGTGCCGGCCGGACTTCCCGCCGGGGAGGTCGCCGGTCCACTTGTAGGCGCCCTCCACCGTTCCGACGGGACCGGTGACCTGCGGGTGGTCGACGGTCAGGAAGGGCTCCGACTCCAGGTCGGCCCAGGTGAAGGTCTTGGTGGGGTCGAACCCGTCCTTGGTGACGTAGACCCGGAACCAACCGGGGTGCGCCGCCCAGGCGTTGTACGAGAAGTCGAGCGACGCGCCCGAGGTCAGATGGGTCAGCGGCCAGTCGTTCCTGGCCAGGTCGAAGCCGGTGAACGTGGTGTTGCCGCCGCTGCACAACTGCCCGTCGGGGATGAAGCCCTGGGTCCGGCCCGCGCCGTCGGAACGCAGCACGGAGAACCAGTTGTAGAGCGGGGTCGTGCCGCCCGCCGCGACGGCCGCCCTGCACGCGGGGTTGATGGGTTTGATCTCACCGGTGCTGCTCAGACCGTCCTTCCAGCACATGAACGTACGGCTGGCCGGCTGCATGGGGGTGCCGTGGGCGGACGAGGTCCCGCTGTTGCCGACGACCAGCAGCAGGGCGGGAAGTACGGCGAGCAGGGCGAGGAGTACGGCTCTCCGGGAATGCGACAGCCACCGCGGCCGTCGTGGGGGGTGTTTCATCACGCGAGTCCCTTCGACGTGATCATGACAAGTGGGGGATGGGTGGGAGCGCTCCCATTTCGGAACGTAGCGCGGCCGGCCCACTCTGTAAACGCTTCGTGTACGTAAAGGCTTTGTGGACGCGGCCCAGTCGGCCGACCGCCGACCGCCGACCGCTGTCAGCCGATCACCGACCGCCGATCACCGGCCCCCGTCAGCCGGCCCCGTCAGTCGGCCGTCAGCAGCGCCACCGGGAACTGGTCGAGCAGCTCCGCGAGCCGCGGCGCGCCCGACACCTCACGCCCCGTCAGCACATCGCGCCAGCGACCGGGCGGCAGGGCCAGTTCCGTTGAGCGCCACCCGCCGGAGCGTTCAAGTCCGCACGGCAGCCGGGTGGCCACCGTGATCACGCGCCCCGACCTGACGAAGGCCAGACAGTGCGAGGAGGCGGGTCCGGCCGCGGGGAGCGGGGCGTACGTCCCCGACTCGCCGAAGAGTTCGGGCCGTTCACCGCGCAGCCGGAGCGCCGCCGTCGTGATCACCGTCTTGTCGTCCGGCGGCCCGGTCCTGAACGGCCGCCTGTTGTCCGGGTCCACCAGCGCGAAGTACGCGCGCTCCGTGCCCTGGTAGAGATCGGGCACCCCCGGCATGGTCAGCTGCACCAGCGCCGCGCCCAGCGCACTGGCCCGCGCGTACGGCGCCAGCGCGCGGCTGAGCGCCGCGACCGTACGCCGCGCGGGACCGGCGGGACCGGCCTCCACGAACGCGGCCACCGCCTGTTCGTACAGCGGCTCCGCCTCCGTCCAGCTGGTGTGCAGCCCGGCTTCCCGTACGGACTTCAGCAGCGCGGGCACCATCCGCGAGCCCTCCGGGAGCACGCCCTCGGCGGCCGGGGTGAAGCCCACCGCCGTCTGCCACGCCTGCCAGGCCACCTGCGGATCCGGCGCGGGCGCGGGCACGGTCCCCGCCACCCCCTCCAGCAGCTCGTCCCAGCGCTCGGGGCACTCGGACAGGACGGCGATCCCGGCCCGGACGTCCGCGCTGCGCTTGGTGTCATGCGTGGTCAGTACGGTGCCGGTGGCCGGCCAGTCGCGCGCCAGCCGCGCGCAGTACGCGTGGAACCGCTCCGGGCTCACGGCGGGACGGCCAGGATCGCCGCCCACCTCGTTCGCGGAGATCAGCGGCACATAGCGGTAGAACGCCGTGTCCTCCACCGACTTCGCGCGCAGCGCGGACGCAGTCTGGGCGAAGCGCGCGCAGAAGGCCGTATGGTCCGGGCCCGTACCGAGCCTGCCGAGGGCCAGCTCCCGCACCACGTCCACGGCCGTCGCCTCCCGCTCCACCGGGAACACCGTCTTCGCCTGCCTGGCCGCCTCCGCCGAGACCGCCGCCTCGGCCGCCTCGGGGCAGGGGCCGCCCGCCGTCGTGTAGGGGCGGTAGACGGGGACCCGTACCAGCAGTTCCCGGATCGCGGTGCGCAGCGCCCATGGCGCGTGGTCGCGCAGCGCGGGGTCGGCGGCGCAGACGCGCTGCGCCGTACGGACCAAGGTGGAGATCTCGGCGGCCAGTTCATGGAAGACGACTTTGTACGCGGCCCGGCGTACCGTCCCCTCCCAGTAGCCGCCCCGGTCCCCGACGGGCGCGGCGATATCGCGGTAGCGCACCTCAAGCGCCTCGGCGCCCACCGGGTCCGTGAACACACCGTCGATATGGCGCAGCGCGTCATAGCCGGTGGTGCCGGCGACCGGCCACCCCACGGGCAGTACCTCGTCGTCGGCGAGGATCTTCTCCACGACCGTCCAGCACTGCCCGGCCGTCGCCTCGTGCAGCCGGCGCAGATACTCCTCCGGGTCGGCGAGACCGTCCGGGTGGTCGATACGCAGCCCCTGGACGACTCCGTCCCGTACCAGTTCGATGATCTTGGCGTGGGTGGCGGCGAACACCTCCGGGTCCTCCACCCGGAGGCCGATCAGCTCGGAGATGGTGAAGAAGCGGCGGTAGTTGAGCTCGGTACGGGCCAGCCGCCACCAGGCGAGCCGGTAGTGCTGGGCGTCGAGCAGCCCGGGCAGCCCCAGGTGTTCGGTGCCGGGCGCGAGCGGGAAGCGCTGGTCGCCGTGGTGCAGCACGCCGTCCTCGACGCTCAGCCCGCCCGCGTCCAGTTCCTCCCCGATCGGACCGGCCAGCACCGGCAGCAGCAGCTTGCCGTCGCCCGCCGCCCAGTCGATGTCGAACCAGCGGGCGTACGGCGAGTCCCGGCCCTCGCGCAGCACCTCCCAGAGCGCCTTGTTGTGCCGGGGCGCGGCGGCCATGTGGTTGGGCACGATGTCGAGGACGATCCCGAGGCCGTGCTCACGGGCCCGGTCGGCCAGCCGCCGCAGCCCCTCCTCGCCGCCGAGCTCGGCCCGTACGGCGGAGTGATCGACCACGTCATAGCCGTGCGTCGAGCCCGGGACGGCCTCCAGGACGGGCGACAGATGCAGATGCGAGACCCCGAGCGCGGCGAGATACGGGACGGCCTTGGCGGCGGCCGCGAACGGGAAGTCCGGCTGGAGCTGGAGCCGATAGGTCGCGGTGGGAGTCATACGATCGTACGTACCCCGCTTCTCGGCATCTGTGTCATACGGGATCCGTACGAGATCCGTGTCATACGAGGTCACCCGGGGGCGCCGGGTGAGCCGGATGAGCCGGGGGTCTGCGGCCGGTACGTGAACGGTGTGGTCGTGCTGAGCACCGTGAACCCGAGGCGCTGAAGGACCGGGCGGCTCATGTCCGTCGCGTCGACCTGGAGATAGCGGTAACCACGGGCGGCGGCGATCCGGGCGCGATACGCGACCAGCGCCCGGTAGAGCCCCTTGCCGCGCCACTCCTCGACCGTGCCGCCGCCCCACAGCCCGGCGAACTCGGTGCCCGGCGGCAGCTCCATCCGGGCCGCGCTCACCGGCGTGTCGCCCGCCATCGCGACGACCGCCGAGACCCTTTCGGGGGCCTCGGCCAGCTGGACCTTCAGCCGCGCGCTCAGATCCGTGCGATCCGTGCCGAACGCACGCTCCTGGGCCCGCGCCATCAGCTCCACGCCCGCCGCGTCGGTCACCGGGAGCAGCCGTAGCCCCTCGGGCAGCTCGACGTCGGCGGTCAGCGCCTCGGTCTCCGCCACCATCAGTGCCTCCGTCGGCTCGGCGCTGAAACCGGCCGCCAGCAGGCGCGCCGCGAGATCGACGGGTCGGTCGTGGCCGTACAGCTTCCACTCGAACTCGCGCCCGAGCGAGCGGAAGTGGGCGATCTGCGTGGCGATCGCCGCGTCGGCCGCGTCCTCGTTCAGGTCCGGGGCCGACCAGAGGACACCGTGCCAGTCGTGCTCGGAGCCGCCCGCGCGTACGACAGCGCCCGCCCGCTCGACGCGGACGCCGGGGAGGCCGTCGGCCCGCGCGCCCTCCCGCATCTGCCGGTCGAACTCTCTGAGTACCCCATCGTGATCCATCCGGCGAGTTGAACACCAGCGGGGCGGCGCGGCAACCGGATTCCGCGCGTGGGGGCCGCGCTCACGCATCGAGCTATTCCAGACGCATCAGCACCGTCATACTGCGGCCGATCATGGTGATCCGCTCGCCCCCGTCGACCTTCTCGCCCTGCCCCGGAGTCACTCCCTCCGGCCGGGCCGTGTCCACCATGATCCGCCAGTGCTCGCCGTGGTTCACCGGCACCACGAACTCCAGCTTCTCGGCGCTCGCGTTGAACATCAGCAGGAACGAGTCGTCCGAGATCCGCTCGCCGCGCGGCCCCGGCTCGGAGATCGCGCCACCGTTCAGAAAGACCGTCATGGCCTTGGCGTGCGCGGCCTGCCAGTCCTGCTGGGTCATCTCCTCGCCCTCCGGCGTGAACCACGAGATGTCCGACAGATCGTCGTGCGTGCCCTCCACCGGGCGCCCGTGGAAGAAGCGCCGGCGCCGGAACACCGGATGGTCGCGCCGCAGCCACACCATCGCCTGGGTGAACTCCAGCATGGTGGTGTCGGTCTCCGCGCCCTTCTCCGGCCAGCGGACCCAGGAGACTTCGTTGTCCTGGCAGTACGCGTTGTTGTTGCCGCCCTGCGTACGGGCGAACTCGTCGCCGTGGCTGAGCATCGGGACACCCTGCGAGAGCATCAGCGTCGCGATGAAGTTCCGCATCTGGCGGTTGCGCAGCTCCAGGATCTCCGGGTCGTCGGTGTCGCCCTCCGCCCCGCAGTTCCAGGACCGGTTGTGGCTCTCGCCGTCCCGGTTGGACTCGCCGTTGGCCTCGTTGTGCTTCTCGTTGTACGAGACGAGATCCTGCAGCGTGAAGCCGTCGTGGCAGGTGGTGAAGTTGATGGAGGCCAGCGGCCGGCGACCGTCGTCCTGGTACAGATCGGACGAGCCGGTCAGCCGGGACGCGAACTCCGCCAGTGTCCTGGGCTCACCCCGCCACAGGTCCCGTACGGTGTCGCGGTACTTGCCGTTCCACTCCGTCCACAGCGGCGGGAAATTCCCCACCTGGTAGCCGCCCTCGCCCACGTCCCAGGGCTCCGCGATCAGCTTCACCTGGCTGACCACCGGGTCCTGCTGGACGAGGTCGAAGAACGACGACAGCCGGTCCACCTCGTGGAACTGACGGGCCAGCGTCGCCGCGAGGTCGAAGCGGAAGCCGTCGACGTGCATCTCGGTCACCCAGTACCGCAGCGAGTCCATGATCAGCTGGAGTACGTGCGGGCTGCGCATCAGCAGGGAGTTCCCGGTCCCCGTGGTGTCCGTGTAGTAGCGGGGATTGTCGGCGAGCCGGTAGTACTGCGCGTTGTCCAGACCGCGGAAGGAGAGTGTCGGGCCGAGGTGGTTGCCCTCCGCCGTGTGGTTGTAGACAACGTCGAGGATGACCTCGATCCCGGCGCGGTGCAGCGCCCGTACGGCCTGTTTGAACTCCAGGACCTGTTCGCCCCGGTCGCCCCAGGACGCGTACGCGTTGTGCGGGGCGAAGAAGCCGATGGTGTTGTAGCCCCAGTAATTGCCGAGGCCGGCGTCGACCAGTCGGTGGTCGTTGACGAACTGATGCACCGGCATCAGCTCCAGCGCGGTCACGCCCAGCTCCGTCAGGTGTTCGATCACCGCCGGATGGGCGAGCCCGGCGTAGGTGCCGCGCAGCTCCTCGGGCAGCTCCGGATGGAGCATGGTCAGGCCCTTCACGTGGGCCTCGTAGAGCACCGTGCGGTGATAGTCCGTACGGGGCAGCCGGTCGTCGCCCCAGTCGAAGTACGGGTTGACGACGACGGAGGACATCGTGTGGGGGGCCGAGTCCATGTCATTGCGCGAGTCCGGCTTGCCGAAGTGGTAGCCGTACACCGACTCGCCCCAGTCGATACTGCCGCTGATCGCACGCGCGTACGGATCGAGAAGCAGCTTGGCGGAGTTGCAGCGGTGTCCGCGCTCCGGCTCATAGGGGCCATGGACCCGGAAGCCGTAGCGCTGACCGGGCATGATGCCCGGCAGATAGGCGTGCCGTACGAAGGCGTCCGTCTCGCGCAGCTCCACCGCCGTTTCTGAACCGTCGTCGTGCAGCAGGCACAACTCGATTCGGTTGGCGGCCTCTGAGTAGACCGCGAAGTTGGTACCGGCGCCGTCGTACGTGGCGCCGAGGGGATACGTCTGTCCCGGCCAGACCTGCATAGATAAGACTCTTCCATTTCTGATCCGGGTGCTGCGGGGCTCTTGAGAGGCCGCGCGCATAGGTGGGGCGGCCTCTGAGCCAGATCTTCCCCGAAAGAAGGGCAACCACCTAGGAACCCGATGGGTTCTTGCCTCTTCTTGCCGGTTCTCGGCCGGGGCGGCGCCGGGGACGGGGCCCGCCGTCAACCTCGCGTGACGGGCCGTCGCCGGGATCGCCGCGACCGTCCCGGCCGTCCCGCGCGCCTCATGGCGTCCCGGCGGACCCGGGTACGAACCAGGTCCAACCACTATGAATCACCTCACTCCGGTTGATCTCGGCGCCAGGAACAAGCCTCACGAATAAGGGAGTTGGGAAAGGAGCCTGTGCATCCTGCTGCACCGCCTCCGGGATGCGGAGTACCCTTCCTTGATCGTTGAAGGGGAGAGAAGGCGGTGCGCGGGTGAGCTCGGGAGGGCTGGAGTTGCCCCCTGGTGACGCAGGTCATACGGGGGAATCCGGCGACATCCCGCCCGGAGCGGTCTCCCTCGCGCGACCGATGGAGATCGGGGCGGAACTGGAGTGGGGCGCGGACGCCTGGAGTGAGGTACGTACGCGCGCACAGCGGGCCGGGCGCGCCTATATCTGGCTGAATCTCGTGGAACAGCGGCTGCGCGCGGTGGTCGCCGCGGTCCTGCGGCCCATCTATGAGCCCGTGCACGGCGAGGAGTGGGTGGTCGCCGCCGCCGGACCCGCCGGACAGGAGTGGGTGCAGCGCGCCGTCGCCGTACGAGAGGTGTCGCGGCGCAAGGGGTATCTGCTCGACCCGGCCGACGACAACGTCCTGAGCTTTCTCACCCTCCCGCAGCTGCGCGAGCTGATGGTCCAGCACTGGCCCTGCTTCGAGCCCTATTTCGACGACCGCCGGGACGTGGAACTGGCGCTGGACGAGCTGGAGGTCGCACGCAATGTCGTCTCCCGCAACCGCGCGCTCTCCGAGACGGTCCTCGCCCAGGCGGAGCGGGCCTCGGCCAAGCTCCTGGAGATCCTGGGCGGTGGCAGCGGGGTGCCCTCCGCGGCGCGGCTCCGGGTCGACGCCGTGGAGGACCTGGTCGGCGACCGGTACGCGGACGTGGTCTCCGTCCACCCCGACCGGGTGAGGCTGCAACGGCAGATCCCCGCCGAGGATCTCTTCGGCGGCGCCCGGCGTGTCGACGCCATCGGGATCGGTCTGAACCTGCTCGTACAGAACTTCTCGGGACGGCGGCTGATCCGGCTCGCCGAATCGGGCTGCCGGATACGGCTGGTCTTCCTCAACCCGGCGAGCAGCGCCGTCAAGCGCAGGGAGCGCGAGCTGGGGCTCAAGAAGGGCGAGCTGAGCCGGTCGGTCGAGATGAACATCCTTCATATGCGCCGGGTGCGCTCCAAACTGCGCGATCCGGGCGCCTTCGAGATCCATGTCTTCGACGAGACCCCGCGCTTCACCGCGTATCTCGTCGACGGGGACGGCTCCGACGGTCTGGCCGTCGTCCAGTCCTATCTGCGCCGGGCCCGGGGCATGGAGGCGCCGGTACTGGTGCTGAGGGGCGGCGGGCGTGAGGTGGTGCGCACGGGGCAGGACTCCGAGCACGGTCTCTTCCAGACCTACCGCGAGGAGTTCGAGTCGGTCTGGGCCGACTCCAGGCCGGTCTCCTGAGCCGGCGTCGGAGCCGCGACCCGGGGCCGGGAGCCGCGAGCCGGGGCCGGGAGCCGTGAGCCGGGGCCGGGGCCGGGGCCCGTGCCAGGGCACTGTCAGTGGTGCGTGGCAGGGTGAATGTCCAACGGGGGAAGCACCGCCGCACCATGAGGGAGGGCCACGATGACTTGGCATGGGGAATCACTGGTCGGTTTCGATCTGGAGACGACGGGCACGGAGCCGCTGGAGGCACGGATCGTGACGGCCGCGGTGGTCGAGGTGCGGGGCGGCGAGGTGATACGGCAGCGGACCTGGCTGGCCGACCCGGGCATCCGGATCCCCGCCCAGGCGTCCGCCGTGCACGGCATCAGCAGTGAACGGGCCGCGGCGGAGGGGCGTCCGGCGCCCGAGGTGGCCGCGGAGATCGCCGGGGTCCTCGGTGGGTACTGGACGCGCGGGGTGCCCGTCGTGGCGTACAACGCGCCGTTCGATCTGACCCTGCTCTCCGCCGAGTTGCGCCGGTACGGACTGCCGCCGCTGGGGCCGGTCGAGCCGGTGATCGATCCGTATACGATCGACCGCGCCGTCGACCGCTACCGCCGCGGCAAGCGCACGCTGGAGGCGGTCTGCGCGGAGTACGGCGTGGTGCTCGACGCCGCGCACGAAGCGGGCGCGGACGCGTTGGCGGCGGTCCGGGTGGCCACGGCGATAGCGGAGCGGCACGCCTCGGTGGCCGGGCTGACCCCGGCTCTGCTGCACGAGCGTCAGATCGGCTGGTACGCCGAGTGGGCGGCCGGCTTCCAGACGTTCCTGCGGAAGAAGGGCGACGCGGACGCGGTGATCGACGGGGTCTGGCCGCTGCGCGAGTCGGCGGCCGAGCCCGCGGCCGAGCACTCGGCCCGGATGACGCCCTGACGGTGCTGCCCTGACGGTGCTGCCCCGCGAGGTTCGAGGCGGGTGAGGGCACGATCGGGGTCTCCCCGGTACGTTCCAGTACGGGGGAGACCGCCGGCCTCGTCAGTGCGAGGCGATCTGCTGGAGCGCCGCTCCCTGGTAGCGGGCACCGGCGTTCCAGAGGATGAAGGACTTCATCTTGTTGGCCTCCGCGGCCTTGATCTGTTCGGCCACCTGCGTCGGCCCGTAGTGGCTGCCCATCGAGAAGTCCTGGAGCCACGGGACGATTTCGGTCTGGGTGCCCTTCGCCAGACGGGCGAAGTCGGCGAGCGAGCGCTGCACGATCTTGTACGGGGCGGTGTCGGGGTTGGCGACGCCGTACTCCCCCGGTCCCCAGTGGGACGGGTAGACCATCGGCGCGATGTAGTCGCTGACCTTGACCAGGGCGGCGATGTCCTGGGCGATCTCCTTGGGCCGGGTGGCGGCTATGCCGAAGACCGAGACGCCGAGGTACTTGGCGTGCGGGCGCATCGCGATCCGGGTGTCGCCGACGAACGAGGTGATGGCCTGCTCGGGCGTGGCGGACCCGATGCCCGGGAAGCGCATCTTCGACAGCGGGCCGTCGGGTCGCCGCACGTAGTCGTAGAGGATGTCGTCGAAACCGAGCTGAGCCGCTTCGACGGCGAGGTCCTGGTTGTACTTGCGGACCGTGGGGTCGGCGAAGTTGGTGAAGGCCAGCTTTCCGTAGTGGCCGCCGCCGGCGTACGCCTCTCCCTCGGGGGTCTGCACGACCTGGTCGCGCTTGCCGGCCTTCCAGGCCGCCGTGGCGAGCATGGGGTCGCGGAAGGCGACGATGCGGCCGATGACCTGGGCGCCGGCGGCGTGGATCTCGGCTATCGCCTTGCGGGCGTCGTAGTAGCCCTTGGCCGAGCCGATCTGACGGGCCAGCGGCACCTGGGAGGCGTACCCGACCTCACCGTCCTCGTCCTTGACGTCCAGTTCGATGGCGTTGAGCTTGCCGCTGCGGACCAGCGCGAGGACGTTGGTGCGCAGGGTCTTGTCGCCCCAGCCGATGGCGGTGATGTGCGCGGCACGGATCATGGGGCGACGGCCCCGGGTCGATACGGCCTTGGCGGTGAGGTTTCCGGCGCGGTCCACGGCGCTGATGTTCACGACGGGTGTGCCCTTGGGCACCGTGATCTTGAAGACCCCCTCCTTGTCGACGGGAACCTCCTTGCCGTCGACGCTCACCTTGGCGTCGGTGGAGGCCTTGCCGGTGACGATCACGGGGTCGGTGACGTTCTTGATCTCGGGGTCGGCCACCTTCAGGTCGGGAGCGGTGGTGTCCACGGTGAAGCCCACGACTTCCCGGTACGAGGCGAAGGGGAGACTGCTGTCGCCCTCCACCACCAGGACGTGCTTTCCCTCGGTCAGCCGCGGGATGGCGAGTTTCAGCCGGGTGCCCTCAGCTTTGATGGGGACCACCGCGCCGTCGAGGGTGGCGCGCACCTTGTCCTTGCCACCGGCCGTCTCGGCGTCGATGTAGGCGCTCACCTGTGCGGCCTTGCGCCCGTTGAGGACAGCGCCGTCGGCGAGACCGTGCACGCCCGGTCCCGGCGCGAGGAAGGTCCAGGCTCCGACGCCCGCTCCGGTCAGCGCGAGCGCCACGGCTGTCGCTATGAGGGCGCGCCGACGGCCCGGACGGCTGGGACGGTAGGGGGAGGAGGTTGCGTACGATATGTGCTTCGTGGTCATCAGGAAGTCCTTCGTGCAGTGGGCCGGTTGGTCCCTCCATTGATTGCCACACCGGTGTGTCGCACCTCCTGTTCTGTCCGGATGTCACACGAACGGCCGCTTTTCGCCCCGGCGTGGTGACTGCGCCATCCAGGGGACGATGCGGTACAGGGGCCTCCTCCGCCGGTAGGGATGGCGCGACACATTCGCCTTGGAGGTCCTTCATGCGCCACCCTCTCGTCCCGCTCTGCGCCCTGGCGGGCGCCGCCCTGCTCGCCTCGGGCTGTTCCCCAGGGTCGTCACCGGCCGCCGGGGGACAGCAGGGGGCCGCCTCGGCCGCCGCGGCCAGCGCCGTCGCCGCGAAAGCCCCGGCGGAGGTCGGCGCCGACGAACTAGGCCAGGTGCCGGTGCTGATGTACCACCAGCTCACCGCGAAACCGGCCGGCGTCTACGACCGCACCCCGGCCGATTTCCGGGCCGAGATGGAGCGCCTCGCCCGGGAGAAGTACGTGCCGGTCACCGCCCGGGACTTCCAGACGGGCCGTATCGACATCCCGGCCGGAACGCACCCGGTGGTCCTCACGTTCGACGACTCGACCAACAGTCAGGTGAGCCTCGACCAGAACGGCAACCCGACGCGGGACTCGGCTATCGCCATCCTGGCGGAGACGGCGAAGAAGCACCCCGGGTTCAAGCCGGTGGCGACCTTCTTCGTCAACGCGGACGCCTTCTCGGCCACCGGTTCCGCCAAGGCGCTGAAATGGCTGAAGGAGCACGGGCACGAGATCGGTAACCACACCGACCGCCACCCGAACCTGGGCTCCCTGGACCAGGCGGGCGCCGCGCGGGCCATCGTCGGCGGACAGCAGGCGATCCAGAAGGCTTTGCCCGGAGCCAAGGTCACGTCCCTCGCCCTGCCCTTCGGCGCCATGCCCAAGCCGCCCGAGGTCGCCGCGAAGGGAACGGGCTACCGCAACGACGGGGTGTATCTCGTGGGAGCCAACCCCTCGGTCTCGCCGTACGCCAAGACCTTCGCACCCGGCGCGATCCCGCGGATCCGCTCGGCGGGCCCCAAGGACCCGGACGCCGAGTTCGGTTCGTCGCGATGGCTGGACAAGCTCGCCGAAGGAAAGAACTGGTACGTCTCGGACGGGGACCCGAACACGGTCGCCTTCCCCAGCGGCTCGCAGGACCAGGTGGCACCGGCCTTCGCGAAGCGGGCCCGGCCCTACTGAGACGAGTCATTCCGACGTCCCGTCCGCCCCTGGGGGCGGACGACGCTACTTCGGAATGACTCGTCTGAGACACCGCGCGACGTTTGCCCCGCCGCGTCGTCCAGTGCGTACGCTCGCACGTACTGGACGACGCTCCGGCCGGGGCTTCACCCCGATTCCGAAGCGACGGGGCCGTCGGGCGAACCTACGGATGGCTGATACTCCACCGCCGCCCCGCGACCTCTCCCCGCCCACCCGCGGGCTCTCTCATCCGTCGGACGCCGGAATCAGACGCGGCCTGAGGCCGAGGGACCAGTCCTGCGGGGGATAAGTGGCCCCCGGCGCGGCGAGGCAGACATCGATTTCGGCGGCGATGTCGCCGTCGAAGAAGGCACTGGCGTCACGGACCGTCTCCAGCGCCCGGACCGTGCGCTCACCCAGGGGGCGGGCCATGCGTTCTGTGCCGCTCGGCAGCGTTATCGGCTTGCGCCGGGCCCACTTGATCGCTTTGGCGGCCTTGTCCAGTCCGGCGGTGGCATAACCGATCGCCAGGGCGATCCGCTCGGCGGACTCCAGTGCGCCGTTGCGCAGCTCGCCGATACCGATCAGCGTCTGCTGCGGACTTCCCGCGGACATGTCCTCGCCCCGCTGCGACCCGAGCACCTCGTGCAGATGTGTGTCCTCCTCTCGCAGCAGCCTCACCGCGTGGTCCATGGCCTTGAGTACCCGGACCAGCTCGCTGACATCAGCAGCCATCGATCGCCCCTTCCGACGATTTCCTGAACCGACCATAGATCCCGGGCTCCGCGCCAGTCCGCTGATTCCGAACACGTCAGCCTGACGTGAACTCACTGCTCCTGAGGCACGTTCACAAGGCGCGTTCACAAGGCGCGTTCACACGTCGCGGTGCCGCACGACGACCACCGCGATCGCGATTGTGATCAGCGGCCAGAGCGCGTACACAATCCAGGAGCCGGGGACCGTGGCGGTGAATATGTGGGAATCGGGCGACGGCCCCCAGTTCTGGACCAGGCGCCTCCAGGCGCTGACCACCATCGCGTGGTTGACGTCGGCGGACCAGCGCTCGCTCCGCGAGAAGAGCGGGGGCAGCATCAGCAGCGTGAAGATGCTGGTGATCATGGTCGCGGCGCTGTGCCGGATCAGGACGCCGAGGCCCAGGCCGATCAGTGCGCAGACCGGGGCCAGGAGCGCGGATGCCACCAGCGCCCGGAACACTCCGGGGTGGGTGATCGGGACCCCGGCGTGCCGTCCGTTCAGGATGGCCTGGGAGACCAGGAAGGAACCGGTGGAGACGGCGGTGCCGACCGCGGTCCACAGCGCGGCGGTGACGACCGCCTTGGCCAGCACCACTGAGGCGCGGGCGGGTACGGCCACGGTGGTGGTGCGGATCAGTCCGCTGCTGTACTCGCTCACGACGGAGAGAGCGCCGACACTGCCGGCGACGAGCATCAGTGTCATGTAGCCGGCCGGCGGATAGGCGTCGAAGGGCAGGAAGTCGTGGGGCTGCCGTGTGCTCGGGCCGGTGCCCGCGAGGTTGTTGTAGTCCGCCAGCGCCGCCACGGCGGCGGACCCGATGACGAACAGGGTGGTGAGCGTGATGGTCCAGAGGGTGGAGCGCAGGGACCGCGTCTTGATCCACTCGGAGGCGAGCAGATCCCGGAAGCGGGCGGGCGGCTCGGCGAAAGGCGCCGCCGAGGCGGCCGGGGGGACGGCGGTGGGTGTGGTCATCGGGGCTGTCCTGCCAGGTATTCGACGCTGTCGGCGGTGAGTCGCATAAAGGCTTCCTCCAGTGAGGCGGTTCGGGTGGTCAGCTCGTTCAGCGGGATCCGGTTCTCGAAGGCGAGTGCTCCGATCCGGTCCGCCGGCAGCCCGGTCACGGCGAGCTTCTCGGCGCCCGGCGAGCCCTCCGGCTCGACCGACGCGCCCGCGGCGGTCAGCACCGCGGCGAGCTCGGCGGCCCGCGGTGTGCCCACCACGACGTCGAGGCGGGTGCCGCGCGCCGCGAAGTCCCGTACCGACTCGGCGGCGATGAGCCGGCCGCGGCCGATGACAACCAGCTGGTCGGCGGTGTTCTCCATCTCCGACATGAGGTGGCTGGAGAGGAAGACCGTGCGGCCCTCGGCCGCCAGGCGCCGGAAGAGGCGGCGCACCCAGAGCACGCCCTCCGGGTCCATGCCGTTGACCGGTTCGTCGAACATCAGCACGGGCGGGTCGCCGAGCAGGGCGGTGGCGATCCCGAGCCGCTGCTTCATGCCGAGCGAGAACCCGCCGATGCGGCGGGTCGCCGCCTCGGTCAATCCCACTTCGTGCAGGACCTCGTCCACACGGCGCGGGGCGATCCCGTTGCTGCGGGCCAGGGCGGACAGGTGGGCCGCCGCGCTGCGTCCGCCGTGGACCTGACCTGCGTCGAGGAGGGCGCCGGCGTGCCGCAGTCCGCGTGAGTGGTGGCGGAAGGGGACACCGCTGACGGTGGCGGTGCCGCCGGTGGGCGCGTCCAGGCCGAGGATCATCCGCAAAGTGGTGGTCTTGCCGGCTCCGTTGGGGCCGAGGAATCCGGTGACCTGGCCCGGCCGCACGGTGAAGGACAGCTGGTCGACGGCGGTCTTGCCGCCGTAGCGCTTGGTGAGTTCGTTGACTTCGATCACGGGGGCAACCCTGCCGGGAGGTTCACGTACGGTCATGGGGCCGTGGGCGGCAATCGCGCGGCCGCCTTCGCCCGCGGGCGTACGTCCCCGGGCCGATGCCGCGTGGGCGGTGGCTGGTTAGTCTCGCGGAATGGACGTGACATCGACCGCCCCGTCGCCCGCGCGTTTCGCGGGGCGGCCTGCCTCTCGAAAAAGCACACCGCCGATGACGAGAACGAAGGCCATGGCCTGGGCCGGGGGTGTCCTGTACCTCTGCGCGGCGGGTCTGCTGGTGGGGGGTGCGATGCGGGCTTCGGGCACGGTCCACGCTGTCGGGTCGCTGCTGGCCGGGTGCCTGCTCGTCGGCGTACTGCGACGGACGCCGCTGCTGGCTCTGGCCATGACGCTCTTCGGATCCACCGCCGTGGTGGTATTCACTCCTGGCCCCGTCCACGCGGACCCGCCGGGTTCGTATCAGGGGGAGTTTCTGTCGTATCTGGCGGTGGACCTTGTCCTGGGCTTCATTGTCGCCACCCGCACGCGGCGCGCTTCGATCGTCGCCGTGGCCGTCTCTTTCACCGTGCAGCTCTTGCTGATCGGGGGCTTCGCCGGCGGGGACAATCTGACCGTCAACGGCGTGATCGCCCTGTTGGCGATGGGCGCGTCCTGCACGGTCGGTCTGCTGAGCCGTGAGCGCCGGCTGCTGAGTCGCGAGCGCCGCGAGCACGCGGTGGCGCTGCGTTCGCAGGAGGTGGCCGAGGCGGTGACCGCCGAGCGGCTGCGGATCGCGAGGGAGTTGCACGACATGGTCGCGCACAGCATCGGCATCATCGCCATCCAGGCCGGGGTGGGGAACCGGGTCATCGAGACGCAGCCCGAGGAGGCCCGCGCCGCGTTGCGAGCCATCGAGGCCACCAGCAGAGAGACCCTGTCGGGCCTTCGGCGCACGCTGGTGGCGCTCCGCCGGGCCGACCGGGGAGCGACGGCCCCGGGACAGGCGCCGCCCGAGCCCTCGCCGGGTCTGGCGGACATCGAACGGCTGGCGGCGGCGACCGCGGACGCGGGAGTACGCGTCGACGTGCGCCACAGAGGGGAGCGGCGTCCGTTGCCGGCCGATATCGACCTTTCCGCCTACCGCATCGTGCAGGAGGCGCTGACCAACGTGGTCCGCCACGCGGGCACCGGGCGTTGTCGGGTGGTCATCGACTACGGGGACGAGGAGCTGTCCGTGGAGGTCGTCGACGACGGGCGCGGCGCCGTCGAGAACGACTCGGCACACGGCTTCGGTCTCGTAGGCATGCGGGAGCGGGTCGGCCTGCTGCACGGCCACCTCAGCGCCGGGCCGCGTCCCGAGGGCGGCTTCCGGGTGGCGGCCGGGCTGCCCCTGCCCGAACGCGTCGGGATCGCGATGGAGGCCCGATGACCGTCCGGGTCGTGCTCGCCGACGACCAGCCGTTGGTGCGGTCCGGTCTGCGCGTGATCCTGGCCGATCACGACGACCTGGAGGTCGTCGGTGAAGCCGCCACCGGCGTCGAGGCGGTCCAACTGGTCAGGGATGTCAGCCCCGACGTCGTGGTGATGGACATCCGGATGCCCGGTATGGACGGGATCGAGGCCACTCGCCTGATCACCGCCGGTCCCGCGACGACCCGCGTCCTCGTCCTCACCACCTTCGACGAGGACGACCACGTCTACGGCGCGCTCCGGGCCGGTGCGAGCGGCTTCGTGCTCAAGGACATGACACTGGACGACATCATCATGGCGATCCGCGTGGTCGCCGCCGGCGACGCACTGATCGCGCCCGGTGTGACGCGCCGTCTGATCGCGGACTTCGTCGGGCGTCCTGGGACTGCCCCGGAGCGTTCCCCCCGGCCGGTCGAGGGCATCACCGACCGGGAACGGGAAGTGCTGGTCCTGGTCGGACGCGGCCGGTCGAACACCGAGATCGCGGCGGAGCTCTTCATCACGATGGCCACCGCCAAGTCGCACGTGTCACGGCTGTTCACCAAGCTGGGTGCCCGGGACCGGGTCCAGCTCGTGATCACCGCCTATGAGATGGGCCTGGTCACGCCGCCTCGCTGAGCGCGTCCCGGACCCGGCCTGGTGCCGCTCCGCGGAATGAGCCCTTCGGGTCGCCGCGTACCACGTGAACGCGTGCGGGTCGGCACCTCGCGCTGGAGAAGATCAGGGCTGTCGGGCTGTCGGGCTGGCGCGGGCCCGCGCGGGCTGGTCAGAACGGGTACCAGCGGACCTCGGGATCGTCGTCGCGCAGCGAGGCGACCCGGCGGCGGAACTCGTCGAGCGCCTTGGGGTTGGCCGGGGCGTGCTGGGCCACCCAGGCGCAGCTGGCCGTCTCGCGGGCGCCGCGCAGGACCGGGCAGCCCGGCCATTCGCGTACGTCCCAGCCGTAGACCGTCGTGAAGGTGTCGTACGCCTCGGCGGGCAGACCGTACCGGTCGCGGGAGAGCGCCATGACCACCAGATCGTGTTCCCTGAGGTCCGAGGAGAAGGTCTCCAGATCGACCAGCACGGGGCCGTCCGGGCCGACATGGACATTGCGCGGCAGCGCGTCGCCGTGGATCGGGCCCATCGGCAGCCGGGGGACGAGCGTGGCCGCGGCCTCGGCGAAGCCGTCCCGGCGGCCGCGCAGATAATCGGCGTCGGCCGGGTCGATCGCGTCCCCGGCGATCCGCAGCCAGCGCTCGACGCCACCGAGCAACTCCCGGCGGGGGAGCGTGAACAGCGACGGGTCCGGGGCGGGCAGGGCGTGCACCAGCCGCAGCAGGGACGCCAAATCACCGGGCCCGGCGGGCCGTACGGCGGTGGGCAGCCGGTGCCAGAGCGTCACCGGATGACCGTCCACCGACCGCGCCTCCGGTTCGGCCGCCCGTACGGCCGGAATGCCGCACTCCGCGAGCCAGGACGCGAGGGCGACCTCGCGGCGCGCCCGCTCCAGCAGCTCGGTGTGGGCCGTCGCGTCCCGGCCGACCTTGACGACCAGATCGGCCGTTCCGAATACCGCGTTCTCCCCCAGGGCCAGCAGTTCCGCGTCGCGCGGCAGCCCCGTCGCGGCCAGGATCTCCCGCGCCCGCGCCTCGTCCATCGATGGCTCACTTACCTCTGGTGGTCTACCTCTAGTGGTCGCACCTGTCCGGCAAAGTCTCGCATCCGTGCCTGTCCGCCCGACGAACCGAGGGGCCGACGAACCGGGGGGCCGAGGGGCCGACGAACCGAGGTGGCAGGACGGGGGCGGCGGACCGAGTCGTTAATGGAGTTGTACGAGACGTCTCGTCTCGTCTACGGTCGGGCCATGACCGCATCGAAGCGTGCCCATATCGCCATGTTCTCCATCGCCGCCCACGGGCATGTGAACCCGAGCCTGGAGGTCATCCGGGAACTGGTCGCCCGGGGCCACCGCGTCAGTTACGCGATCCCCGTCTCCTTCGCCGCGAAGATCGCGGCCACCGGCGCCGATCCGGTGATCTACACCTCCGTACTGCCCGGCCCGGACGACGATCCCGAAGACTGGGGCACGGAACTGATCGACAATCTGGAACCGTTCCTCAACGACGCCGTCCAGGCGCTGCCCCAGCTGGCCGAGGCGTTCGAGGACGACCGTCCCGACCTGGTCCTCGGTGACACCACGTCCTATCCGGCGCCCGTGCTCGCCCACCGCTGGGGCGTTCCGTACCTCCAGTTCTCGACGCACATGGTCGCCTGGGAGGGGTACGAGAAGGATGTCGCCGAGCCCATGCACGCGGAGCTCGACGCCTCCGAACGCGGCAGGGCGTACCTGGCGAGGTTCCAGGAGTGGCTGGACGAGCACCACATGGACCACACCGACCCGGACCGGCTGATCGCCAGGCCCGACCGTTCGCTCGTTCTGATCCCCAAGGCGCTCCAGTACAACGCCGGGAGCGTGGACGAGTCCGTGTTCACCTTCGTCGGCGCCTGTCAGGGGGACCGCGCGGAGCAGGGGGAGTGGCGGCGGCCCGCCGGGGCGGAGCGGGTGCTGCTGATCTCGCTCGGTTCGGCCTTCACCAAGCGGCCCGCCTTCTACCGGGCGTGTGTCGAGGCGTTCGGCGATCTGCCGGGCTGGCATGTCGTCCTGCAGATCGGCGCGTATGTCGACGAGGCCGAGTTGGGCGACGTGCCGGCCAATGTGGAGGTGCACCGCTGGGTGCCGCAGCTCGCCGTACTCAAGCAGGCCGACGCGTTCATCACCCACGCGGGCGCCGGCGGCAGCCAGGAGGGTCTGGCGACGGGCACGCCGATGGTCGCAGTGCCACAGGCCGTCGACCAGTTCGGCAACGCCGACACGCTGGTCGCGCTGGGCGTGGCGCGCCGTCTCGACACGGAGGCGGCCACCCCCGAGGCCCTGCGCGCGGCGGTCCTCGCCGTGGCCTCGGATGCCGAAGTGGCCCGGCGGCTCGGGGAGATCGGCCGCGAGATGGCGGAGGAGGGCGGTACGCGACGGGCGGCGGATCTGATCGAGGAGGCCCTGCCGGAGGGCGTGGTCCGAACGGCGGGTGAGGTCTGAACGGCGGGCGTGGTCTGAACGGCAGTGTGGTCCGAGCGGCAGCGTGGTCCGAGCGGCGCGTGTTCGCCGAGCGGCGCGTGCCGGCTGAACGGCCTTCCCGGGCACGCGGATCGGGCACGGTCGGGTTCAAGCCGTGTCATCCCGCGCGCCCGCGGTCCGGGAGGGGGATCTTCTCCTCCCGGGGCCGTAGGGACATCTCTCATGAAAAGTGATCGAAGCCCCCTGCTTCTCCGGGGAGTTGGCGGCCAGGACCGACGTGTTCCGGACTGGCCGATTTCTTATTACGGAAAATTGTTTACCGCGTCACGGCCGCATGAAGGCCTTGATATGAGCGCGTCAATCGGCCAGGGTTTCGCATCAGTCCGCCGGAGATCTTCCGTCCGGCGGGCGATCCCCCCACAGACAGTGACGAGGAGTCCCCTCTTCATGGCTATACAGAAGCGCGCGAGCAGGATCAAGCTCACCGCCGCCCTCACCGCCGTGGCCGCCGCGGCCGGAATCACCGCGTTCACCTCCCCCACAGCGGGCGCGGCTCCGGCACAGGGAGTGGTGTACGGCGCCGACGCCAAGGACGCGGTCGCCGGCAGTTACATCGTGCTGCTGGACCGGAAGACCGCCAGGAAGACCGACAAGACGGACCTCGCGAAGGAGTACGGGGGCCGGCTGGAGCGCAACTACAGCACGGCCGTCAACGGCTTCTCCGCCAGTGGACTCACCGAGAAGGAGGCCAAGCGCCTCGCGGCCGACCCGGGTGTCGACAAGGTCGTCCAGAACAGGACGTTCACCGTCAGCGCCACCCAGGACAACCCGCCGTCCTGGGGTCTCGACCGGATCGACCAGACCGCGACCGCCGGTGACAGCGCCTACACCTACCCGGACAGCGCGGGCGAGGGCGTGACGGCGTACGTCCTGGACACCGGAGTCCGGATCAGCCACCAGGACTTCGAGGGCCGCGCGAGCTACGGCTACGACGCCATCGACGGTGACAACAGCGCCGACGACGGTTACGGCCATGGCACGCATGTGGCCGGCACCATCGCGGGCGCCGCGCACGGCGTCGCCAAGAAGGCCAAGATCGTCTCTGTCCGGGTGCTCGACGACAACGGCTCGGGCACCACCGAGCAGGTCGTGGCCGGAATCGACTGGGTCGCCGCCAACCACCAGGGCCCGTCCGTCGCCAATATGAGCCTCGGCGGCGGCGCCGACCCCGCCCTCGACGAGGCCGTCCGTAACGCCATCGCCTCCGGCGTCACCTTCGGCGTCGCGGCCGGAAACAACGCCGGCGACGCGAGCCTGACCTCGCCGGCGCGGGTCGAGGAGGCCATCACGGTCGCCTCGTCCACCGAGGCCGACGCTCAGTCCAGCTTCTCCAACTACGGCGCGCTGGTGGACCTGTACGCGCCGGGCTCCGCCATCACCTCGGACTGGAACGACAGCGACACCGGCGTCAACACCATCTCCGGCACCTCGATGGCGACGCCGCATGTCGTCGGCGCCGCCGCGCTCTATCTCGCCGGTCACCCGGACGCCACTCCGGACCAGGTCGCCACGGCCCTGACCGACGGCGCCATCCCGGACGCCATCACCAACCCGACCGCGGGCACACCGAACAAGCTGCTCAAGATCGTCGAGTAACCAGGCACACCAGGCACACCAGCCACATCCGGTACGTCCGGCACACACGGTACGTCCGGCAGGGCTCAGCACGTCCGGCGGCCGTCGCGCTCTCCCCCACGGAGTGCGGCGGCCCGCTCGCGCCGGGAGCCCCACGCGCGGCCTCCCGTCCTATCGTGTGCTCATGACCACGACGTACGCCGCCCTCCTGCGCGGAATCAATGTGAGCGGCCACAGACGGGTCCCGATGGCCGACCTTCGCGCGCTGCTCTCGGAGCTGGGCCACGGTGATGTCCGTACCTACCTCCAGAGCGGCAACGCCGTCTTCACCAGCGAATCGGACGACGAGAGCGCCCTCGGCGCCGCTCTGGAGCGCGCCATCGAGCAGCGCTTCGGGTTCACCGTCGACTGTCTGGTGCGCGGCGGCCCGTATCTGCGGGCCGTCAGCGAAGCCTGCCCCTTCCCGGCGCACAGGCTGGAGGGCAAGCAGCTCCATCTCACCTGCTTCTCCGAGCCGATAGGCCCCGAACGCCTCGCGTCGCTCGATCCGGCCGCCTACTTCCCCGAGGAATTCCGGCTGGGCGACCGCGCGCTGTATCTGTACGCGCCGGACGGCCTCGGCCGCTCGAAACTCGCCGGAGCGCTGGCCCGCCCCACCCTGTTCAAGGGCGTCATCGCCACCACCCGCAACTGGAACACCGTCCTCAAACTGGTGGAGCTCACCCGTGACTGACCGAACGTCCGCGATCTCCGCCGCCATCCGGGCCGAACTGCGGCTGCTCGACCGGGCGGTACGGTCCTCCCCGGTCCTTCTGGCGGAGCTTCTCCACCCGGACTTCCGGGAGTTCGGCGCCTCCGGCCGGGAGTGGGACCGGGCCTCGGTCATCGCCCTGCTCACCGAGCAGGGAGGCACGTCGGCGCCCCCGCCGATCACCACCTCCAAGATGCGGGGCGTGCGCCTCGCGCCCGACGTGGTGCAGCTGACCTACGACAGCGACTCCAACGGCCGGCGGGCGCACCGCAGTTCACTGTGGCGGCTGACCGATGACAGCTGGCTGCTCTTTTTCCACCAGGGCACGCTGTTCGATTAGGCCCTGTCCCCGTTCCCGTTCACGCGGATCAGCGTCTGCCGGCCGGTCGCCACGAGCGTCCGTCGGCCGTCCTGGACGCCGAACCCCTCCAACTGGCAAACGGTCAGCGTCCGTCCGGAGCTCACGACCGTTCCCACCGCCTCGATGTGATCACCTTCGGCAGGCGCGATGAGATTGATCTTGTACTCCACCGTGAGCACCGAGGTGTTCTCGGGAAACACGGCGAAGGCCACGTAGCCGCCGGCGCTGTCCGCGATGGCGCTGGTGGCGCCCGCGTGGAAGTAGCCGTGCTGCTGGGTGACTTCGGGCCGGCCGGGGAGGATGATGTGCACGCGTCTGGTGCGATGTGCGCCAGCCGTGCGATGTGCGCCAGCCGTGCACCGAGATGGCCCATCAACCCCTGGCGCTCGAAGCCGGCCTGGACGCGATCCCGCAACTCGGGGCTCGCCTGCTCCTGCCGTGCCGGGTTTTCCCCGTGCTCTGCTTCCGTCCGTCAGCCGGTCAGGCCCTCCACGAGGAGGAAGCCGCCGATGGCGATCATCATCGCACCGGAGGCGCGGGTCACCGCACGGGCCGCTGAGGGCCGCCGCGTCTTCAGCACGGTGCGGGCGAGCACGCCGACGGCGAGGTGGACGATCGCGCAGCTGACCTCGACCCTCGTGATGAAGCACGTCGTCGACGACCGCCCATGCCCGAGTAACCGCTCTCCCCCGACACCGCCGCTGGGTTGGCCGGGCGTCGTCACCTCCGGGAGGACTCCGCGGGGCCGGCGAGGTCGACGATGTCGTCGGAGGCGACATCGTGCAGGCGGATGGCCAGATCCTCCAGCGCGCGGCTGGCGGCGAGCTCGTCGCCTATCTCGGGTACGGTCCGGTCGATCGGATTGCGCCGGGCCATGCCTCTGCCCGCGAGACGTGAGGTGTCCTTGGTGGTCAGGATGGCATCGGCCTTGGTCTCGTCACCCTCTTCTGTGATGTGGATCTGCACGGTCCAGTCCTTGGATTCCATGGCTATCACCTTCCGCTCTTCCGAGTCTCCGGACGGACGCGCGCCATGAATAGGGCCGAACGGTACCGGCCGGGGTCCCCGGGGCCGGTTCTCCGGCCCCCGGGGACCCTGTCCGCCTGACAGACAGCTCCTACGGAGCCGGCGTCCGGCCGAGATGCGCGGTCGCCGGGGTACCCAGATTGGAGCGGCTGTAGTAGACGCCGCCCCTTGCCGAGATGCCCGGGCTCCCGCTCCCGCTGTCCGGGTGCAGGACGACTCCGTCGCCGCCGTCCTCGCCGTCCTCGCCGTCCGCCCTGATCGCGAGATCCGCGCGGCCGAAGCCGGAGAGATCGTGCAGGACGACGGACGAGGCGAGCCGGTCGCCGAACCCGGTGGCACCGGCGATGTCGGTCGTGTCCTGCGAGTACGAGAGCTCGCCGGTGCCGGTGATGCCGGTGGCGCTGCCCCGGAACAGCAGCGCGGTTCCCGCGAGCTTCTCGCCCGCGGCGCGGGTGGCGGTGGCGGTGGTGTAGGACGTACCGGAGCTGAGATTCGGGCCGTACAGGACCGTGACCGCTCCCGCGTCGGCGTGGCCGGTGGTGTCGTCCTCGCCCGGGGAACCGAGTGCCAGGTCCGCGTATCCGTCGCTGTTCACATCACCGTACGCGGGGGAACCGCCGAACTCGTCGCCGGTCAGATCCGAGGTGGCGAGCGCGTGCGAGATACCGGGGGTCGCCGCCAGGGTGCGGATCAGCGGCAGCTTCGCGTAGAGACCCGCGCCGGGGCAGGCGGTGGCGTTGGTGTCGCGGTGGCCGAAGACCCGCGGCAATGTGACCGCCCTTGGCGACGAGATTGCCGTCAACGCCCTTGTCCGAACCCGCGGGGTGCCGGAAGGTCTTGGGGCCGCGCCTGCGTCCGGTGACCTCATCGCGCCCCGCAGGCCGGCGAGGTCGGGGCGTTACTTCTCGATCGCGATGTCGGCGAAGCTGATGACGAACGCGTCGGGGTCGTCGTCCTCGTCCAGGTGGTAGCTGGCGCTGGCCCAGGCGTCAGTGAGGCGGACGCGGCGGGACGTGGGGTCGGCGGGGTCGCCGGCGATGAGGATGACGTCCTGGTGGGTGTCGGTGTTCTCGACGTCCTCGACCCAGTTGGTGGTGGCCGGGTGGCGGCTGTCGCCGCGGGTGAGGACCACGTCGCCCCACAGGGGCACGGGAGCCTTGGCGTTGGCGGTGAGGAAGGAGTCGATGTCGAGTTCGGTGCCGGTGATGTTGAGCTTGGTGACGGAATCGAGTGTTTCGGCCTGGTTGTTGCCGAGGTCGAGGTGGTACATGGGCATGTCCGGGTCTCCTGGTGGCGTCGGTGGGGTCAGGGTCAGTACAGCTCGGGCGAGGTACGGACAGGCATGCGGACCTTGAAGACAGTGCCGTTGTCCAGGAAGAAGATGACGCGGGCGTTGTCGCCCGGGGTGATCAGGCGGGTCGGCTTCTCAAACATGATGTGGTAGCTGCCCGGAACGAATGAGAACTCGCCCTTGGCGGGGACGGTGACCCCGTCGAGCCTGACCATCTTGGAGCTCTCGCTGTCGGTGACGGTCTGGTAGATCGTGATGTTCTTGTAGTCAGGGCTCTTGATCTTGGTGACCTTGATGTCCTTGTCGGCGGAGTTCTTCAGGCCGATGTAGCCGGCGGCGGGCAGCGCGTTGGGCAGCCAGCGGACCCATACGCTGTTCTTCGCGACCGTGATGTCAGTAGAGACCGGTGTCTTCGCCATCGATGTGACTTCCTTTCACAGGGGCGCCCCTCGCCCCCATCCGGCCAACACGCTATGCAGCCGCCCGATCACGCGAGTCGCTGCGCGCGGAAGATCATCCGATCGGGTGGCAAGCGCCCTGCCCCCTACGCACACCGGTCTTCTTTGAGGGCTCAAAAGCCCGGATCGACGGAGGATGTCGCGTTGACGCCGAGGCCGACGTCGGGGACAGCACCCGTGGACAGTGGGCCAACGCTCCAGGGTGCTCGTTCTCGCGTCAGCTCCCGCCGTCGAGGCCCGGCCTTCGCCCAGCGGCCGCTATGGGCCACAAGCACCATCCCGACCACTCGCGCGAGAATTGATCTACGGTCACTCAGTCCCACCAGAACGACCAGACGGGCTCGTCGCGCAGTTGCACGGCATACCGCGGGAACGTCTCGCTGAAGCTCTGGTAGATGTTGGCGGGGCAGAGCAGCAGATGCTCCAGCGCCATGTGCACGGACTGCTCGGGGCCGGTCGGCGGTGCCGCCACGGAGACGTAGAGCATCGAGCCCGTCATCCCGAGCACCCGCGCGCCGAACCGGTCCTCCCAGGTGCGCAGAACGGCCGACAGCACGGCGGGGCGAATATGGTTCGCCGAGCCGAGCCAGCCGGTCACCGCCGGGATGTCGGCGCTGCGCGCGGCGGCGACCAGGCCCAGGTGCTGGCGTCCTTGCGGCAGCCGGGGGCAGGTGTCGGCGACAGCGCGCCGGGCCGCGGCCTCCGGGTCGGGGATCCTCGCCGGTGCCGGGGCGAGTCCCGGCCATGACTCGTACGGTGGACCGGGGTCGTACCGGGGCTTGTACCGGGTCTGTCGGTACTCCTCCCACGACGTCGCCAGCCACTCCTCCCCGTCGACGGCGTCGACGTCGGCGCTCGCGCCCGGAGCCGGCCGCTGTCCGGCCGGCCCACGAACACCGGCCGCAGGCCCGTCTCGTCCTGCCGCTCCTGCACCGCGCCCCACCGGCGGACGATGTCGTCGACGGGCTCGTCGGAGAGCCACATCACGCAGTCGTCCGCCTCGTCGGCCTCCTCGACGGAACGTTCCGTTCCGCCGCGGAGGATGAACCGGCCCGGTGGCAGCGCGTCCGGTGAACCGGCTAAGCCGGCGGCCCAGTCCGGCGCCGGGCCCGTCACGCGGCCCGCCTCGTTCTCGTATGCACTGGGTTCCCCTTTCGTCCGGTCGCCCGAATGACCCAGCGCGGGGCGGGCTCGAACCGTCACTTCGGGACGGTTCTCAGGAGGTCTTCTGCTGCTGCCCCTTGCCGTTCTCGGCCGGGCCCTTCCCGGTCTCGTCCTCCGGTTTGTCCTCCGGCGTTCTCTCCGGGGTGGGCTCCGGTGTGGGCTCCGGGGAGGGGGGGTATCCCAGGAGGGCGGTGCAGTACGCCGGTACGTGCTCCTCGCCGCCCGCCGCCTGGACGAGGCGCTGCCAGGCCGTCGCGTTCAGGGCGTTGCCCCGGCCGGTGACCTTCTCGAAGTTGCGGCAGTGCACCTCGGTGGACCTCGACCGGGGAGGGGAGCCCCGCGGGGTGTCGTCGGGTGAGGCGCTGAGGGACGGGGGCGGCGCGGAGGACGACGGCGTGGACTCGCCGGTCTGTTGTCCGGGCGTCCCGGAGCCGGTGGAGGAGGCGGGGGGCGAAGCGGTACTCGACGGGGGACTCTCCGGACTCTTGGCGGGGCGGCCGGGGGCGTGGGGGACGCCGAACGTGGCGACGGCCACCCCGCCGAGGGTGAGGCTCGCGAGGAGCGCGCCCGCCGTGGCGCGCCAGGCGCGTGCGGTGAACCGCCGGGGGCGGTGCGGGCGCCAGTCGTCCCTGCGGCGGGTGCGCGCGGTGAGCGCCCCGGCGTCGCGGGCGGCGCGGAACGCCGCGAGGGCCTGGTCCTGTGACTCCTGGGCGGGGGAGTCCGCGCGTACGGCGGCGGCGAGGATGGCCTCGACGGACGGTTCGTGCGGCGCGCCGCCCGTACCGCCCGTGCCGCCCGACTGGTGTGTGTTCATCTTGACTTCCCCAGCGTGGGAGAGGGCTCATCCGTCACAGTCGGTACGCGCAGCCGCTGCGCCAGCCGTTTGAGACCGCGGTACGCGGCTGTCCGTACGGCGCCCGGACGCTTGGCCAGGACCCTGGCGGCGGCGGGACCGTTGAGCCCGACGACGACACGGAGGAGCACCGCCTCCGCCTGGTCCCGGGGCAGTTCGGCGATCAGCGCGAGCACCTGCTGGGTCGAGACGGTTTCGAACGCCTCGTCCTGGGTGCTGTGGGCGCCGGGGAGGTCGAGTAAATCCTGCTCGAAGGCGGAAGGGCGCGGCCGGGACTTCTGCCGGCGCAGATGGTCGAGCGCGCGGTGCCGGGCGATGGTCGCCGTCCAGCCCCGGAAGCCCGCCCCGTCGCCGCGGAAGCGCCCCAGATCGCGGGCGATCTCCAGCCATGCGTCGGCCGCCACATCCTCCGCCTCGTCCCCGACCAGCCCGCGCACATAACCGAGCAGCCCGGGCTGGACCAGACGGTACGCGATGGCGAAGGCGGCCTCGTCCCCCTCCTGGGCGCGCGCGACCGCCGCCCCCAGTTCCTCGTCGTGCTGGTGGGCGCGGCGGCCCTCGCCTGCCTGTTTCAACGCTTCCCTATCCGTGCCGGTACGGCACAGTCCCACCCCGTGCCACTGCCTCTCATGATGATCAGCGCGCGCGAGCACAGGAATGTCACAGGGTCCCCGCGAACCTCACAGGACCGGCCTGTCACAGGACCCGGCCCGTCACCGGGCGGCGTGGCTACGCGGGGCGGCCCAGCGCCGCGAGGTGTTCCGGGGCCGACGCCCTCTCGTCGTATCTGCGCAGCAGCAGCCGCGCCAGCTCGGGGGCGTCACCAAGCACCCCGGCCAGCACATCCGCGCCGCCCTCCCGGGCACCGGCCGCGATGCGGTCGGGCAGGAATCCGGGAGCGATGACGTACGGGGCCACGGCGACCCGCCGTACGCCGTCCGCGCGCAGCGCGCGGACCGCGTCCTCGGTGCGGGGCGGTGATGCGGAGGCGAACGCAGGCCGCACGGCGCACCAACCGGTGTGCCGCCACTCCCGCGCGATTTCAGCGATCACTGCGATCGCCTCCGGGTCGGAGGAGCCCGCCGAGGCCAGGACGACCCCGGTCGAGCCCTTGTCGGCGGGGGTGAGCCCCGCCTCGTACAGCCGCCGCTCCAGCGCGTCCGTCAGCAGCGGCGAGGGGCCGAGCACCTCGGCCTGCCGGATCCGCAGCAGCGGGTGGCGCACCGACGCCTCGCGCAGCACCGCCGGGATGTCCGACTTGGCGTGGAAGGCGCGCGTCAGCAGCAGCGGCAGGGCGATCACGTCCCGTACGTCCTCCAGCGCCAGCCGGTCGAGCAGCTGGGGCACGGACGGGGCGTTGAAGTCCAGGAATCCGGCCTCCACACGCAGCCCCGGCCGCAGCGACCGCAGCCGCCCGGCGAGGGCGTGCACGGTCGCGGCGTGCCGGGGATCGCGGCTGCCGTGGGCGATGACCAGCAGTACAGGAGGGTACGCGTGGCGTGTGGGGTGCCTGTGGTGCATGGGATCAGCTTTTCACCAGAAGACCGCGGCCGCGCAGTACCCGCCGCTCCAGCGGACTGAAGATCAGCAGGTCGATGGCGATACCGACGATCAGGATCAGGAAGATGGCGAGGAACACCATCGGCATACTGCCGACCGTACGGCCGTTCTCCAGCAGCTGTCCGAGACCCACACCGAGATCGGGTGAGGACGCGATGATCTCCGCGGCCATCAGCGAGCGCCAGGAGAACGCCCAGCCCTGCTTCAGCCCGGCCAGATAGCCGGGCAGCGCGGCCGGCATGACGATGTGCCAGGTACCGCGCAGCCCGGTGGCGCCGAGCGTACGCCCGGCCCGCAGGAAGAGCGGCGGTACCTGATCGACGCCGGAGACCAGGCCGTTGGCGATCGAGGGGACCGCGCCGAGCAGGATGACCGCGTACATCATCGAGTCGTTGAGCCCCAGCCAGATCACGGCCGGCGGCACCCAGGCCACCGACGGCAGCGACTGGAGTCCGGAGAGGATCGGGCCGATGGCCGCGCGGACGAACCTCACCCGGGCGACCAGCAGTCCGAGCGGAGTGCCGATCACCAGCGCCAGCAGGAAGCCCAGCAGACCGCGCGACACACTGGTCCAGATATAGCCGAGCAGTGTGCCCTGTGCCCAGGCGTCGGACACCTCGCCCCACACCGCTCCCGGCGAGGGGAGCTTGTAGTCGTCGGTGATCTTGGCCCAGACGAGGATCTGCCACACCACCAGCACCAGCACGATGGCGACGACGGGCGGCAGAACCTTCTGGACGAGTGTCTGGCGCAGCGGTGTACGCCCGGTCTGTACGGTCTCCAGCGCGTCGAGTCCGGCCTCCAGGCCGGCCATGTCGCCGTGCGGCGACGTGTCCTTCGGCGAGGCGTCCTCCGGCGACGTGCCCTTCGGCGACGTGCCCTTCGACGTCGTCTCAGTGCTGGCCATGGCGGCGGATCTCCCCACGCAGTTCTTCGGTGATCTCGACGGACAGCTCCGCGACGGCGCTGTCCTCGATACGGCGCGGCTGCGGGATGTCCACCCGCCATTCACGGGCCACCCGGCCGGGGCGCGACGACAGCAGCACGACGCGCTCGGCGAGCCGTACCGCCTCACGCACGTTGTGCGTGACGAAGAGGACCGACAGACTCGTCTCCCGCCAGATACGGGTCAGCTCGTCGTGCAGGACGTCCCGGGTGATCGCGTCCAGCGCCGCGAACGGCTCGTCCATCAGCAGGAGTTGACTGTCCTGGGCGAGCGCGCGGGCCAGCGCGACCCGCTGCCGCATCCCCCCGGACAGCTCGTGCACGCGCTTGCCGTACGAGCCCTCCAGCCGTACGAGACCGAGCAGCCGCTCCGCCTCGCCGCGCCGCTCCTGCTTGGGCACGCCGCGCAGCCGCAGCGCCAGTTCGATGTTCTTGCCCGCGGTCAGCCACGGGAACAGCGCGTGCTCCTGGAACATCAGGGCCGGCCGGCCGCCGGGGGTCTCGATGGACCCGGCGGACGGCCGGTCGAGCCCGGCGACCAGATTGAGCAGGGTCGACTTACCGCATCCCGAGGCTCCCAGGAGGGTGACGAACTCGCCCGGTGCGACATCGAGCGTGATGTCGTCCAGGACGAGCTGCTGCCCGGCCGGTGTCACGAAGGACTTCGAGACATGCGCGATACGGGCGGCGTGGTCCACCGCCGGGGTGCTCTCGGCGGCCTTGGCGAAGGTCGTGGCCATGGTCGTCACCTCCTGGGAACGGCTGGATACGGTCCGGGTGCTGGCTTACTTGGCGCCGAGACCGGCGTCGGCCACCTCGGGCTGACCGGCGGCCTTGAGCACCTTGTTGAGGGGCCCCAGGTCGTAAACGCCGTTCAGGTCCGGCTTCTTGAGCAGTCCGGCCTTGACCGCGTGATCGGCCTGCGCCTGGAGCGTCGCGGCCAGCGGGTCATTGGTGATCTGGATGGACTGCCACGCGGGGTCCAGGACCTCGGGCGGCAGCGCCTTGCCGGAGAGCCTCTTCAGCGCCTCGTTGGCGGACACCTTCGCCTTGTCCTCGTTGGCGTTGATCCACTCGTTGGTCTTCACCGAGCCGCGCAGCACGGCCTCGACCACGTCCGGGTGCTCGCTGAGGAACTTCTGCGACACGATGATGTTCGTGATCACGAACTTCTTGTCCGGCCACAGGTCCGACTCGTCGAGCAGCACCTTGGCGCCCTCCGCGACCAGCTTGGACGCGGTCGGCTCCGGCACCCACGCGCCGTCGATGGAACCGGATGCGTAGGCGTCCGGGGTGATCTTGTTGTCCGTACGGACGACGGAGACATCGCCCTTGCCGGACTGGGCGTCGACCTTCCAGCCCTTCTCGGAGATCCAGTTGAGGAACGCCACGTCCTGCGTGTTGCCCAGCTGCGGGGTGGCTATCTTCTTGCCCTTGACGTCGTCCAGGGTCTTGATCTTCGCCGGGTTGACCACGAGCTTCACCCCGCCCGAGGCGGAGCCGCCGATGATACGCAGGCTCTTGCCATCGGTCTGGGTGTAGCCGTTGATGGCCGGCGAGGGGCCGATGAAGCCGATGTCGATGCTGCCCGCGTTGAGGGCCTCGATCTCGGAGGGGCCCGCGTTGAAGGTCGAGGGCGCCACCTTCGTACCGCCCAGCTCCTTCTGGAAGTGACCGTCCAGGATCCCGATCAGGGCGGTCGCGTGGGTGAGGTTCGGGAAGTAACCGATCTTCACCGTGTCGGCGGAGAGCGCCTTGCCCTCGGCGGCCGGGGCTGCGTTGTCGCTCTTCTCGGCTTCGGAGCCGTAGCCGCAGGAGGTGAGCGCGACGGTGAGCAGCGGCAGTGCGGCCGCGAGGGCGAGTCCGCGGCGGGAGGTGGTGCGGGAGACAGGCACGGGAGGGGTTCCTCTCGTTGGCCCGGTACTCGCGCCCTTTTTCTATGTCGGGGGCGCGGCCGGGAAGTCGGCAGGTCTTCGGCGGAACGGAGCGTACGGGTACTGCGGGTGGGGGGTGCGGGCGCGCATGCGGTGCGCGTACGTCATCGCGCACATCGCGCCACCCCGCCCGTTCCCGCGCCGAGCGCGCCGCTGCCGACCCGGCCGCCCTCCTTCGCGAACGTCGCGTAGACGTCGTGGAGTGTCAGGGTCTGTCCTGGTGTCATCAGAAGTCCCAGCCCTCGTCGTCGGCGGCCGGGGCCGCGTCGGGCGCGGTGGCCGCGGCGGCGAAGGCGTCGCCCGCCATGCCGGCGCTCAGCGTCGTACCGTCGGCGGGGTCGATCAGCAGGAAGGAGCCGGTGTGCCGGGAGTCGGCGTAGCTGTCCAGCGCGAGCGGCTCGGCGGTACGGACCCTCACCCGCCCGATGTCATTGGCCACGAGCTGTCCCGGGGCCGGATGCTGGGAGAGGTCGTCCAGCGTCAGCCGGGACGGGATGTCCTTCACGATCGCCTTGACCGTACGGGTGGTGTGCTTCAGCAGCACCCGCCGGCCCACGGTCAGCGGCTCGTCGGCGACATGGCAGACCGTCGCCTCGACATCCTGGGTCGTGGCGGGCAGCTGCGCGGTGGGCGCGATCAGATCGCCGCGCGAGATGTCGATGTCGTCGGCGAGCCGGACCGTCACGGACTGCGGCGCCCACGCGACATCCACGGTGGTGCCCGCGCCCACGCCGACGCCCAGCGCGTCGATGCCCTCGATCGTGCTCGTACGGCCCGAGGGCAGGACGGTCACCGGGTCGCCGACGCGCAGTACCCCGGAGGCGATCTGGCCCGCGTAGCCGCGGTAGTCGGGGTGTTCGGCGCTCTGCGGGCGGATCACGTACTGCACGGGGAAGCGCGCCGGGCACTCGGCCAGATCGTGGCTGACCGGGACGGTCTCCAGATACTCCAGCACGGTCGGGCCGCCGTACCAGTCCATGTGCGCGGACGGCTCCACGACATTGTCACCGGCCAGCGCGGAGATCGGGATCGCGGTGACCTCGGAAACACCCAGGGAGGCCGCGTACGCCGTGAACTCCTCGGCGATCGCGGCGAACACGGGCTCCGCGTACCCGACGAGGTCCATCTTGTTGACGGCCAGGACCACATGCGGGACCCGCAGCAGGGCGGCCACCGCGGCGTGCCGGCGGGTCTGCTCGACCACGCCGTTGCGGGCGTCCACGAGCACCACGGCCAGCTCGGCGGTGGAGGCTCCGGTCACCATGTTCCGGGTGTACTGCACATGCCCGGGGGTGTCGGCGAGGATGAACCGCCGCCGGGGCGTGGCGAAGTAGCGGTAGGCGACATCGATCGTGATGCCCTGCTCGCGCTCGGCCCGCAGCCCGTCCGTGAGCAGCGCCAGATCGGGTGCCTCCTGGCCGCGGCTGCGGGAGGCGTGCTCGACGGCCTCCAGCTGATCGGTCAGCACCGACTTGGAGTCGTGCAGCAGCCGGCCGACGAGCGTGGACTTGCCGTCGTCGACGGAGCCCGCGGTGGCGAACCGCAGCAGTGTGGTCGCCGACAGCCGCTCCGTGAACCGCTCGGTGGCGCTGTCGCTCGTGCTCGTCATGGCTAGAAGTACCCCTCACGCTTACGGTCTTCCATCGCGGCCTCGGACAGCTTGTCGTCGGCGCGGGTCGCGCCGCGCTCGGTGAGCCGGGAGGCGGCGATCTCGGCGATCACCGCGTCGAGCGTGGTGGCGTCGGAGTCGACGGCGCCCGTGCAGGACATGTCACCGACCGTGCGGTAGCGCACCAGGCGCCTCTCGACGGTCTCGGACTCCTTGGGGCCGCCCCACTCCCCGGCGGTCAGCCACATGCCGGCGCGCTTGAAGACCTCGCGCTCGTGCGCGAAGTAGATCTCCGGGAGCTCGATGCCCTCGCGGGCGATGTACTGCCAGACGTCCAGCTCGGTCCAGTTGGAGAGCGGGAAGACCCGGACGTGCTCGCCGGGGGCGTGCCGGCCGTTGTAGAGCTGCCACAGCTCCGGCCGCTGACGGCGCGGATCCCACTGCGAGAACTCGTCACGCAGCGAGAACACCCGCTCCTTGGCGCGGGCCTTCTCCTCGTCGCGCCGGCCACCGCCGAAGACCGCGTCGAACCGCTCGGCCTGGATCTTCTCGGTGAGCGGCACGGTCTGCAGCGGATTACGGGTGCCGTCGGGCCGTTCGCGCAGCTTCCCCGCGTCGATGTACTCCTGCACGGACGCGACATGGAGCCGCAGTCCGTGCGCGGCCACCGTACGGTCGCGGTATTCCAGCACCTCGGGGAAGTTGTGCCCGGTGTCGACATGGAGCAGCGAGAACGGTACCGGCGCGGGCGCGAACGCCTTCAGCGCCAGATGCAGCATGACGATCGAGTCCTTGCCGCCGGAGAAGAGGATCACCGGCCGCTCGAACTCGCCCGCCACCTCGCGGAAGATATGGACCGCCTCGGACTCCAGGGCGTCCAGATGGCTCAGCGCGTAGGGGGCGTCCGTGCCCTCGGTGACGGCGGCGACGGTGGTGGTCACGCGAGACCCCTCTCGGTGAGCAGCGCGTGGAGCGCGGCGGCGGACTCCGACACGGACTGGGTGTGCGACTCGATCCGCAGATCGGGCGAGTCCGGCGCCTCGTAGGGGTCGTCCACCCCGGTCAGCCCGGAGATCTCGCCGGCCGCCTGCTTGGCGTACAGCCCCTTCACATCGCGTACGGAGCACACCTCGACCGGCGTGGCCACATGCACCTCCAGATACCCGGTGCCCTCGGTCTGATGGTGCTTGCGCACCGCCTCACGGCTGTCGGCGTACGGTGCGATCACCGGCACCAGCGCCTTGACACCGTTCGACGCGAGCAATTCGGCGACGAAGCCGACGCGCCGCACATTGGTGTGCCGGTCCTCGCGGCTGAAGCCGAGGCCCGCGGAGAGGAATTCCCGGATCTCGTCGCCGTCCAGTACCTCGACGCGGTGGCCCTCGGCGCGGAGCCGGTCCGCCAGCGCGGTCGCGATGGTCGTCTTGCCGGCGCTCGGCAGTCCGGTGAGCCAGACCGTGGCGCCCTGCTCCCTTGCCCCCGTCGTGCCTGTCGTCCCCGCTGTTCCAGCTGTTCCTGATGTCCCCGCTGTCCCCGTCACGCTCGTACGTCCCTCCTGACGGCCCGTCATCCGTGCAGCCCGCACTCGGTCTTGCCGCGTCCCGCCCAGCGGCCGGCGCGCGCGTCCTCGCCGTCCAGCACCCGGCGGGTGCAGGGGGCGCATCCCACGGAGGCGTAACCGTCCAGCAGCAGCGGGTTGGTGAGCACCCCGTGCTCGGTGACATAGGCGTCCACATCTGCCTGTGTCCACCGGGCGATCGGGGAGACCTTGACCTTGCCGCGCTTCTCGTCCCAGCCCACGACCGGTGTGTTGGCCCGGGTCGGGGACTCGTCGCGGCGCAGTCCGGTGGCCCACGCGTCGTACTCCGCCAGGCCCTCCTCAAGGGGCGCGACCTTCCGCAGGGCGCAGCACAGATCGGGGTCGCGGTCATGCAGCCGGGGCCCGTGCTCGGCGTCCTGCTCGGCGACGGTCCTGTGCGGGGTGAGCGTGATGACACGGACGTCCATCACGGCGTCCACGGCGTCCCGGGTGCCGATGGTCTCGGGAAAGTGATAGCCGGTGTCGAGGAAGACCACATCGACACCGGGCCGCACCCGGGAGGCGAGATGGGCGACCACCGCGTCCTCCATCGAGGACGTCACACAGAACCGCGCGCCGAAGGTGTCGACGGCCCAGGTGAGGATCTCCAGGGCCGGGGCGTCTTCGAGTGCGCGGCCCGCGCGCTCGGCCAGGGCCCGGGGATCGTCGGTCTCCGTCAGTGCCGTCATATCTCTTCGCCTCCATCGCTCCGTTGGAGTCCACGGGACAGCAGCCCGAGGAACTTCAACTGGAAGGCGCGATTGCATGCCGCGCATTCCCAGGCGCCATGGCCCTGCTCATTCGGACGCAGGTCCTCGTCACCGCAGTACGGGCAGTAGAAGGGGGCCGCGCGCTCGCTCACGACAGCGCCTCCTCGGACGCCCGCGCCGCCCAGCTGGCGAAGCGCTCGCCGTCCTCGCGCTCCTTCTGGAAGCGCCCGAGCACCCGCTCGACATAGTCGGGCAGCTCCTCCGAAGTGACCTTCAGACCGCGGACCTTACGGCCGAATCCGGCCTCCAGGCCCAGCGCGCCGCCCAGATGCACCTGGAAGCCCTCGACCTGATTGCCGTCCTTGTCCAGCACCAGCTGGCCCTTGAGACCGATGTCCGCGGTCTGGATACGGGCGCAGGCGTTCGGGCAGCCGTTGACGTTGATCGTGATCGGCTCGTCGAACTCCGGGATACGGCGCTCCAGTTCATCGATGAGCGTGGCACCGCGCCGCTTGGTCTCGACGATCGCCAGCTTGCAGAACTCGATACCGGTGCAGGCCATCGTGCCCCGCCGGAACGGTGACGGGTTGACCCGCAGGTCCAGTGCCTCAAGACCGGCCACCAGCGAGTCGATCCGGTCCTCCGCCACATCGAGGACGATCATCTTCTGCTCGGCGGTGGTACGCAGCCGGCCCGAGCCGTGCGCCGCGGCCAGCTCGGCGATCTTCGTCAGTGTGGCGCCGTCGACCCGGCCGACGCGCGGCGCGAACCCGACGTAGAAGCGGCCGTCGCGCTGCCGGTGCACCCCGACATGGTCCCGCCAGCGGTGTACGGGCTGCTCGGGCGCGGGGCCGTCGACCAGCTCGCGCTTGAGGTACTCCTCCTCCAGGATCCGGCGGAACTTCTCCGCGCCCCAGTCGGCGAGCAGGAACTTCAGCCGGGCGCGGGTGCGCAGCCGGCGGTAGCCGTAGTCGCGGAAGACCGAGATGACAGCGGTGTAGACGTCCGGGATCTCATCGAGCGGCACCCAGGCACCGAGCCGCTGGCCGATCTTGGGGTTGGTGGAGAGCCCGCCGCCCACCCAGAGGTCGAAACCGGGGCCGTGCTCCGGGTGGTTCACCCCGACGAACGCGATGTCGTTGATCTCGTGCGCCACGTCCAGCGACGGCGATCCGGAGATCGCCGACTTGAACTTGCGCGGCAGATTGGAGAAGTCGGGGTTGCCGATGATCCGGCGCTGGATCTCGTCGATCGCCGGGGTGCCGTCGATGATCTCGTCCTCGGCGATACCGGCCACGGGCGAACCGAGGATCACGCGGGGGGTGTCACCGCAGGCCTCGGTCGTGGAGAGTCCCACCGCTTCGAGCCGGTTCCAGATCTCCGGCACGTCCTCGATCCGGATCCAGTGGTACTGGATGTTCTGCCGGTCGGTGATGTCGGCCGTCCCGCGCGCGAACTCCCGCGAGATCTCGCCGATGACCCGCAGTTGCTCGGTCGTCAGCCGGCCGCCGTCGATCCGTACCCGCAGCATGAAGTACTCGTCGTCCAGCTCCTCCGGCTCCAGGATCGCGGTCTTGCCGCCGTCGATCCCGGGCTTGCGCTGGGTGTAGAGACCCCACCAGCGCATCCGGCCGCGCAGATCGTTGGGGTCGATCGAGTCGAACCCGGCCTTGGAATAGACGTTCTCGATGCGCGCCCGCACATTGAGGCCGTCGTCGTCCTTCTTGAACTGCTCATTGCCGTTGAGCGGAGTGAAGTGACCCACGGCCCACTGGCCCTCGCCGCGGTGACGGCTCACCTTGCGGCGTGGCGTGGCGCTGGAGGGCTTTTCCGGGATGGCGGCCATGGCGGATACGTCCTTCGAGACATGCAGGAGGGCGGCTCTGAGCCGCACACTCGCGCGTGGGCGCGGCGGTGCGCGGCTGAGGATTCAGAGAGAAGTCAGGGAGCGGGAGATCGCTGGATCGCGGCGGTGCTGGGACTCTCAGCCCGCCGGACAGATGGCGCTGGACATGCGGCCGAGGTCGACGTGTCGCCGACTCACCAGGGCTATTCCAGTTCCGGACATGAGGGAAGCCTGTCACGCGCATCTCGGGACAGTCCACCACTATCCATTATGTGGACCAAGGCGTCCCGCTCTTCGAGACGATGTGGTGCCCGTCACGGGCGCGAGGTGTTTGTCGTGTTTCCGCGCCGAATCTTGCTCGCGGGCTCCGGACGCGTCAGATGGGATCAGGGTCCAAGGCCGTGCGGATGGCCGAGGGGGCGCATTGAGGCACTCGGGCGGCCAGATCCGTGACCGCCTGTGGGAGCCGCCTGGGGAGGGGAAGGATCGTCGTGACCACTACCACGCCCAGTCGCCGAGCCCTCGGGAAGCCGACGAGTTCGAGACCGGGTAAGAGAAGGAGGGGGAACAATGCCCACGGAAACTCTTACGGAACACGCCGGTGTTGACGCACCCTGGCATCGGCCGGAAGGTCGCTTCCCGCTGGATCAGGACACACCTCAAGTTCTGCCGGACCTGACCGGGTTCGGCGGAGCGGCCCCCTTCGCCTTCCGGTTCCTCACCTCGGTGAGCGGCTCGGGCGGTGTCCTGCCCAGTGACATCGAGTACGACGAGGAGACCCAGACCAGCACCTACGACGATCTGCCGCCGGGCATCTTCATGACGAAGAATCCGCCGATGACCTATTACACGACCGAGGCCACAGCGACCACGCCTGAGCAGACGGACGCGAAGGACGACCCGGGGCCGAGTGACGACTGATGACCGATGCCGGAACAGTTCTCGTTTTGGCGGGCCGCTTCGATCCGACGGCGGATCTGGCGATTGAGGAGCTGAACCGGCGTGCGGTGCCCGTGTTCCGGGCCGACGTGTCAGAGTTCCCAGTGGGGCTGGCCCTGGCCGCCGGTCTCACCGGGAACGGCTGGCGCGGCACGCTCGGCAACGGCCGCCGGACTCTCCAGTTGGAGAGGGTCCGTTCCGTGTACTGCCGTCGTCCCACTCGTCCGAGGCTTCCGGAAGGTCTGTCGGCGGACGCGCGAAAGGTCGCTGAGCGGGAAGCCCGCCTGGGATTCGGTGGACTGCTGACCGCGCTTCCGTGCCGGTGGTTGTCTCCGCCCGGAAACGCGGCGGATGCCGAGCACAAGCCGCTGCAACTCCGCATTGCGGCTGAGTCCGGGCTCAGCGTTCCGCGAACCCTCATCACCAACGATCCGGATGCCGCAAAGCGCTTCGCCGACGACATCGGGCGACTGGTGCACAAGCCGTTCTACCCTGTACGCGGCATCGTGGACGGCAGTACGGCGGCCGTATATACAAGCGTCGTTGACCCCGAATTACTGCCGCATCCGGATATCGCCACGACTGCGCATCTCTTTCAAGAATGGGTGCCGAAGGCGCACGAAGTCCGGTTGACTACGGTAGGGGACCGGCTGTTCGCGGCCGAGATCCACGCGGATTCGGAACGGGGGCATGTGGACTGGCGTAGCGACTATGAGAGCCACACCTACCGCGTGTGTGAGCCTCCGGTTGAGGTAGCGGCGGCAGTGTATCGAATGCTGGATCGACTCGGATTGCCTTATGGGGCATTCGATTTTGTCGTCACGCCCGAAGGCGAGTGGGTTTTTCTGGAGGTGAATCCGTCCGGGCAGTACGGATTCATTGAAGTGGCGACGGGTATGTCCATCACGGCCGCGATCGCCGATTATTTGGAAGGGGAGACGTGACGGCTCCATTGGAAGACAGTCAGCGGCTCCTGGAAGCGCGTATCAGCTTGGCCCGGAGCATGGAACGGGGTAGTGCCGTTCTGTCGGCCCGTCTGGCCGAAGCATTCCTGAATGTGCCGCGTCATCCTTTCGTCCCGGTCTTCTATCACAGGGACGGAGACCGGTTCACGCCCTGGAGCAGCACGGCCCCGGACGCCGACGCCTGGTTGGCGCAGGTGTACTCGGACGACTCGCTCATCACCGAGGTGGACGGAGTACACGCGGAAGACGCCGGGCCGGAAGGCGTGACCGGAGTGCCTACCTCGTCCTCAACCGCCCCGAGCC
This sequence comes from Streptomyces sp. NPDC056835, assembly GCF_042789485.1. Lineage (NCBI taxonomy): Bacteria > Bacillati > Actinomycetota > Actinomycetes > Kitasatosporales > Streptomycetaceae > Streptomyces > Streptomyces sp. NPDC056835. The sequence continues at coordinate 189,500 of NZ_JBHUBB010000005.1, forward strand.
TCATGGCCGACATGCTCGATGCCCTGGACGTGCGGCCAGGGCACCGCATTCTGGAGATCGGGACAGGGACCGGATACAACGCCGCGCTGCTGTGCCGGCTGGCGGGCGGGGCTTCTGTCACCACAGTGGACTACTCAGAACGTCTGACGACCACGGCCAGGGCGCGGCTCACGGCACTGGGTATGGCCCCCACCGTCAGGTGGGCGGACGGGGCGGAGGGTGTCCCGGGTGGAGCGCCCTTCGACCGCATCATCGCGACCTGCTCGGTGCGGCGCATCCCGGTGGCGTGGTTCGAGCAGTGCGCGCCGGGAGGACTCATGGTCGTACCGATCAAGGGAGCCCTGGCCGGAGGCATGATCGCCCGGCTTCAGAAACTTCCCGATGGGACGGTTGCCGGGCGGATCATGCACACCCCGGCGGCGTTCATGCCTCTTCTGAACGCTCCCGAAGAGACCGCGAAGATCCCTGGACCGGTGGACGGAACGCTCCGCGACTCGAATTTGTCCGGAAGCGTTCTGGATGACTGGACTTTCTCTTTCTTCGCCGAACTGCACATGTCAGCGAATGCCGTTCGCGACTACCACCGTGAACCCGACGGCGCGCATGTGACCACCCTCTTCGACCCGTTGGACGGCTCCTACGCGCGCGTCGCGGACCGCGGGCCGGAGCCCGGCGCCACGGTCCTCACCTCCGGGCCCCGGGACCTCTGGGCGCCGATCGAGAAGGCGCACGAGCGCTGGTTGACTCTCCACAGGCCGCGACGGGAGTGGTTCACCATCAAGGCCACTCCGGACAAGCAGACCGTCAGCTATGTGATGCCTGATGGGCAAGAGGCGCACTGGGATCTTTAGCCGCTCGAAAGGGATCAGAGCCTCGGTTGGCGTTGCCGGTGCAGCTTGGCAAGCGCCATGATCTGTCGTTGCTCGTACGGTGTCCCTGGTCGCAGCGAAACCCAGGACGTGTGCCAGGTGAGTCCGGAGGGGCGAACCAGGTGGACCAACGGGCCGGAGAAGGCGACGATCTTGGCAACCATGTCTTGTCGCTTGTCAAAGGCGGGAAGCGCCTCCTGGGCGAAGGCGCCCGGCCGAGCCGGCCGGAGGACTCGGGCTACGACTCCTCCTCGATCTTGGTGTCGAAGAGCCTGAAGCCCCGGCGCAGATAGTTGTCCATCGCGTGCGGCCCGTCCTTCGAGCAGGTGTGCAGCCAGACCCGCTTGGTCGGCTCCGTCCCCGGCCACCGCTCGGCCAGGTCCCAGGCCCTGGCCACCCCGTACGACAGGAGGTGGCCGCCTATACGCCGCCCCCGGAAGGCCGGGAGCAGCCCGAAGTACACGATCTCGACCGTGGCCCCCTCCTGCGCCGCCAGCTCGATATACCCCGCCGGGGTGCCCCGCTCATACGCCACCCATGTCTCCACGCCGGGCGCGGCGATGATCTCCTGCCACCGCTCCCGCGTCAGCGAGAGCCGGTCACGCCAGCTCACATCGTCGCCGACGGCCGTGTACAGGAACCGGCTGAACTCCGCCGACGGCACCTCCGCCCGTACGATCCGCACCTCGCCCGGGGGCTCGGCGGCGGGCCGCAGATCGTCGGGCGAGGTCTGTTCCAGGGACCAGGTGGTCACGGAGATGCTCATACCGGCCAGAAAACCACGCCGCCCGAACACCCCGGGACGCGCCCCCGGCCCGCCGCCCCGTGCCCGTCCCGCCCCACCGCGCCGTGCCCGCCCGGCCCCTGCCCGCCCGGCCCCCCCGCCCCGTCACGGACAGGGCAGCCGCCGTGCGCCCAGCACCGCCGGGGCCGTCGAGTGCGGCAGCAGATCGGCGGGGTCCTCGGGCCGTACGACCTCCACCTCGACCTCCTCGCTGAAGCGGTAGGGCCGGTGCGCCAGGACACCCGACAGATGGCGCCGCACCCGCGACATCTCGGCCCGTACGGTCACCGTCCTGGTGGGGTCGCCGAAGACATCGCCGGCCAGCTCCGCCGCGCTGCGGCCGGCCCGGTGCACCGCCAGGACGTACAGCAGCTCGGCATGGCGCGGGCTCAGCTCCTGCGCCCAGCTGCCCGCCGACCCGGACACCGCGACCGACCAGCGCCGGGGGCGGCTCAGGTCCAGCACCACCCGGCTGGGTGTCTCGGTGGGCGGACACTCCTCGTCCACCTGTATGAGCCAGCCGCCCGGCAGCGGCTCGACCGTGCACATGCCCAGCGAGGGCTGCCACAGCCGGCCGGCCCGCAGCGTCTTCGGCAGCGGCAGCCGGTCCACCGGCGGCATGCCCGTCACCGCCGCCGTCCAGCCATGGGGGTCGACCGCCAGGGCGCGGCCGCCCAGCCGGCACAGGATCGGCGCCGCCACCGAACGCAGCCGCTCCACGGCCCTCCCGTGCCGCTGGCGCAGCTCGCTCTCCGCGAGCCGGGCGACGGAACTGACCAGCGCCAGCGTCGTCGGATGGAAACCCGTCGCCGGGCCGCTCACATCGACCACCCCCAGCAGCCGCCCGTCGCGCGGATCGTGCACCGGCGACGCCGAGCAGGTCCAGGTGCGCAGGCCGTGCACGAAGTGCTCGGCCGAGTGGACCTGCACCGGCCCGCGCGTCGCCAGCGCCGTGCCTATCGCATTCGTCCCCATGGCCCGCTCGGACCAGGCGGCGCCCTCTTCGAGGCAGATGCCGTTCGCCCGCCGCAGCGTGGCGGGACCGCCCTCCCGCCACAGCACCCGCCCCTCGTCGTCGGTCACCACCATCACCTGGCGCGAGGAGTGGACGATCTCGTGGAGGGCGCCGCTGAGCGTGTCCATCGCCTCGCTCAGCGCGGAGGCACGTCTGCGGTGCTCCAGTTCGTCCGGCTCCAGCAGCACGCCATACGCGGACCGGTCGGGGTCCAGCCCGATCCCGAGCATCCGCCGCCATGACGCCTCGATCACCGGCCGGGGAGCCACCGGCGGCGGCTCACCCGCGAGAGCGGCGTCCCGTACGCGGTGCAGCAGCCGAGCGGCCCGCGCACCGTCCATGGCCATGAGTCGCGCCAGATCGAGCGGCCCGTCGTTCAGCCGTGTGTCCTTCAGCGATACGTCCTTCATCGGCCCCCCGGTCACCTGCGGTGCTTCGGATATCCAGCGCGCCCGCTTGCAACGGCCTGCAACTCTGGCGGACTGCGGGCGAGTCCGTGAAAGTGAAAACAAGTCAGGGGTGGTGCCGTGTCGGCGCGGCGCCACCCCGGCTTGCCGCCGGACAGCGCCTCAGGCCCTGTCCGGCGGATCGGCCCGCCCCGTCCGGCGGGCCCGTCAGCCGGCCGGCCGTGCCCGGTCCACGACCGACGCCAGATCCAGCGTGTGGGGCAGCGTGCCGAAGGCCGTACCCCAGTCCCCGCCCAGCCGTGAGGCGCAGAACGCGTCGGCCACCTCCGGCGGCGCCCACCGCACCAGCAGCGAGCCCTGGAGCACCAGCGCCAGCCGCTCCACCAGCCGCCTGGCCCGCGCCTCGATGCCGGACAGATCGGCCAGTTCGGTCAGCACACCCTTGATCGCGCCGTCCAGCCGGTGATCGGCTCCGCGCGCCTCGCCGACCTCCCGGAGCACGGCGTTCAGCGCCTCGGGCTCGCGCTGGAGGGCCCGCAGTACGTCAAGGGCCTGCACATTCCCCGAGCCCTCCCAGATCGAGTTGAGCGGCGACTCGCGCAGCAGCCGCGGCATACCCGACTCCTCCACATAGCCGTTGCCGCCCAGGCACTCCAGGGCCTCGGCCGCGACCGGCGTACAGCGCTTGGTCACCCAGTACTTGGCCGCGGGCACCGCGAGCCGCAGAAAGGCCCGCTCCCGGTCCGCGCCGTCACCGCCGTTCTGGACGGTGTCGTACGCGGACGCCAGCCGCAGCGCGAGCGTCGTCGCCGCCTCCGACTCCAGCGCCAGATCGGCCAGTACGTTGCGCATCAGCGGCTTGTCGATCAACTCACCACCGAACGCGCCGCGGTACGTGGCGTGATGCACCGCCTGCGCCACCGACTGCCGCATCAGCGCGGCCGAGCCCACCACACAGTCCAGCCGGGTCGCCGCCACCATCTCGATGATGGTGCGCACCCCCCGGCCCTCCTCCCCGACCAGCCGCGCCCACGTCCCGTCGAACTCGACCTCGGCGGACGCGTTGGAGCGGTTGCCCAGCTTGTCCTTGAGCCGCTGGATACGGAACACATTGCGGGTGCCGTCGGCCAGCACGCGCGGTACGAGGAAGCAGGTCAGACCGCCGGGCGCCTGCGCCAGGACGAGAAACCCGTCGCACATCGGCGCCGAACAGAACCACTTGTGCCCGGTGAGCAGATACTCCCCGGCCGCGTCCAGCGGCACCGCACGCGTCGTGTTGGCGCGTACGTCGCTGCCTCCCTGCTTCTCCGTCATGGCCATCCCGAAGAGCGTGCCCGCCTTCTCTCCGGCGGGCCGCAGCCCCGGCTCGTACCGGTGGGAGGTCAGCCTCGGCTCCCACTCGGCGGCGAGCGCCGGATTCGTACGCAGGGCGGGGACCGCGGCGTGCGTCATCGACACCGGACAGCCGTTCCCGGCCTCCACCTGCGTCCAGACGAAGAAGCCGGCCGCACGGCGCAGATGGCCACCGGGCCGGCCCCAGGCGTCGGTCAGCCCCGCGCCGACCGAGCGCCCCAGCAGCTGATGCCAGGCCGGATGGAAGTCCACCTCGTCGATCCGGTTCCCGTAGCGGTCATGGGTGCGCAGCTTCGGGGGATTCTCATTGGCCAGCGCACCCCACTCCTGGGCCTCGGCGGATCCGGCGGCCCGGCCGAGGGCCGTCAGCTCCGCGCGGGTCTCGTCGAGGAGTGCGGGCGCGCTGTGCCGCTCCACGCCCTCGGTCAGGGCACGGTCGGCGTTGAAGACGTCGTACCCCACCAGGGGCGGAACCTGGTTGGTCACTGTGTGGGTGCTGGCTGCCATGCCGATACGGTAAGGAGGTGCAGGCAGCAAAAGAAACACCCGAGCGACCAGCGGGTCGACTCCACCGGGCCCGAGTCCTCTATCGCGACGTATCCAAGCGGAAGATGGCCTGGTTGCTGCTGAAGGACACCGTCAACTCGTGCATCGAGTACCGCATCCTGGGGCTCGCGGCCGAGGCGGCGTTCTTCACGCTGCTCTCGCTGCCGCCGCTGCTGCTCGGACTCATCGGGCTGCTCGGCTATGTGGACGACTGGACCAACACCACCACCGTCGCCTCCATCGAGAAGAACATCCTTTCGGCGGCCGGCACGGTGCTCTCGGAGCGCGGCGTCGACGAGATCGCCAAACCCCTGCTGAAGGACATCACGCACGGCGGGCGGCCCGATGTGATCTCGCTCGGCTTCGCCATCGCCCTCTGGTCCGGCTCCCGCGCGGTCAATGTCTTTGTCGACACCATCACCGTGATGTACGGGCTCGACGGCCGGCGCGGCATCGTCGCCACCCGGCTGCTCGCCTTCCTGCTCTACCTCGTGGCGATCGTGATCGGCGCCGTGGTGCTGCCGCTCGCGGTGGTCGGCCCCGACCGGGTCGTCGAGCTCATCCCCTGGGGCACGGAGGTCGTCAGCGTCCTCTACTGGCCGGTGGTGATCCTGCTCTCCATCGTCTTCCTCACCACGCTGTACCACGTGTCCGTTCCGGCGCGCTCACGCTGGATCGAGGACGTTCCCGGCGGTCTGGTCGCTCTCGGGATGTGGGTGCTCGGCAGCTTCCTGCTCCGGATCTATCTCTCCCACGCGGTCGAGGGCCCCACCATCTACGGCTCCCTCGCCGCCCCCATCGCCGTGCTGCTCTGGATCGGCGTCTCCGCGTTCGCGGTGCTGGTGGGCGCGGCGGTCAACGCCGCCATCGACCGGGTCTGGCCGTCGGTCGCCACCGCGGCGGCGCGGGCGGCCAACGAGCGGCTGCGCGCCGCCCAGGCGGCGGAGCTGGTGGCCCGCTCGGCCGGGGTGGAGGGGCAGGAGGGGCCGCAGGACGACGATGTGACCGACCCGGACATGCCCTCGGAGTTCCCGGAGCGATGGTCCAGGTTCCTGCCGCCGGACGATCTCAAGTCGCGGATGAGGTCGGGGCTGCACGGGGCTCGGGAGAGCCGCGACAAGGGCGGGGACGGCCAGGGGCGTTAGGAGTCAGGGCCTGTCCGGCCCCTCGGTGTACTACGGGGTTTCCGGGGTCTCCGATGCCTCCGTGTTCTCGTCCCCGGCGGTAGCGCCGCCGCCGAACAGACGGCGCAGCCAGGAGGGCCGCGAGGCGGGCTTGGGCGGCGCGTAGTGAATGACCCGGTACCAGACGACATGCGTGCTGCCGTCCTCGGTCTCGATGTCGAAGGGACGGTAGCCCTTCGGCGCGCCGATCCGCCGGTACAGGTCGTCCCGTAGCCCCAGCATCATGGCGATCTCCCCGGACCTCGTGCCGCGCGGCGGTGCCAGGGCCGGGGACTCCCGCTCCAGTTCCAGGGCGAGGGCGTCGGGCGGCCCGGAGTGGATATGGATGGTCAGCACCACGCGCCGCGGGAAGAGCCGCCTCGGCATCCCCTCGGCCAGGATCGGAGCGAACGGGTCGACGAGCAGGCCGAGTACGTCGCGCGTCGTGTAATCCGGTCCAGGTGTCACCCGGAGGGTGGTGGCGGGCACCATGGCGGTGCCGCGCTCCTCGAAGGTGCCCGGGTCACCGAACGCCTCCCGGCACGCCTGCCGGAGCCGGGGGACGAAGAACAGCGAGGCTTCGGCCCGGGTGCCCCCGGGGACGCCGAACAACTCGACGCCGCCGATGGCGAGGTGGACATCGTCGCCCTGGACGTCCCGCGGTGGAGCCTCTGGTGGGGGCGCGGCTTGCGGTGGGGCCGACGGGCCGGGCTCAGGCAGCGCGGCGCGGGCGGCCTCCAACGACCTCCGCCACGCGCGCAGTTCCTCGCGCCGCTCCTGCGCCCACGCTCCCTCGACGCCGTCCAGCGGCTCGCCGTACCAGTGCCCGAGAGCCACCTCGTACAGCCCGGCGGCACGCCGTGTCTCGCCCGCCTCCGCCGCGCGCCGGGCGTCGGCGGCCAGCTGTTCGGCGTGGGAGAGATCCAGCTCTGTGTCGAGCCGCAGGCGGTAGGACCAGTCGGGTCCCTCCAGAACATGCCCGTCGTGCAGCAGGAAATCGAGGGCGTCCGTGACAATGGTCCCGTCCCACGGCGATCGCTCGACCCCCAGAGCGAGGCTCAACTCCTCCTGGGACACCGGCTCGCCGCGTGCGAGCAGCAGCCTGCTGAGGACGACCCGTCCCGCCCCCGAGGCGGGCGTACGGTTCCGCCCGCCGTGCATCGCCCTCAGCGGCCCCAGCACGCCGTACTGCCACGTGCTCCCCGGTACGCGCGACCTCAGCGCGTCGGCGCCGCGTCGGCGGGTCTCAGGGGTGTCGGAGAGAAGATCGAGGATCGCCGCCTCCAGTGTGGGGGGCAGCCCTCGCGGCGGCATCGGGACGTTCATGGCATCAACGAGCGCGAATCCGGTGGCGAGTTCGTACAGCACACGGCCCAAGGCATGGAGTTCGTCGTGGGATCCGTCGTGGGATCCGCCGTCCCGGGGCGCGACCCCGGACCCGAGGAGCTTCACCGCGCCGTCCGGCAGTCGGACGATATTCGTCAGGGAGGGTGGCTCCGGCCGGACGCCTTTCTCCCTGGCGTGGGAGAGAACGTCGAGCACCTGTGACGCGATACCGATGATCTCGGTCACGGGGAGCGGACGGCGGCCGTTCTCCGCCAGCAGGTCACCGAGGGTGCTCCCCTCCAGGGGCTCGCTGACCAGGTAGACGACGCCGCCGTCCACGCCGGGCTCCTGGACCTTCACGACACCGGGGTGCCGCAGTTCGGCGGTGGACTCGTACTCCGACCACGCCATCGCCAGCTGGGAATCGAGTGACGGCCTCGGCCCGTCGAAGATCTTGAGGGCGACGGTACGGTCCCGGTCCTGTGCCCAACAGAGAAAGCCGCGCGTACCGCGTCCGATGACATCCACCACTCGGTACCGCCCGCCCAACAGCCATTCACCGCGCTCCTGCGTGGGTTCCGGCTCGGCCCCCCGGAGCAGCCGTACGCTCTCCCGGCTCACCAGCGCGAACGGCTCGCCCGCCGCCCGGCCGTACCCCGCCGGGCCGCCGCCGGCCAGCAGCGCCCGGAACTCTCCGCGCGCCGACCCCGCGCGCGACTCGATCACGGCCCCCACCCGTTCGAGCAGGCCGACCGTGTGGGCCAGTCCCGTACGCGGCAGCGCGCCGAGCAGCAGTTCACGCACGCCGGGGCGGAAGTCGTAGGAGCCCGCGGGGCCCGGTACGGCCGTGAGCATGCCGCTCAGCACCACCTCCGCCAGATGCTGCGGCTGCGGACGCTCCTCGATGGCCGCCTGTACGAGTCGCATCACCGGCAAGTGCGGTGGGCCCACCGCCAGATGGGCCGCCAGCCGGACCGCCTGCGGGGAGGCGACCGAGCGGAAGCGCAGCACCAACTCCCTGGCCGGCAAGCTCCACGGGATCAGACCGGCCTCGCCCTCCCCGTCCTCCTCGGGGAGCGTTACGGAACGACCGGCCGTTGGTCCGGCGGGCAACAGGGCCGCCGCTCCGGGGAATTCGGCTCCGGCGGGGGAGGCCACCAGCCCGGCCCAGTGGCCGAGCCACTCCGCTGTCGGTTCGAGTACCGGCACGGGAATGCCCCGTGCCTCGCCGTCGTACGGTGTGAAGCGCAGCGCGGTGGTGGGGGCGCCGGGACCGGCCGCCGTGAACAGCCCCGGCACCGGCTCCGGCGGGGTGTGCCGCCACATCCGCTCCGGCAGCGGCTGGATGACGGCCACCGGCAGTTCACGGGTCCAGCGGCGCAGCGTCGGGTACCACCGCCGTCCCGCGTCCCCCGCCGCTCCGAACAGTTCCGGCCGCCACTGCGGGCCCATCATGTCGCTGAGGACCAGCACGATCGTGCGCCCGGGGGTCCACTGCCGAGGGGGTACGGAACCGTCCGCGCCGAGCCGTACCAGCTCCACCGTACGGAACGCGCCCGTCTGCCCGAAGGCCGTGTACAGATCGCGCGCGAGCGGCTGCCACATGGCCATCGTCGGGCCGCGGTCCAGGACGAGCCGCAGATGGAGCCAGCGCTCCGGTGCGGGCCGCAACTCGGGCAGCCACCGGCCGCGCCGGGCGCCGAGCGAGGCGATGCGGTGCGCGGTGCCCGTCTCGTCCAGTTCCCGTTCGCGCGGCGACGGCACGGTCCTGCGCAGCGGACGCAACGCCCGCTGGACCGCGAGCGGATGGGAGATCATCGGCGGGGCGGGGGCGAGCACTTCGGTCCGCGCGTCCGGAGCCGGGGACGGCGAAGCCGGTCGGGTGCGGCGGGGCACCGCCCGGCTGTACAGGGCGAACATGTCGTCCGAGTCGTGCGGGGAACGGGGAGCGCCGGAAGGCGGGTCCGACACGGCCCCTTCCGGGGGAATCCCCCCGCTCATCGCGATCCCCCCGGGGTTCGGGCCCCGAAAAGCGTCGGGGGGCATAGCCATACGCTGGGCGGCACCCGCGACGGGCGGCGGAGGAACGTCCTCGGCCTCGTCCTCGTCGGCGGCTTCGGGCCCGGCGTCCGGCTCCGGCTCGGGCCGTACATGAGCCGCCAGCCACAGCACCTCGGCCAGTTCCCTGCCGGTCGGCGGGTCACCGCCCGCCGCCATCAGCACCTCGCGCAGCGCGGCCAGTCCGGAGAGCGGCCGGTCAGAAGTCATCGGGTTCCGGCGTCCGGCTCAGATAGCTCATCAGCCGGTCCGCGAGTTCGTCGCGAGTGGGCGCTTCGAGCCCCGAAGTCCGCGTCAGATAGATGGCGTTGAGCAGCTGGTCCGTCGCCAGCTCACCGCCGCTGCCCCGTTCCAGGAAGCGCTGGACCAGCTCCCGTGCCTGCCCGTCGAGCGGGCCCAGATGCGCCCGGACGATGGCCTCCAGATGCGCCGCCTCGGGCTGCTTCAGCTCCAGCGTGACGCAGCGCCGCAGAAACGCCGGCGGGAACTCCCGCTCCCCGTTGCTGGTCAGGACGGTGAACGGGAACGCGCGGCAGCGCACCCGGCCCCGTTCCAGCGCCACCAGCCGGTCCGCGTCGGCGACCAGCACCTCCGCGGTGGAGCGGGTCCGCGCGGCGCGTACCAGCTCGGGGATCTCGTACTGGCCCTCCTCCAGGACGTTCAGCAGATCGTTCGGGAGGTCGAGATCGCTCTTGTCGATCTCGTCGATCAGCAGCGCCCGGGGCCGCTCGTACGGCAGCAGCGCCGTGCCCAGCGGGCCGAGCCGCAGATGGTCCTCGATGTTGGTGTGCTCGGGATCGCCGCCCTCCGGGCCCCGGCCCGCCGCGTAGAGCCGGGAGAGCGGGTCGTACTGGTAGAGGCCGTCGCCGAGGGCGCTCCGGCTGGTGATGTTCCAGCGCAGTACGGGGCCGAGCCCCAACTCCCGTGCCACCGCGTACGCGAGGCTCGACTTACCGCTGCCCGGAGGGCCCGTCACCAGCAGGGGCCGCCGCAAGTACAGGGCGGCGTTGACCAGTTGGACGCTCTCCCGCGTCGCGCGGTACGCCTGCGCGCGGTGCACCCGGTCCGGCGAGGGCGCCGGGTCGTCCCGCGGCGGCTCGATCACGGGACCGCCGTTGAAGGCGCGCCAGGGCGGCGGCTCGGGCAACCGCCCGATGCCGACGTGGGGTTCATCGGCTCCGGTGTAGACCGGCCACAGGGGCATCGTGTTCTCCAGCTCTCGGCTTCGGCGGCGTCGGGCTCTCTGTCCGGCCGAGGCTCAGCCGACCGGCATCGTGCTCAGCGGGGGGACATCGGGGAACCACCGCGGATCCTCCCAGACGAAGGAGAGGTCGGCGGCCCAGTGCGGCTCGGGCCCGTCATGGCCGAAGGCGCTCTTGCGCAGTTCGAAGATCAGCTCGGGCAGATCGCCGGGCGGCAGCACGGAGAGCTGGTCGGCCAGCGTGTTCAGGAACGCGGCGCCCCGGCAGGAGCCACCGCACGCCGCGCCGTCGGCGCAGCCCGTGCGCGGCCACAGCACGATCGGGGCCGGGGCGTCCAGCACCGCGGTGTGCAGCCGGTCGCGCGGTCCCTTGGGCGGTCTGGTCAGCCCCACCGGGCCCACCACGTCCTGGAGTTGTACGGTCAGCCACTCGGGTCTGGCGGTGCCCGCGCAGTTGACCCCATAGACGGCCGAGCCCGGCTGCCGGTCGAGCACGTCCCACATCTTCTTCAGTCTGAACTGGAGCCGCTTGTTGGCCCGCCGGTCGTGATCCATCACCACCACCGGCGCGACACACCCCAGCGGTGTGCCCATCCCCTTGCGCGCGCTCCACTGGTCGACCGGTTTGTTGAGCCAGCGGCGCGGCAGGGCGAACGCGATCAGCTCCCTGCCCTCGGTGTCGATCTCGGCGAACGCGTCGTCGATACGGTCCAGCACCCAGGCCCGGACCTCGCGCTCCGCCAGCCGCTGTTCGGCGACCAGTCGCCGGCCGCCGTCGCGGTACGCGGACACCTCGACCAGCAGCGCGCCGCGATCGGCTCCGCTGCGCTTGATCTCGACGAGGATCGGCGACCAGCGGCGGGTGGCGGGGTGAACGGGCGGCGTCCCGACGGCCGGTCCCGGGACCGGAGCCACGGCGTGGGCGGGCGCGTACGGTGCGGCGTGCTCGGCCGCGAGGGGTACGGCGTGCGCCGCCGCGTGCGGAGCGGTGTGCGCCGCCGTGTGCTCGTCCGTGTACGACGGCGCCGGTGCCGCGTGGCTCAGCAGGCCCATGGCCTTGTGGCTCCGGACGGGCGGCGCCACGGGCGGTGGGTCGTGCCGCGCGCGGTGCGCGTGGGACCAGTCGCGCAGCTCCGCGCCCAGCGCCTCGTCACCGACCAGCCCGGCCAGCCGTACCGTCAGCTCGGCGAGCGGCAGCGCTCCCCGCTCCGGCCGCCCGGCCTCCGACAGCAGATACCAGACCGCCTCCCAGAGGCTGCCCGGCTCACCGGGCGGCGGCTCGACGCCCAGCGGCCCGGCGGCGGCGCGCAGCAGTCCGCCGAGGGCACCGACCCGCGCGGGGGAGCCGACGCGGGCCACCAGTTCGCGCAGCTGTCGCTTCTCCTCCACCGGATAGCCGGGGGTGGGTACGAGATCGGCGAGCGGCGCCCAGTGCCGGGCGAGAATCCGTGCCGGGATCATCCGGCTGGTGTGGCTCACCGGGTCGTGCGAGACGACCATCCCGGCCACCGCGCCGGTGCCCTCCAGCATCACCGCGGCGCCGCTGAACCCGTGGTCGGTCTCCTGCCCGTAGCCGCGCCAGCCCCCCAGCTGTGCCCACTCGTCGCGGATCAACTGGCTGGAGCTGGCCCGTAATTCGCTCTGCACGCCCTCCTCGTCGTACCCGAAGGGGAAGCCGTACGCCACCAGCTTCGGCGCGGGCGAGGCGTACGGCGCGTCGAGCGGGGCGAAGGCCGCGGGGGCGAGAGCCGGCGTCCGGTCCAGCTCCAGCACGGCCAGATCGCCCGGGTCCCGGTCCCCGCCCGCCCAGGCGTCTCCCCGTACGACGACCCTGGCCGGTACGGGGGCGAGCCCCGGGGCACCGGGGAAGACCACCGAGGCCCGGTCGCCGGCCACCACATGGGCGCAGGTCAGCACCGTACGGCCGGAGATGAGGAAGCCGGAGCCCACCGCCCCGCCGGCGTCGATCCTGGCGTGCCAGGCCGGGGAGCGCGTCACCGGCCCGCCGTTCCCGGACTCCCCGCCGATCCGGGCTCTCCGGTGGGGGCCGGGCCGCCGGCCGCGCCCGGGTTCCAGGAGAGCTTGACCGTCATATGGCCCTCGGCCGAGGTCTTGGCGATCACCGCTCCGGCCTCCGCCATCAGCTTCACCCCGAACTCCAGCTCCACCCCGTCCGGTTTGAGCGAGCCGTCCCGGAACACCGCGAGGGCGGATTCCGCGGCCGAGCGGATCCCCTGGAGCGCTTCGCCGAAGGTATGGCCCGCCTGCGCGAGGGAGTTGCCGCGCGCCACCGGTCTGGCGCCCGGAGCGTCACGGTCGACCTCGACCACGACCGTGGCACCGCTGTCGGTGGTGAACTCCATCAGTGCCGTCATCGTCGCCCCCGCGATCGGAACATCCCACGTCCTGCCGGACCTGCCGGACGCCCATTCTGGATCAATGGTCCTCTTCCCGGCGAGGCTTTAGCCTGATCCGTATGTACGAGGAACGGACGTCGCGGCTGGACGGCGCGATGGTCTGGACGCGGACGGCGCGGGCCGACGACTGCTCCCCTCCCTATCCCGTGCTGCCGGACGGCTGTATGGACCTGCTGTGGATCGGCGGCAGACTGCTGGTCGCGGGGCCCGACACCCGCGCGTACGCCCCCGAGGGGATCGCCGGGCTGTACTGCGCCGGAGTGCGCTTCGCGCCCGGGACCGCGCCGGCGCTGCTCGGCGTACCGGCGCACGAGCTGCGCGACCGGCGGGTGGAGCTGGCCGATCTGTGGTCCCCGGCCGAGGTGCGCCGGCTGACAGCCCGGCTGGCGGCGGCCCCGGACCCGGTGGCCGCCCTGGAGGCCGTCGCGCTGCACCGGGCCGCCGCGTCGGGACCACCGGACCCGCTGCTCCGGGCGGTCGTCGACGCCCTGGAGGCGGGCCGTACGGTCGCCGCCACCGCCGATGCCGTCGGCCTGGGCGCCCGGCAGCTGCACCGCCGCTCGCTGGACGCCTTCGGTTACGGGCCCAAGACCCTGGCTCGGGTGCTCCGGCTCCAGCGCGCGCTGACCCTCGTACGGGAAGGGGTGCCCTTCACCGACGCGGCGCTCGCGGCGGGCTGCGCCGACCAGGCGCATCTCGCCCGGGAGACCCGCGAGCTGGCCGGGCTCACCCTCGGTGCCTACGCGGCGCTGGCGAACAGGGAGACCGCGCAGCCGTCCGGGTCGAGTACCACCGCGTAACGCTGTCCCCACACCGCGTCCCAGGGCTTCAGATGCCCGGTGTGCCCGGCCGCGACCAGCGCTTCGTAGGTGGCGTCCACCTCGGCGGGGCAGGCGCAGAGGAAGGCGAGTCCGATCCGCTCGCCGCCCCGCGGCCGGGTCCACCCCGGATCGTAGGAGCGGACGGTCTCCTCCGTGTCCCAGAGGATCCGCAGCCCGCTGGGCAGGGTCGCCTCGGCATGGGGCGCGGCGTCGGCGTCGGCGGGGACATTCACACCGAGCAGACGGTAGAAGGCGAGCGAGGCGGCCATGTCGGAGACGACCAGGCCGATGGCGTCGAGTCGTGGTGTACGAGGAGCGGTAGTCATACGTTCACCGTAGGAGCGCGGAGCGGGCGGGTCTTGAACGAATCGGACGTGCCGGAATCCGTGGCCGTCATGGTTTCGTAAGAGGTGAGGGCCGGTGCACCGGCCACCGCCCGAGGAGACTGTACGTATGCACACCATCCTGGTCGTCGATGACGATCCGACCGTCGCCGAGGTCGTCACCGGCTATCTGGAACGGGCCGGTTTCTCCGTGGACCGGGCGGCCGACGGCCCCGAGGCGCTGCGGCTGGCCGCCGCCCGGCCACCCGCCCTGGTGGTGCTCGATCTGATGCTGCCCGGCATGGACGGCCTGGAGGTGTGCCGGCGGCTGCGGGCCGCCGCGCCCGTACCGGTGATCATGCTGACCGCCCGGGGCGACGAGGACGACCGGATCCTCGGGCTGGAAATAGGGGCGGACGACTATGTCACCAAACCCTTCAGCCCCCGGGAACTGGTCCTCCGCGTCGAGTCCGTCCTGCGCCGCCAGGGCGGCGACCAGGGGCGCGTGACGGGGGCCTCGGAGCCCGAGCTGCGCCGGGCCGGTATCACCCTCGACCCGGCGGGCCGCCGCGCCACCAAGGACGGCCGGCCGCTGGCGCTCACGCTGCGCGAGTTCGATCTGCTCGCCCACCTCATGCGTCATCCCGGGCTGGCGATCGGCAGGGAGACGCTGATGCACGACGTGTGGGGATGGGAGTTCGGCGATCTGTCGACGGTCACGGTGCATGTACGGCGGCTGCGCGGCAAGATCGAGGACGATCCGGCCAGGCCCCGGCTGATCCGGACGGTCTGGGGCGTCGGCTACCGCTTCGACGTGCCGGCCGACGACGAGGCCGACGACGAAGCCGACGACTCGGCCTCCGGGCCGGTTTCCGTACCGGCGGCTTCCGTAGCGGCCGTACCAGTACCCGCACCCGCACCCGCACCCGCACCCGCACCCGCACCCGCACCCGCACCCGCACCCGCACCCGCACCCGCACCCGCACCCGCACTCGTACCCGCACCCGCACCCGCACCCGTACCCGCCGACGGGAGCTGAGCGCGCCGTGAGTGACATGGCGCTGATCGCGCTGTACGCCTTCCTCGGCGCGGTAGCCGCCGGTCTGCTCGGCGCGCTGGTGCTGCGGCTGCTGCGGGACCGCTCGGTCGCCGTCGCCCTGACCGTCGTCGCCGCCGTCACCGTCACCGCGATGCTCGCGGGCACGCTCGTCGTCGCCCGGGCGATGTTCCTGTCCGCCCATGACCTCTCCGTCGTCACCACGGTCGTGGCGATGGCGGCGGTCGTCTCGCTGGCCACCGCGCTGCTGCTGGGGCGCTGGGTGGTCGCCCGCAGCCATGATCTGGCGCTGGCCGCCCGCTCGTTCGGCGACGGCGGCAGCTTCGCCGCGCCCGACGGCGCCTCCACCGCCGAACTCGCCGCGCTGGGGCGCGAACTGGCGGCCACCAGCGCCAAACTGACCGCCTCCAGGGAGCGCGAACGGGCGCTGGAGACGTCCCGGCGCGAACTGGTCGCGTGGATCTCGCACGATCTGCGTACGCCCCTCGCCGGACTGCGCGCCATGTCCGAGGCGCTGGAGGACGGCGTCGTCCAGGACCCGGACCGCTACTTCCGGCAGATCAGGGCCGAGGTGGAGCGGCTGAACTCGATGGTCGGCGATCTCTTCGAACTGTCCCGTATCCACGCCGGGGCGCTGGCGCTCGCCCCGACCCGGATGTCGGTGTACGACCTGGTGGGCGAGGCGCTCGCGGGCGTCGATCCGCTCGCCAGGGAGCACGGGGTACGGCTGGTCGGTGGCCGGGTGGAGGCCGTGCCGGTCGAGGTGGACGGCAAGGAGATGACCCGCGTCCTCGCCAATCTCCTGGTCAACGCGATCCACCGGACCCCGGCGGACGGCACGGTCGCGGTGGCCGCGGAACGGCGCGCGGACTCCGTTGTCCTCTCCGTGACGGACGGCTGCGGGGGTATCCCGGCCGAGGATCTGCCACGGGTCTTCGACACCGGCTGGCGCGGCACCCAGGCGCGTACCCCGCCCGCGGGCGCGGGCCTCGGTCTGGCGATCGTCCGGGGCATCGTGGAGGCGCACGCGGGGCGGGCCGAGGTGCGCAATGTGACGGGCGGCTGCCGGTTCGAGGTCACGCTGCCCGCGGCGGCCACCGGCTGACACGCCGGTACGGCAGAACGACACGACGGGCCGCGCACCAGGTGCGCGGCCCGTCGTACGGTCCGAGGGAGGGTGTTGCTCAGAACGCTTAGAAGACGCTGACGCCGTAGGCGTTGAGGGCCTCGACGACCGGCTGGAAGAACGTGGTGCCACCGGAGGAGCAGTTGCCGCTGCCGCCCGAGGTCAGGCCCAGCGCCGTGCTGCCGGCGAAGAGCGAGCCGCCGCTGTCACCGGGCTCGGCGCAGACGTTGGTCTGGATCATGCCGTAGACGATGTCACCGCCACCGTAGTTGACGGTCGCGTTGAGGCCGGTGACCGTGCCGCTGTGGACACCGGTGGTCGAGCCGCTGCGACGGACGCTCTGGCCGACCGAGGGGTTCGCGGCCGAGGTGATGTCCTGGTACGTGCCGTTGTACAGGTAGACCCGGCCGTCGGCGTTGGCCGAGTTGGAGTGGCGGATGATGCCGTAGTCGTTGGTCGGGAAGCTCGAACCGGCGGTGGTGCCGATGTTCCAGGAGCTGCCGATGTTGGTGCAGTGTCCGGCGGTCACCGCGTAGTACGTCGAGCCGCTGCGGACGTTGAAGCCGAGGGAACAGCGGCCGCCGCCGGTGGTGATGGCCTCGCCGCCGGCGATGAGCTTGTTGATCTTGCCGGGGGTGTGCTTGATCGTGACGCCCGCGGCGTCGCCCACGGAGTCCTTGATCGAGGCTATCTCCGAGTCCGTGACCGTGCTGTCGACGGTGACGACGACCTTGCCGGAGGCCTTGTCCGTGTACCAGGCCGTACCGGCGACGTCCGCTTCGGCGATCGCGGCGCTGGCGGTGGCGAACTGTGCAGCGGTCGGCTGGGGGGCCGGGGCCGGGGCGGCGACGGCCGACGGGGCCGCAAGCGCGACGGCGGTCACCAGACCGGAGGTGACGGCGAGAAGCCGGGCTCGTCTGGAAACCGCGCCGAGGGGGGAGAAGCGCTTGAAGGTCACAAAATCCTCCATTGGTGGGGGAAACGCGTGGCCCGTTGGGTGAGCGGGCCGCTGGGGATGCGATCGTCCACGGCCATTCGGTTTTAGCCGTGGACCTGTCAACCGCACGATCCGAATCGTTGACTCCGTTTGCTTTTGAAGCAAGGCCGACTTCTGGACCGACTGTGTGGATCGACCGGCGGCGGCCCGAGACCCCCCGAAGTCAGGGGGTCGATCAAGCTGTTGGCCGGTCCCGCGGGTCGGCCGACGGCGCGTTCATGAGCTGCTGCAAAGCCTGTGCTGACGGCAAAGCACCGGCAAATATCCATCAAAGCGCACGCCAGACAGGGGTTTGTGTCCTGACATCATTCGGCCACGCAAGGATTCGTCACAAACACACATGGTTCACCGAGGGTGGTGGATGTATGACGCAGTGGCTTCAACTGGCCAAGGGGAGAGGGCTGATCGCTCGTATCTATGCGCGTCCGCCGCCCGTTTAGGTGTCGTACCACCGAATTGCCCTCGTGTTGATCATGGCTGAATTTCATTGGTGCGGGCGTGGAACGGGTATGCAACAGCCCAAGACCGTACGGTGATTCGACCGGCAGGGCGCTCTTGCGTACGGGAGTGACGTGTGCTGCCAGTGGGCCGGCGAGGACGGCCGCTCGGCCCCTCGGACGGGCGGGCGGTCGGGCGGTCGGGCGGTCGGCGATGGGCCCACGACCCGTCCAGCCGGTCTTGTCAGAGTCGGCTGATAGAACGTGATGGTGACTCAGACGCCTTCCTTCGAAGAATTCCTGTCCCTTATCGAGGACCGCTCCGCCGCGCTGCGCGAGGCCGCCGCAGCCGCTCCCGATCTCGGTATACGCGTTCCCAGCTGTCCGGACTGGTCGCTGCGGGACCTGATCGCGCACCTCACCGAGGTGCAGAACTTCTGGGCCGCTGCTGTGAATGCCGGACCGAGCGAGCAGCCGCCCACGGTGGCCGAGGCCCCGGCCGAACTGCTCGCGGCGACCGAGGAGCTGGTCGCCGCGCTGCGCAAGTCCGGTCCTGAGTCGCGGTGCTGGACCTGGTGGGGCGCGTCCGGGGCGCCCATGACCGCCGGCGCGGTGGCCCGCCGCCAGGTTCAGGAGGCCGCGGTCCACGCCTTCGACGCCCAGCTGGCCGTCGGTGCCCCGCAGCCGGTCCCCACCGCGATCGCACTCGATGGCATCGCCGAGTTCATCAGCGTGGTCCACGGCTCCAGCGGCGCCTGGCCGCACGAGCCCGCTCGGATCAGCCTGCACGCCACCGAGGGGCGGTCCTGGCTGCTCGATCTCACCCCCACGGGTGCCCGCCTGCTCGACAGCCCGGCAATAGCCGACGAACGCTTGTACGGACCGGCGAGCGACCTGCTCCTCACCCTCTACGGGCGTCTCCCGCTGGAAGGCCCGGGCACCGGGGGTGTCGACACCGAAGGCGTCCGCACTGAGGGCGTCGGCGCTGAGGGCGCCGGCACCGTTCTGCGACGCCTCCTCGACTGGCCGCCGCTGGACTGAGCCGACGGAGCCACGCCCTACGGGTGGCCACCGCCCTTGACTCCCGGGCCCGGGTGGCCCTGGTGGATGAAGGCGGCCCAGAGCGCGATCCGGTCGAGATCCGGTCGGTCCATCTGCCGCAGCAGCTCACCGCGGAGTGAGCCCGGGTTCTCGCGACGCGGGTCGAGCATCCACAGCTGCGCGGCTCTGAGGGCGTCGACGGGGCTGAGCCCGTCGACGGTCAGGTGGTGGTGGAAGACCGCCATCAGGAGCGCGGACGCACTGTCGTTGGTCGTCCACCGTGATCCGACGACGTCCCGCGCACCGCCCGAGACGAACGCCGTGGTGAGGGTCAGCGCCTCGTCGTGGTCGCGGGTGCTCAGATCGGTCTGGCAGGCACTCAGCACGACCAACGGCCCGTCCTCGGCGGCCTCCCGGTCGTCGGTCCGGTCGTCGGTCCGGTCGTCGGGCCGGTCGGCCTGCCGGTCGTCCGGCCGGTCGAGGAGCCGGGTCACCGTCAGCATGCCCGGGTCCGGTCCCGTCCCAGGTCCGCCCTCGTCGGCGGGCGCGTCCCCGGTGTGCTCGGGGGCGGCGAGATGCAGGGCCGAGACCGTGGGACGCGTACCCGCCGATCCGTGCGAGGCCATATGGAGCAGCGAGGCCCCGTCGGCGAGGAACGCGAGGACGTCTTCGGGCGTGCCGGGGACCAGCTCCTCGTCGGGCACTTCGAAGATCCCCCCGCACATCCGGGCCTGCGGGTAAAAGGCGTCCCGCAGGGCCATGACCTCGACATTGGCATACGTCAGGTCCATGGTCGGGTCGGCCAGCAGAACCGGGGCGGCCGCGGTTTCCCGCCGTGCGCGTTTCACCGTACGCAGGAACTGACCGCCGGACGCCGCGTAGCTGACCACCACCGACTGGCACAGGTACTCGCGGGGCGCGTCGCCGGGCGAGCGCGCGGCGTGCCAGGGGACGATGCCGAGTCGCCCGCAGGGCACCAGGACGACCCTGAGCGGCCGGTCGTCCCGCCCTCCGCCCGCCGCGAGCCGCTCCTCCACACCGGCGAGGACGGGGCCGAGCACCTGGAAAGCCCAGTCGCAGAGCGCCGCCAGGGCCTCCTCCCAGGGCTGTTCGACGGACGGGTCGTTCCGGCGGCCGTCGCGTGCGGCGGCGTCACGTACGGCGGTGGCGTCGAGATAGCGCTCCAGCGGGCCGCTCTCGGCGCCGGACAGGAGCGACAGAACCCCCACCCCGGCTCCGAGCTCCGGACTCACCAGGATCACCACGCCGGGGTTCTCGGCCTCGCCGGGGACCAGATAGACGAGCGCGTCCGCGTCGCTCCGCGCGACGCCGTCCGCGAGTTCGCCCAGCGTGGGTGTGCCGAGGAGGCCGCCCTCCCGCCGGTAGCCGAGGGCTTCGAGGGCCTGTCGGCGCAGCGAGCTCGGCAGTTCGCCGGGGACGCCGCCCTCTTCCGCGGCCTCGGGGCCCTGGGCATCCGCGGCCCCGAGGCTCTGGGCATCCGCGGCCCCGGGGCTCTGGGCCGCACCGACGGCACGCCACGCCTCGGCGAGATCGTGGTGCCCGCCCGTGTCGAGGAGTTCAGGCACGACCGACGAGGTGGACGCCGCATGCAGCACCAGGGCCCGGCCCAGTTCCAGAGCGGCCACCGCCTCGTGCAGCCGTCCCTGCGAGGCCGCCCACAGGGCGGCCGCCACGCCCCTGCTCGCCCCGGAACGGGCCGCCAGCAATCCGTGCTCCGCACCGGCCTGGAGGAGGACGTCGGCGGCGAGCGCCGTCAGCGCTTCCTTGGCGGCTTCCAGAGCCGTGATGTCCTTCACGTCATCGTTGAGGACTCCCCGCTCGCGATACGCCGCGGCCAGCTGCCACAGCGCCTCGGCGGCGATCCGCGGCGCCCTCCCTTCCCGGACGCCGTCACGGACCCGCTCCAGCTCGTCGATCAGCGTGTCGAGGAGGGCCGGTTCGCGGGTGAGGGAGTAGCGCATGGTCAGGTCGAGCGCGGAGAGGTGCAGACTCTCCGTCGGGGCGTCCGGGGGCGGGGGAACGCGGTCGGGCATCGACGCCGTGTCGCCGGTGAGACCGGCGCGGAGCAGATCGAGGTCCGGGACATACGGCGGGGACATCTTGTCGGCGAAGGGGAGACGGCTCTCCCTCATGCCGGACATCCCCTTCTCCATGTACGGCAGCGCACGCAGAATCATCTCCATGTCCCGGATGACGGTGCCGAGCCTGCCATGGGCCGCGCCCAGGGCCAAGAGGACCGCGAATCGGAACGGATGACCTTCGGGGACGCTCTTCTCCATCGCTTCGGCCTCGTCCACCAGGTCACGGAGCGCCTGGACGTCCTCCGACTCCCCGGCATCGAGGACCTGGGTGTACAGCGCGAGCGCACGCCCCAGGACGGCCGGATCCTCCACCCCCGGAAGCGGCGATTCCGTGAGCTCCTCGGCGTGGCCGACGATGCTCTCCGTGTGGGCACGGCCGGCCGACCGGTCCTGGAACGTGCCGCCGACGACGGGACTGATGTTGAGCAGGAGTGCCCTCAGACTCTCCAGCGCGGAGGTCGGGTCCGGCCCGGGGGGCGGATCGTCCTGTACGGAGCGCAGCCGGCGGAGAAGTTCGTCCAGCGCCTTCGGATCACCGTTCCTGACCAGGTCGTCGAGGCCATGCGTCGCGGCGTTGACGGCATCCATGGCGGCGGCGAGCCGACGGAGGTCGTCGGGCGTGGGCGTGGGTTTCGGTTCGTGGGCCGGGTCAGGATCCGGGGACGAGCCGGGATCCGGGGACGGCTCGGGGTTCGGAGCCCTACGGGTTCCCGGGGCGTCCGCCTGCCCGCCCACGGGAGCCCCGGCCATGCCGAACATCCGCTCCATCACCTGTCGCAGCCGATCCGTGTCAGGATCCCCGGCGGGCATCATGCTGGTCAGCAGATCGGTGAACTCGGCCCCCGGAGGAGTGGAGAAGATTCCCCGCATTCGCCGCAACTCCCCGAGGAACTCCGGCGGCAACGGCAGCTCCAGCACCTCCGCGGTCAGCTCCTGGAGCTCCGTCGTGAAGGTCATCATCCCGGCGGGTCCCGCCCCTGAGAGCCAGTCGACGAAGGCGGAGAGGTCGGGTACCGCCACGAACCCGCCCTGCTGCGACCGAATCGGCGTAATGGCTGTCACCAGGAACAACGCCGCCCATCGCCGGTCCTCCCCGCCCGCCGCCGCTCCCAGCGCCGTACCGCGGTCCCGCGCCTCCCGCAGCAGCCGCTCCGCGCGCTCCCGGTCCGCGGGCTCGCCACCCCCGGCGGCGTGCCGCATGGCGAGCGCGCCTCCCAGCCATACGCTCACCGCACTGCGCAGGCCGGGGTCGTGGTCCAGCAGCCTTGCCAGCTGGTCGAGTTCGAGGATCGACGCGTCGTATGCCCGAGGCGGCACCACACCGGCCCCCATGGCGGGAATCAGCCGCTTGACCCGCTCCGCGGCGTCCGCCGCCCAGGCGCGCAGCCCCTGTAGGCCGCCGCTCTCCTCGTCGCTCATCGGCCCTGCCCCTCCGGGACATCGACAACCCTGGAATCACCGCCACTATGCCGATCCGCCGGACGCGCGGCGACAAGATGCCGCGCTTCGCATACTGAACGCCCGAAATCCGCCCAGGACGCGCCCAGATCGGCCGCGTCCCGCGCGCGTGGCGCCGTCCGCCCGCCGTCCGCCGGCCGTCAAGAGGGCCCCGGCAGGGGCTACAGCGCGCTGTACAACGCGTCGATCAGCGCCATCTTGCGTGGATCGTCAGCGATGTTCGAACCCATCCGGTTCATCACGTAACCCAGGCTGATGCCCGCCTCCGGATCCGCGAGTCCGCAGGAGCCGCCGAAGCCGTCGTGGCCGACCGCCCTGGGATTGGGCCCGTACGAGCCGTTCGGACCGCTCAGCCAGAGCCCGAGGCCGATCTCCGTGTCGTGGGCGAAGCCCGCGCCCAGCACCAGGTCCCGGCAGGCGCCCTGGCCCTCGCGGACCCGCTCGACCGTCTCCGGGGAAAGCACGCGGTGCTCGCCGAGGCTCCCACGCCCGGCCAGGATCCCGTACAGCGCGGCGACCGCGCGGGCCGTGCCGTGACCGTTGGCGGCGGGGATCTCCGCGGCGCGCCACGCGGCCGTGTTGGCCTCGGCGGCGCCGGTCGCGGGGTTGCCCAGGGCCGCCGGCGCGACCGGCGCCAGCTGCGCGAAGGCGGCTGCCTGTTCGCTGGTGAGCGGGGTGGGCGTACGCACCAGCTCGGCGGCGCGGCCGGCCTCCTTCTCCGGCAGTCCGATGGTGAAGTCGATACCGAGCGGCCCGGTCACCTCCCGGTGCAGGAACTCGCCCGGCAGCAGGCCCGTGACGCGTCTGACGACCTCGCCGACCAGAAAGCCGTAGGTGAGGGCGTGATAGCCGGACCGGGTGCCCGGCTCCCACCAGGGCTCCGTCGCGGCGAGCCGGGACGTGGTCAACTCCCAGTCGTAGAGCTGCTCGACGGAGTGCGGTTCGCGCAGTCCGGCGAGCCCCGCGCGGTGCGCGAGCAGGTGCCGTACGAGCACGGACTCCTTGCCGGCCGCGGCGAATTCGGGCCAGTACGTGGCGACCGGCGCGTCCGGGTCGAGCAGTCCGCGGTCGATCAGCACATGCGCGCACAGGGCCGTCGGGCCCTTGGTCGTGGACCACACGTTGACCAGGGTCTCGCGCTCCCACGGACGGGTCCGCGCGCCGTCGGCCCACCCCGCCCACAGGTCGACGACCGTCTCGCCGTCGGCCAGCACGCTGACGGCCGCGCCCAGTTCGTCGCGCTCCTCGAAGTTCCGCTCGAACGCGGCGCGCACGGCGGCGAACCGTTCGTCGCAGTGCCCCTGTATTCGCGGTACGCGCGGTGTCATCTGGCCCCTCCGTCGCCCGGGGCAGGCCGGGTGGCCCGCTGGAAGATCCGGTTGTCATGAAACGTACCGACTGGTCGGACCGGCGGGAAGATGTCGGACACCGCCGCACGGAACGTCTCATGTGCGGCGCGAGCGGCGAGGTGCCGGTGGGAGTTGGTGGCGCGGCCGGTGATAGTTTACGGTTAAACCAACATGTTGGCGCGTCATCGACTTCTGGAGGGCTTCCTCATGAGTGTGGCGAAGTCGGCCACGGCGGGGTCGGCCACAGTGGGGGCGGGTGCGGTGGGGTCGCGCGTGGAGCGGTCAGCCGCGGTCAGCGGCGGTCGTCGGGGAGCCCGGCGAGGAGCCGGCCGAGCACCTTGTCCAGCGTCTCGACCTCCTCGCGCGACAGCCCGTCGAAGAAGTACTCCCGGACCGCTTCGACATGGCCGGGCGCCGCCGCCTCGATGGCGGCCCTGCCCTTGTCCGTCAGCCGTACCATCGCCCCGCGCGCGTCCTCGGGGCACTCCTCGCGCGCCACGAGCCCCCGCTTCTCCATCCGGCTGATCTGGTGCGACAGCCGACTGCGCTCCCAGTAGACCCCCTGGCCGAGATCCCGCGCCCGCACCACCCCTCCCGGGGTCTCGGAGAGCGCCGCCAGCAGCTCGTACTCCGCCCCGCTGAGGCCCGATTCGCGGGCCAGCCGCCGCCACAGGGCGCCCATCAGCTCCCGCTGCAACCGCAACTGGGCCCGCCAGACGCGAGCCTCGGTCTCATCGAGCCAGCGCGGTTCCGTCATGGCCCGATTCTATCGTTTAGGTTGACGCGTCACACATCGGAGCGCGACGGCATCAAGTTGCCGGTCCCGAAAGGGGGTAGGAGGGTGAGCCCTAGAGAACAATCCACCACGAAATGGACGATAGGAGTGATTGGCATGCCACGAGGCTCCAGCCCCAAACGTGAGCGCCAGTACGAACACATCAAGGACAGCGCGCGAGAGCGTGGCGAGAGCATGGCGCGGTCGGAGGAGATCGCCGCACGCACCGTGAACAAGGAACGGGCCCGGGCAGGGGAGTCCCGTACGGCGAGCAAGCCGTCGACCCAGGACATGTCCTCCTCCAGGCGTGGCGGGCAGCGCTCAAACAGCGGGGCCGCCGGCCCGACGTACGACCAGCTGTACGCCGAGGCGCAGCGCCGTAATGTGCATGGCCGCTCGTCCATGAACAAGGCCGAGCTGAAGCGCGAACTGGGTCACTGACCCGCTCCTGGCGGCCGGCGGGGCCCGGGAGGCGGACGGAGACCGGGACGTACGCGGGCGGAGCCCGAGGCGTACACCGGCCGCCGCTGGTCGGCCCCGCTCGGCGACGGTACGGTCCGCGTGCCGCCCGCCCGCCGGACCGCTCCAAGCGGGAGCGCGCGGCGCTGACCCCGCCACCGGCCACCGGCCACCGGCCACCCGGGATTGACCGTACGGCGCAGACTCGCCACGCTTTTCGTGCAGTGCAGCGCAGCGCAGCGCCGGGCCGGGCCGGGCCGTCATGCGGGTCCCTGCCGACCCCCGCCCCTTCGGCATGGGCGTCGACGCGAACATCCGGGTCGTGATGCCCCCCGACCCGCTCGGCGAGACCGGCCGGGGCGCCGGCCGCGTATCTCCGCGAGGCCGCGAGGAAACCGCTCGCTCCGGAGCGCCACCAGCGCCCCGCCGAGCAGATCGCTGTCATCGACCCCGAACTCCCGGAAGGCGTCCAGGCGCCCTGGCGTCCGGCCCCGGCGTCCACGGCTCCCGGCCCGGACGTGATCGTCGGCGGCCGGCTCGTCCCGATGAGCGGGAGCGAGGGGCGGCGCCGGGCCCGCTCCACCGGCGGCTGGTCGAGATCTTCCGCTCCGGTCCGACCTCCGGTGCGGTGAAGGGATGATCGCACCGCACCACTACAGTTTCAGCGCCCCCTCAGCCCGGCACGAGAGGTTCCTGTGACTCAGCACGCGTTCCCGGACGGCAATGGCGACGGCGACGGAAGCGGCGATGGAAGCGGCTACGGCTACGGCCACGGCGGCAGCGGCGGCGAAAGCGGCAGTGGCGAAAGAGACCGCGGGCGTGACTGGTGGCGGGAGTCCGTCGTCTACCAGATCTACGTCCCCAGCTTCGCCGACGCCGACGGCGATGGGATGGGCGACCTCCGCGGGATCACCGACCGGCTCGGCCATGTCGCCGAACTCGGCGCGGACGCCGTCTGGCTCACGCCGTTCTACCGCTCCCCGCTGGCCGACGGAGGCTATGACGTCGCCGACTACCGGGACGTCGATCCGCGGCACGGCACCCTCGACGACTTCCGCGCGCTGCTCGGCCGGGCCCGTGCGCTCGGGCTCCGTACGATCGTCGACATCGTGCCGAACCACTGCTCCGACCAGCACCCCTGGTTCGCCGAGGCGCTGGCCTCCGAGCCCGGCTCGGCCGCCCGTGACCGCTTCGTCTTCCGGGAGGGACGTGGCCCCGACGGCGCCGAGCCGCCCGCGGACTGGCAGTCGAAGTTCGGCGGCCCGGCCTGGACACGGGTTCCCGACGGCCAGTGGTACATGCATATCTTCGCTGCCGAGCAGCCCGATCTGAACTGGGAGAACCCCGACGTCACGGCGGAGTTCGAGAGCATCCTGCGCTTCTGGCTCGACCTCGGGGTCGACGGCTTCCGTATCGATGTGGCGCACGGCCTGCGCAAGGACCTCACCGCGCCGCTGCGCGACACCCGGGGCGGTGACACGGCGCCCCTCAACTCCCCGCCCAGCGGCGAGAACCACCCCTTCTGGGACCGCGACGAGGTCCATGACATCTACCGCGTCTGGCGGAAGATCACCGACTCGTACGCCCCGCCCCGGATCATGGTCGCCGAAGCGGGTGTGAGCGCCGCCAGGCTCCCCCTCTACACCCGGCCCGACGAGCTGCACCAGGCGTTCAACTTCTTCCATCTGCGCTGCCCGTGGGACGCCGGCTCCTTCCGTGACGTCATCGACACCTCGCTCACCGGCGCGGCCTCGGCCGGGGCCCTGCCGACCTGGGTGCTGTCCAACCACGATGTGGTGCGCCACCGCAGCCGGTACGGGCTGCCGGAGGGCACCGACCTCCGTACCTGGCTGCGGACGGACGGCCGGGACCCGGAGCCCGACGACGCCCTGGGCGGCCGGCGGGCGCGGGCCGCCGCGCTGCTGACCCTCGCGCTGCCCGGTACGACGTACCTCTACCAGGGCGAGGAACTGGGCCTGCCCGAGGTTGTCGATCTGCCGGCGGACGCGCTGCGCGATCCGATGTGGGAGCGCACGGGACACCGGGTGAAAGGTCGCGACGGCTGCCGGGTGCCGCTGCCGTGGACCACGGCCGGCTCGTCGTACGGCTTCGGCCCCGGCGGCAGCTGGCTGCCGCAGCCCGACGGGTGGGGCGAGTGGTCGGTGGAGGCCCAGTCCGGCCGGCCGGGCTCCTTCCTGGAGCTGTACCGTACGGCGCTGTCGCTGCGCCGGGGCTTCCGCGGCGACGAGAGCTTCGCGTGGCTGCCGTCGGCCCCGGGCGAACTGGCCTTCAGAAAGGGTGAGGGCCTGGTCTGCCGGGTCAACCTCTCCGACGCGCCAGTGCCGTTGACCCTGCCCGCCGGGGCGAAGCCGCTGCTGGCGAGCGGCGAACTGACGGCCGACGCAGGGCAGGACACCACCCTGCTGCCGCCGGACACGGCGGTCTGGCTGGACACGAGGGAGCTCTGACGTGACGCGACCGGATCCCACCGGACCTGACTGACCGGACCTGATGGGGCCTGGCGGGGCCGGGTGCCGAAGGCGGGGCGACGACACGCGGGGCGGTGGCCATCGGGCCACCGCCCCGCGCGCGTCCGCCCGGTCGAGGGGCGGGTGGGCCGCTACTCGTCGCCGCCCTCGTCCTCCTCGCCCTCGAACGCGTCACCGATCTCGTCGACGACCTCGGCGGCCACCATGCCGCCGACCACGCCGACCGCCACGCCCGCGGCTACGCCGGCCACCACCGCTCCCGTACTGGGGCCGGACCGGTGCCCGCCCGGGTGGTGATCTCCGGAGTGCCGCTCTCCGTAGTGCTGCTCACCATGATGCTCGCCGTAGTGCCCGCCGTGGTGCCCGTCGTAGTGGCCCGGGTGCGCGCCGCGACTGTCGACAAGTTGCTTGATCCACCTGTCGACCTCGGCGTTCCAGTCCACGTGCTGGACGTTGTGGTGCGAGACCGTGAACCGGTTGATCGTGTCGTGTCCGCCGGAGAAGAGCCCTCCGCGCTTGTCGGCCTCGATGACGACATCCATCCCGCCGGCGGTGGCGAGGAAGGTGACCTCGATCTCGTTCAGCGCGTGCGCGTAGTGCGCCGGCGGGGTGAGTTCGATCTCCTGGTAGAAGGGCAGCCGCTGGTCGGTGCCGTTGATGCGGCCCAGTTCCAGATCGGCCGATTTGAAGCCCCAGCCGAGCTGCCCCAGGGCCTCCAGAACGGCCTCCTGGACCGGCAGGGGAGAGACGCTGAGCTGGTCGAGATCGCCCTTGTCCCGCGCTCCGGACACCGCCAGCTCGGTCCGCACGCCGAGTACCACGCCCAGTGGCTGGCCGTAGAGTTCGGTCACGGGCGTCTCCCACGGCAGGGTCAGCGTGAACGGAATCGTATGCTCCGACTCCTCCGCCAGCCGGAACCCGCCGGCGACGGTGACCCGGTCGAAGACGACCGTGCCCTCGCTCTCCTCGTCGTGTCCCTCGGCCTCGACACGGGCGACCAGGTCCAGCGTGATCTGCTCGATCTCCAGGTCCGTACGGCCGCCCCGCAGCCGCACCTGACCCGACAGCGGGCCGCCCGGTACGGCGGCCACGCCGTCCAGCACGGTGTCGACAGAGGGTCCGCCGACACCGACGGCTCCGAGCAGTTTCTTGAACACCATCGTGGCGTCCGCTCCTTCATAGGGGTGTTGAACGCCACCAGAACTACCCCAGAAGGTAAAGCGGTTCCCAAGCGGCGGCCCGGCCGGGCATATTTCCAGCCACCCGGCCGACCGCGCTCTACGCGGAGCGGTCGCGGCGTTCCCGGGAGCGGCCGGGCTGCTCGCGCGGTACGAGCGTGGGGTTGACGTTGTCGAGCACGGTGTCGCGGTCGACCACGACCCGCGCCACATCGTCGCGGCTCGGCACCTCGTACATCACATTGAGCAGCACCTCTTCGAGGATCGCTCGGGTCGCGCGGGCGCCGGTGCGGCGCAGCAGCGCCTGCTCGGCGATCGCGCCGATGGCGTCCTCGGTGAACTCAAGCTCCACCCCGTCGATTTCGAAGAGCTTCTGGTACTGCCTGATCAGCGCGTTGCGCGGCTCGGTGAGGATACGCGTCAACGCCGCCCGGTCCAGCGGCTGGACAGCCGTCACCATCGGGAGGCGGCCGACGATCTCCGGGATCAGCCCGAACTTCAGCAGATCCTCGGGCATCACCTCGGCGTAGACGTCGCGCCGCTTCCGCTCCTCCTCGCCGGCGATCGTCGCGCCGAAGCCGATGCCCTTGCGGTCGGCCCGCTGCTCGACGATCTTCTCCAGGCCGGCGAAGGCGCCGCCCACGATGAAGAGCACGTTCGTCGTGTCGATCTGGAGGAATTCCTGCTGCGGGTGTTTCCGGCCGCCCTGGGGCGGTACGGAGGCGGTGGTGCCTTCCAGGATCTTCAGCAGGGCCTGCTGGACGCCCTCGCCCGAGACATCGCGGGTGATCGACGGGTTCTCGCTCCTGCGGGCGACCTTGTCGATCTCATCGATGTAGATGATCCCGGTCTCGGCCTTCTTGACGTCGTAGTCGGCCGCCTGGATCAGCTTCAGCAGGATGTTCTCGACGTCCTCACCGACATAACCGGCCTCGGTGAGCGCGGTCGCGTCGGCGATCGCGAACGGTACGTCGAGCATCCGGGCGAGCGTCTGGACCAGATAGGTCTTGCCGCAGCCGGTCGGACCGATCAACAGGATGTTGGACTTGCCGAGTTCGACCGGCTCGCCCGCGTCCGCGGTCGCCGCCCGCTCGTCCGTCCGGATGCGCTTGTAGTGGTTGTAGACCGCCACCGAGAGCGCCATCTTGGCGTTCGTCTGCCCGACGACATACTGGTCGAGAAAGGCGTGGATCTCGCGCGGCTTCGGCAGCTCCCGCTGCTCGTTCTCGTGCTCGCCGTCCAGCTCCTCCGCGATTAACTCATTGCAGAGCCCGACGCATTCGTCACAGATGCAGACAGGACTCGGACCCGCGATGAGCTTCCTGACCTGCTTCTGGTTCTTCCCGCAGAAAGTACATCTGAGCAGTTCGCCGCCGTCACCGATGTGTGCCACTGGGAAGCGTCTCCTCAACGGTTGTGCGGCATTCGCATGGTTGGACCATATGACGTCACCATCTGAGTGGTCACGGTATCTTGAAGCGGCACTGAACAGCAACGCGGGGACGAGTGAGGGCGATGGGCCGGCTCAGCAGGGCGGAGCTGCAGGAGCACAACCGCGCCAAGGTACTGGCCGCCGCCAGGGACGAGTTCGCCGAACGCGGGTTCAGGGACGCCAAAGTCGACGGTATCGCCGAACGCGCCGGGCTGACGCGCGGGGCGGTCTACTCCAACTTCCCCGGGAAGAGGGCCCTTTACTTCGCGGTCCTGGCCGGTCTCGCCGAGCGCGAGTCCGTATCCGAATCCGAGTCCGCCTCCGAGTCCGTATGGGAGACCGCGTCCCCGACCGCCTCCGAGTCCCACTCCGATGCCGCGCCCGCGTCCGGGACCACCCGTGACGCGCTCGGCGCGTTCGCCCGCGCATGGGTCGCCCGGCTGCCGCTCGCCGACACCGACGAGGAACACGGCCCGGCCAGGCTCGGTCTGTACGTGGTGCCGGAAGTCCTCGCCGAGGGGCGGATCCGGCGGCCCTTCGCGCAGTTGATGAAGCTGGACGCGATTCTGCTCGGGCTGGCCCTGGAGCGCCTTCGGCCGCCCGGAGGACATGACGGGTCCGGCAGTCATGTGCGGGTCGCGGAGGCCGCGCTCACCACCCTGCACGGCGCGAGCCGGCTCGCCGCCGTCGCGCCCGGCTTCGTGGAGCCCTTCAATGTCGTCAGCGCCGTTGAGCAGTTGGCCGGCCTCACGGTCCACGACTGGTGGCCGCCCCCGCATGTGATCACCCAGGCATGGCCGACCGACGAGCCGTGGGACCCGCCGCACGTGCGGGACGCGGTACACGGCGAGCCCGCGCGGCTCACGGACGACGGCGTGGTGGCGATCCTCGGGCTGCACCGCATCGAGGCCGTCGAAGAGGCGGTACGGGCCGCACCGCCCGGCGCCCGGATCACCGCCGTCCTCGTCACCGGCGACCCCGCCGAACTGGCACCGCTGGCGCGGCTCACCGTCGCAGGACTCTGCAACTGCCTGCGCCAGTCCTTCCCGCCCTCGGCCTGGCCCCGGCTGCGAGTGGTGTTCGACGAGTCGGGCTCCTTCGCGGCGGCGGCCGGCCTGCCCGCCGTCAGCGACGCGACCGAGGCCGCCGTACGGGTCGAGGCGGGCCGTATCGTCGCCCGCGCCGACGGCCGCGGCGCCTGTCACGCGGCGGCGTCCGCGGCCGTGGCGGCCCCGGCCGTGGCGGCGGACCGGATCGCCCGGACGCCCGAGGCCGGTCTGAGGCCCGAGGCCGCCCGGACGCCCGAGGCCGACCGTATGCGCCGCCTCTAAGTACGGGCACCTGCCCGCCCGTTGGCGTGGTGGTCCACGGATCCGGTGGTCCGGATAAATAACTCGCGGCACCTCGTCCGCTACGGCTAGGGTGAACGCCGTACGGCCGACCGCCAATCGTCGGCCGCCGACCGTCGGCCGTCACGGGCCGGACCGAGGAATCAGGAGGTGAGGACATTGATGACTGTCACCACGCTGGGTGCTGCCCAGGAGCAGAAGTTCATCAATCCCACCCCTGTGGTCTCCGGCTGACCTTCCTCTCTTCAGCTTTCTCGCGCCCACGCGCGCGTGCCGGGGCCACCCCTCTGAAGGGTTCCCCCTTGTCTTTCTCTTCTCTGCCGGCTTTCCCCTCGTCCCACCCGCTCGTCCCGTACGGCTGGGACGAGGGCTGGGAAGCCGAGTTCGCCCCGTATGCCGAACGCGGCCTGGTGCCCGGCCGTGTGGTGCGGGTCGACCGCGGTCAGTGTGATCTCGTCACCCCGGCCGGCCTCGTGCGGGCCGACACCGAGTTCGTTACCCCGCGTGATCCGCTGCGGGTGATCTGCACCGGAGACTGGGCCGCGGTCGACCCGGGCGGCGATCCCCGGTTCGTAAGGGAGTATCTGCCACGGCGTACCGCGTTCGTACGGTCCACCGCCTCCACCCGCTCCGAGGGCCAGATCCTCGCGGCCAACGTCGATCACGCGGTCATCGCGATCTCCCTCGCCGTCGAACTCGACCTCGGGCGGGTCGAGCGCTTTCTCGCCCTCGGCTGGGAGAGCGGCGCCCTCCCGGTCATCGTGCTCACCAAGGCCGATCTCGTGAGTGACCCCGCCGTGCTCGGCCATCTGGTCGAGGACGTAGGGACCACCGCGCCCGGAGTGCAGGTACTGACCGTCAGCTCGGCCACGGGGGAGGGGATCGATGTGCTGTCCGCCGTGCTGTCGGGCGGCACCAGCGTCCTCCTCGGTATCTCCGGGGCCGGCAAGTCGACCCTCGCCAACGCCCTCCTCGGGGACGAGGTGATGGATGTGCGGGCCACCCGTGACGCGGACGGGAAGGGGCGGCACACCACCACGACCCGCAATCTCCTCGCCATGCCCGGGGGTGGTGTGCTCATCGACACCCCAGGGCTGCGTGGGGTCGGGCTGTGGGACGCCGAGACCGGGGTCGGGCAGGTCTTCTCGGAGATCGAGGGGCTTGCCGGGGAATGCCGGTTCCACGACTGCGCGCATCTGGCGGAACCGGGCTGCGCCGTGCTCGCCGCGATCGAGGACGGATCGCTGTCCGTGCGGCGGCTGGAGAGCTACCGCAAGCTGCTCCGTGAGAACCAGCGCATCGTCGCCAAGACCGACGCCCGGCTGCGCGGCGAGATCCGACGGGACTGGAAGCGCAAGGGCGCGGAGGGCCGCGCGGCCATGGAGGCCAAGCGCGGACGGATCCGGTAGCGGCGGGCCGGGCCACCGGGCTCGCGGAATGTGGCGTCCGAAATCCGCCAGTCCGGTGGGCCGGGCCGTCGCACACTGGAAACCATGATGGACGAGGAGACGAGATACGAGGCGGTCGCCAGTCGCGACGCGCGTTTCGACGGCGCGTTCTTCTTCGCCGTCGAGACGACCGGGATCTACTGCCGGCCGAGCTGCCCCGCCGTGACCCCGAAGCGGAAGAACGTACGGTTCTACCCGACCGCGGCCGCCGCCCAGGGCCACGGCTTCCGCGCCTGCCGCAGGTGCAGGCCGGACGCCGTGCCCGGGTCGGCGGAGTGGAACGTACGCGCCGATGTCGTCGGCCGCGCGATGCGGATGATCGGCGACGGGATCGTGGACCGGGAGGGGGTGCCGGGACTGGCCGGACGCCTCGGCTACAGCCCCCGCCAGGTGCAGCGCCAGCTCACGGCGGAACTGGGCGCCGGACCCGTCGCCCTCGCCCGTGCCCAGCGGGCGCACACGGCACGGGTGTTGCTCCAGACGACCGGGCTGCCGGTCACGGAGATCGCGTTCGCGGCCGGCTTCGCGAGCGTGCGCCAGTTCAACGACACGATCCGGCAGATCTACGCCCGTACCCCCAGCGCGCTGCGCGCCGAGTCGGGGACCGGAGCGGCGACCGGGGCGGCGACCGGGGCGCGGACCGTGGCGAGGACCGGGTCAGGGGCCGGGGCGGGCACCCGCACCCTGACCAGGGTCCCGTCGCCCGCCACGGCGCTGTCACCGGAGACGGCCCCGTGCACCGACCTGCCGCGTCTCACCGGCGTCCCCCTGCGGCTCGCCTACCGGGGCCCCTACGCCGCACGCGAGGTCTTCGACCTCCTCGCCCGGGAAGCGCTCCCGCACACGGAAGAGGTGACCGGCGACCCCGGCGCCCGCACCTATCGCCGTACGCTACGGCTGCCGCACGGCCCCGGCTTCGTCTCCGTGGACGAGACCCGGCCGCCGCGCGACGCACGCGACGTACGCGACCCACGCGCCCGGAGCGGCTGGCTGGAGGCGCGGATCCACCTCACCGAGCTGCGCGATCTCACCACCGCCGTACAGCGGTTGCGCCGGCTCTTCGACCTCGACGCCGATCCGTACGCCGTGGACGAGCGCCTCGGCGCCGACCCGCGGCTCGCCCCGCTCGTCGCGGCGCGCCCGGGGCTGCGTTCGCCCGGCGCCGCCGAACCGGAGGAGTACGCCCTGCGCGCGCTCGTCGGCCACGCGGAGGCCGTGCGGCTCGTCGAGAGATACGGCGAGCCGGTGGACCGCCCCTGCGGCCGGCTCGACCGGCTGTTCCCCGAGCCGGCGGCCCTGCGTGATGACCCGGTGGCGGGCCCGCTCGCCGCCGCGCTCGCCGACGGAACCGTACGGCTCGACGCCGGAGCGGACCGCGACGAGGCCGAGCGGGCCCTGCTGACCGTGCCCGGGGTGACCCGGCGTACGGCGGCACTGATCCGGACGCGGGCGCTCGGCGACCCCGATGTGGCACCCGAGGGGGAGCGGGACGACGAGGCGTGGCGGCCCTGGCGGTCCTACGCCACGCGGCACCTACGCCTCGATCCGCGTCCCGGCGCGGACCGAGCCGTCGTCCACGCCGGTCCGGTCGGACAGGACTCAGGTCCTGGGTGACAGGTCCGTCAGCCGAGGCCCCAGCTGTGGATCCTGCGGGGGTGAATACGGATCAGCTCCTCGCTGAAGTGCGGACCGAGGTCGTGCGGCCCCGTCAGCAGCTCCGCCTCGCCCCGGATGTCCACCCCGCGCACCTTCCACGGATCGGTGCTCACGATGTCGTCCACGACCAGCGCCACCCGCGGATTCGCCTGGAGATTACGCCACTTCTTGGTGGTTCCCAGGGCCAGACCGCCGATCAGGATGGTGCCGTCGTCCTGCGGGAAGAAGCCGACCGGGTTGGCCTGGGGCTGGCCCTTGGGATCGACGGTGGCCATCCGCCCCAGCCGCTGGGACCTCAGATACGCGCGCTCGGCCTCACTGAATTCGGTCATGCTCCCAGCCTCACACGGACACCTCCCGCGGCGCATCAGCCCCGGGACCGCCTCCGGACCGGGCCCCAGGACTTCCGTGAAGTCCCGCCCGGCCGACGGCGCTGCTCGCGGACACGCCCTATCCCCAGATCAACGCCCCCAGCCACGCGCCCACCACCAGCAGACACGCGAACAGCTCCGCCAGGATCGAGCAGCCCGCCACCCGCATGACCGTACGGGTCGACGCCCAGCCGTCCCGGTGGCTGCCGAGCCGTGCGCGCTCGGCGCCGTAGATCCCGCCGACGTACCCGGCGATCCCGCCCAGCACGGGCACCACGAAGAATCCGACGATCCCGGAGACCCCGCCCACCAGCAGTGTGTGGCGCGGCGCTCCGGTCCTGCGGGTCCTGCGGGCCGGCAGGACGGGCCTGAGCGCCTGGTTGAGCAGCAGCAGCGCCGATGCTCCGATCAGGATGCCCCAGGCCAGACGCGACGTGTCGGTCAGTGCCCACCAGAGCACCGCGGCCCATACGATCGCCTGTCCCGGCACACCGGGGACGAGCACACCGAACAGGCCGAGCAGCATGACCAGTCCCACCAGGACGAGCTGCCACACTTCCATCTGCCCCACTCTGCAGGATCGCGGGCAGGGCCGCAGGTCGCGTGCGCGGAATCGGGCTCAGGGCCGTCGGGCGCGTGCGTGGGACACGGCTCAGGGGCGCCGGTCGCGCGCGGGGCCGGGCTCAGGGCCGCGGTTCGCGCGCCACCCAGCCCTTCTCGTAGGCGTGCCAGCCCAGTTGGAGACGGGTCGTCACCCCGCTCAGCTCCATCAGCCCCTTCACCCGGCGCTGTACGGTACGCAGCCCCAGGTCCAGCTGTTTGGCCACGCTCGCGTCGGTCAAGCCGGCGAGCAGCAGGGACAGGATCTCCAGGTCGGTGGTGTCGGGACCGGGAAGGCCCAGCTCCGTGACCGTGCCATCCGTACCGAGCCGTAGCGGCAGCGCCTCGCGCCACACCGCCTCGAAGAGCCCCATCAGCGACTCCAGCAGTCCGCTGGCGTGCACGACCAGCGCCGCGGGCCCGACCTCACGGCCCGTCAGCGGCACCATCGCCAGGGCGCGGTCAGCCACCACCAGCTTCGTCGGAACCCGCTCGGTCACCCGGACCTGCTCGTCACGGCCGAGCGCGGCGGACAGCTCGGTGATACCGGTGGGCAGTGAAAGCACCTCGCGTTCGAGCACCACCCGGTAGGCGACCCCGCGCGTGGCCGCCCGCTCCTCGGCCTCGTTGTCCGTCCCGGTCACGGCCATCGGCCGGCCGGTGACCAGGGCACAGACCTCCTCGGTGGCGCCCAGCTGCAACTGGCGGAAGCGATGGGACACCGCGCTCGCGCCCGTCACCACCTCGATCAGATCGTGCACCGCCGGCTCGGTGGCCTCCGCGCGGTACTCCTCCGCGAGCAGTACGGCGGCCAGTTCGGCCTGTTCCAGCTCATGGCGGTGCTGGGTGAGCAGCGCGCCGAGCGCGACGGCGGGCGGCGCGGCGACCCACCGTCCGGTACGGGACGAGGACTGCGCGGCCAGGCCCTGCCGCTCCAGCCGGCGCAGCGCCCGTTCGGTGTCCGGCTCGGGGAGCGCGAGCCGATGGGCCAGATCCGCCACCTCCGCGGCGCCGATCGCCACCAGCGCGCGGTACGCGGACTCCTGTCTCTCGTCGAGACCTATCGCTCCCAGCATCCCTGCCAACCCCTCCCTGGACGCCCGCGCGGCCTCCCCGGCCGCACTCTTTCCGCCACGGGCCGTGGCGGAAAACGGCCACGGCGTAAACCCGCCGCTCCCCATCATCCCTGTACAGGCCGTCTGTCTGCCAAGGTGACGCCATCACAGCTGCAACAGACCCGGTCATATTCCCCCTGGGTATGCATGACCGGCTCTGCTCGATCTGTGAACGTCCGCCGGGCGTCCTTCCCGTGGGGGGTGGGGCCGCCCGGCGGATTCCGGGGCCTGGACGAGTAAGTCCGGACGAGTAAGTCGCCTCTTATCTCCCCGCCCTTTTCTCCGCGCCCCGTTTTCGCGTGCCCGGAGCGGTCGACAATAGGGTCATGAGTCAGCAGGGGGAGAGGCCGGCCGACGGCGACTGGTGGAACCGGCTGTACGACGAGTCCACGCCGGACACCGGCCCCGCCGTAGCGGCGGGTGACACGCTCGACGACCGCTTCGACTCGGCGGCGGACGCGGTGTCGGAATCGATGTCGGACGTGGCGTCTGACGCGGTGTCCGACGTGGCGGGAGCGCGGGCGGAAGCCGCGACTCCGGAGCGACCGCGACCCCAACGCCCCGTCGCGGGGGCGCCGTGGGAGTCGGCCGCGCCGTACGCGCCCAGCGACGCACGACCGCTGCCCGGCGCCGAGGCCGAGTCACCCCGGCCCTCACCCCGGCCTCCGGACCCGCGCCGGCCACCTTCCGTAACCCCCGTAACTCCCTTAACCCCGGCGCCCCGCGAGCCGGCCGCCCCCTCCGTCACGTCCGCCACCGCACCTGTCGCCGCTGCCGCCCCTCCCGTTCCCGTTACCCATGTGGGCGACGGGCCGCCCATATACGGCCCCGAGCCCACCGCCCTGCCCGCCGCACATGCCGACCGGCTGGACGAGATCGTCCCCGACACCGTCCTCGACGGTGCGCGCTATGGGACGTACACCCTGCGCGCCATGTCCGTACGGGGCGACTCCGCGCGCCACCGCGGCGAGCCCCGCCGCGACGCCCTGCTGACCGCCCGCTTCGGGGACGGCGCCGACGCGCTCGTCCTCGTCGCCATAGCCGGCGGCGCCCGCGCCACCGAGGGCTCCCACCGCGCCGCGGCGGACGTGTGCCGGTGGATCGGCGGCGCCGTCGGACGCAGCCACGGCAGCCTCTCCGCGGACATAAGGGCGGGCCGCAGGGACGACCTCAAGTCCGGGTTGCACCGGCTGACCGACCGGGGGTTCGGCAAGCTCCGGGCCCGCGCCGCCGAACTGGGGCTGCGCCCCGGGCAGTACACCGCCGGCCTGCGCTGTCTGCTGCTCTCCGCCGATCCCGACTGCCGTACGCGCGTGTTCTTCGGGGTCGGCGACGGCGGCCTCTTCCGGCTCAGGGACGGCGTGTGGCAGGACCTGGAGCCGCCCCTCGCAGAGCCCGCCGCCTTCACCGGCCCACCCGTGGCAGGCTTCGGCTCCCCGCCCGCCGAGACGCCCGAGGGCGACCGGCTGACGATGGATCTGGAGATCACGAAACCCCCGTCCACGTACAACCGGTCCCCGTCCGACCCGTCCCCGTCCGACCCGTCCCCGTCCGGCTCGTTCCGGCATGGCGCGTCCCCGCCGTCGCCCGAGCCCTTCCGGTTCCGAGCCTCGATCGCCCGGCCCGGCGACACCCTCCTGGTGTGCGGCCCCGGCCTGTCGGAACCGCTGCGCGGCGAGCCCGCACTCGCCCGCGAACTGGCCGACCGCTGGCGCCCGGCCGCCCCACCGGGTCTGGCCCAGTTCCTGGCGGACACCGGGCTGAGGGTGAAGGGCTACGCCGACGACCGCACGGCGGTCGGCGTCTGGGAGGCGTAACCGCGCCCGGGGGCACGTCCCGATTGATCACCCGGAGGCTACGCCGCAGGACACGGAAGGGACAGGTCCGACGGGTGTCACGGCCGTCGGTCCTGTCCCGCACACGTCCTACGCGGGCGTGAGCCGCAGCGTCAGGATCTGGAACGGCCGCAGCCGCAACCGCAGTCCCTCCTCGTCCGTCTCCGCGTCGTACAGCGGGCGTTCCAGCAGATCCGTCACCCGCGCGCCGATCACCGGGAAGCCGACCCGCAGCGTCGCCCCGGCCCGGCCGCCGGCCGACTCGTAGAGCCGTACGATCACATCCCCGCTCCGGTCCTCGGCGAGCTTGACCGCCTCCACGGTCACGGCCGGGTGGTCGACATTCACCAGCGGCAGCTGCTCCGGCGCCGGTGCCACGCGCAGCGGCAGATTGAGCGCCAGGCCCTCCCGTACGGTCTCCTCCACCGTCCCGCCGGGCAGCAGCGCGTACCGGAAGCGGTGTGTGCCCAGATCCGTCTCCGGGTCCGGGCTGTGTGGGGCGCGCAGCAGTGTCAGCCGTACGGTCGTGCCGAGCCCGTCCGGGTGTGGCGCCCGGGTCACATCGTGCCCGTAGGTGGAGTCGTTGAGCACCGCGACGCCGTAGCCGGGCTCCGCGACCCGCAGCCAGCGGTGCGCGCAGATCTCGAACCGGGCGGCGTCCCAGCCGGTGTTGTCGTGTGTCGCCCGGTGCACATGGCCGAACTGGACCTCGGCGGTGGACCGTTCGGCGTGCACGTCGAGCGGGAACGCGGCCTTGAGGACCTTTTCCGACTCCTGCCAGTCGACATCGGTGACGATGTCGACCCGCCGGGCGTCGGCGGTGAGGCGGATCTCCTGCGTGATCCGGGACGCCCCGAACGTCCGCACCACCCGTACCGCCGCCCTCAGCGGACCCTCCTCGATCAGCTCGACGGAGTCGGCGGCGGTCAGATCGGTGTGCCGGCGCCGGTAGTGCCGGTCGATGTCCCAGGCGTCCCACTGATTGGGGTGGTCGGGGTGCAGTTGCAGCAGATTGCCCCGGCCGCCGGGCACCAGCACCTCGCGGTCCGCGACGAGATCGCGTACGGAGGACAGCAGCCCGTCCGCGTCGATGACCACCTCCAGCCGCTGATTGCGCAGTGTGAAGCCGCCACCGGCCGCGACGGCCGCCACGGGGGCCGGGGCCAGCGGGCTGAACGTACCCGGCGCCACCGCCCTGACCAGGGCCGGAACGAGCACTTCACCGTCTGCCAGGGGCTGCGTCAGCACGCCCTCCGCCACGTCGGAGGCGCGGGCCGCGACGACATCGCGCCGGGCGAACGGGGCCGCGTTCCAGACCCCCACCGCGCTGTCGTCGCCGCCCAGCGCCGCCAGCGCGTCCTCGATGATGCCCGTCAGCTCGTCCCGTACCGCCGCGTACGTCGCGCGCGCCTCACGGTGCACCCAGGCGATCGACGAGCCCGGCAGGATGTCATGGAACTGGTGCAGCAGCACCGTCTTCCAGATCCGGTCCAGCTCCTCGTACGGATACGCGTACGGAGCGACGCCGCCCCCCGAGCGCAGCGCCGCCGCCGTCGCCCACAACTCGGCCTCCCGCAGGAGATGTTCGGCGCGCCGGTTGCCCTGCTTGGTCTTGGCCTGGGTGGTGTACGTGGCGCGGTGCAGCTCCAGATACAGCTCGCCCGACCAGACCGGCGCCTGCGCGCCGTACTCCTCCTCGGCCGCCGCGAAGAAGGCCGCCGGAGGCTCGATCTCGACCCGGGGCGAGCCTTCGAGGGACTTCAGCCGCCGCGCCCGCTCCATCATCTCCCGGGTGGGGCCGCCGCCGCCGTCGCCCCAGCCGAACGGCACCAGTGACCGGGACGCACGGCCCTTCTCCGCGAAGTTCCGCTCCGCGTGGGCCAGTTCGGAGCCGAGGAACTGCGAGTTGTACGTGTCGACCGGCGGGAAGTGGGTGAAGACGCGCGTGCCGTCGATACCCTCCCACCAGAAGGAGTGGTGCGGCATCTTGTTGGTCTGGTTCCACGAGAGCTTCTGGGTCAGGAACCACTTCACCCCGGCGAGCTTCGCCAACTGCGGGAAGGCCGCCGTGTATCCGAAGGAGTCCGGCAGCCAGATCTCCTCCGTCTCGACGCCCAGCTCCTCCTGGAAGAAGCGCTTGCCGTGCACGATCTGCCGGGCCAGCGCCTCACCGCCCGGCATATTGGCGTCCGACTCCACCCACATGGAGCCCACCGGCGCCCATGTCCCGTCCGCCACCGCCTGCTTGATCCGCTCCCAGATACGCGGCTGGTGGTCCCGCACCCAGGCGTACTGCTGCGCTTGCGAGCAGGCGAAGACCAACTCGGGGTAGTCGGCGGCGAGCGCCGTGACATTGGCGAAGGTCCGCGACGCCTTCCGTACGGTCTCGCGCAGCGGCCACAACCAGGCCGAGTCGATATGGGCGTGCCCCGCCGCCGAGATCCGGTGGGCGCTCGGGGACGCGGGCCGGGAAAGCGCCTCCGCCAGCTCACCGCGCGCGGCGGTGGCCGTGCCCGCCACATCGTGCAGATCCAGCGTGTCGAGCATGGACTCCAGGGCGCGCAGGATCTCATGGCGCCGCGAGCGGTCCGCGGGCAGCTCGCGCATCAATTCAGTGAGCACCTCGACATCGAGGACCAGATGCCAGACCTCCTCGTCCAGAACAGCCAGGTCCGCGGCGGCGAAGCGGTAGAGCGGACGGTCGCCCGCGGTCAGTACGTCACCGAGGAGCGTCGGCTCGAAGTCATGCAGGACGGCGGGGTTGGCGGCAGCCTCAAGCAACAGCCGGACGGGTTCGCCGCCGGCCGCGGGCGCGGCGACGGGGATGTACCGGTTGCGCGGATGAATGCCCTTGAGCGGGACGCCCGCGGCGTCGTACACCAGCCCCTCGGCCTGGAAACCGGGCCCGTCACCGGTGAACCCCGGGTCGATGACCACCTCCACCGGCCGCCCGGCCCAGGATTCGGGGACCACGCCCTCCAGCCGGAACCAGTGGGTGGACCAGGGCGAGCCCCACTCCGTACCGGTCGTGAACGGCTCGTAGGTGCCCCGGAGTGCCTGCTCCACCGGCACCGGCTCGCCCGGCGCGTGCCAGACGGAGAGCGAGAGCGGCTCCCGCGCGGCGTACTGCGCGGGTCGGATGAACTGGCGCAGCGCCCGCTCCAGCCGCCCTTCCACCAGGGATCGGTCGTCGTGCATCGGTGCTCCTCGCTCCTCGGGATCGGCTCGCACCGTTTCACTCCCCCCGCACTTCCCCGGGCAGTCCTCGCACACCCGTCGCGCGCCGTCTGCCCCCGCCGCGGCGATCAGGTGATGAACACCATGAGTGGTCCATTCCGGGTGGGGAATGCATCTCCTGTACGCGTACGAGCGTGGGGCGGGTCCGGACCAGCGGGGAGAGGGACGTCATGAGCGGGGGGACAGAGTGATGAGGGGTCTGCGGCGCAGAGTGGGGGGTGCCGATCTCGCGGCCGTCCCCGAAGTGCGGCACGCGTTACGGGAGATGCTGCGGCACTGGCAGGAGCGGGACTGCGCGGCCGTGGCGGAGCTGCTGATCAGCGAGCTGGTCACGAACGCGCTGGTGCATACGGACGACGGGGCCGTGGTCACCGCGACCGTCGCGGATTCCCGGCTGCGGGTGGAGGTGCGGGACTTCGTCGCGGGAGTGCCCGCGCCGCCCGCGCCGGAGCGGCCGGTGCCCGACGACGCCACGCACGGCAGGGGGCTCGCGCTGGTACGGAGCCTGGCGGACGACTGGGGGATACGGGCGAGGCCGGTGGGCAAGGTGGTCTGGTTCGAGCTCAACGGCGAGGCGGCGTAAGGGTGGTGGGGGAGAGCCAGACGGTGGGGAAGAACGGGCGGTGCGGAGAAGTGGGCGGTGAGAGAAGTGGGGCGGGACGAAACAGCGGACCGGCGTGACGGTTGTCCGTCACACCGGTCCGAGTGCTGTTCCCCCGAGGTCGCGTCAGTCGAACTGCCCGCGTCAGCCGAACTGTCGGCGTCAGCAGAACTGCCGACGTCGGTCGAACTGGCCGCGTCAGCCGAACTGCTTCTCCAGGTCCTTGAGTTTGCGCTCCAGGGAGTCGAGCCTGGGCAGCGCCATGGTGTCGTCCTCCGCGGTCAGGTCCACCGTACGGGGAGTCTCAGCGGCCTTCACAGGCTGAAGGGAGAGCCGGGAGTGCTGGTTCAGTTGGCCGGGCTCCACTATGGCAGGCTCCGCTGCGGCTTCGACGGCCGGCGGCGAGCCCGATCCCGAGTTCACCGCGGGAAGGGCCACCTGACGGCCGCCACGCCCCCGGCCCCAGGCCCGGTGCTGGCGGTTGAGCGCCTTGATCTGCGCCCGGTCCAGCTTCTCCTGCTCCCGCCTGCGGTGCCGGTTCTGCTCCTTCTGGCGACGGTCCTCGCGGACCTCGTCGACCGCCTCGTCCAGCGTGCGGACGCCTTCGAGCAGCATCAGCGACCAGGCGCCGAAGGTCTCGCGGGGTGCCCGCAGCCACCGTACGATCCGGATCTGCGGCAGCGGACGGGGGACAAGACCCTGCTCGCGCAGCGCCGCACGGCGGGTCTGCTTCAGCGCACGGTCGAACAGGACGGCGGCGGAGAGGGACATGCCGGAGAAGAACTGCGGAGCGCCTTCGTGACCGAGGCCCGTGGGCGCGTGCACCCAGTTGAACCAGGCGGCGGCGCCGGCGAACGTCCACACCAGCAGTCGCGAGCCGAGGGCCGCGTCGCCGTGGCTGGCCTCACGCACCGCGAGTACGGAGCAGAACATCGCCGCGCCGTCGAGACCGAACGGGACGAGATACTCCCAGCCGCCGCTGAGACCGAGATTCTCCTGGCCGAAGCCGACCAGGCCCTTGAACGAGAGCGCGGCGGCGACCGCCGCGCAGCAGAAGAGGAGTGCGTAGGAGGCGATGCCGTAGATGGCTTCCTTCCGTCTGCGGCGCTCCTCGCTGCGTTCCCAGGAATCCTCGACGGGTGCGGGCTTGTCAGCCGCGCGCTTGCCGCGCGCGAACACCGCCGCCGCCACCAGGATTCCGACGAGCAGGACGACGCCGGGAAGCAGCCAGTTCAGCGATATGTCTGTCAGTCGCATGCGGTGTTCCTTGCATCGCAGTAGGGCGTTTGGGACGCCATTTTGGCCGAAGTGCGGTGACGCTCAGGGGGTTTTGGGACAAGAGAACACCAACGAGGCGGTGCAGCACGTGAATAGGCACGAACGGCTGACACTGCCGTTCGGCAGGTGGCTGTCATGTTCGATTAATATCACCCCTGCGGGTGGCGTGGGAGCGAGGGTGACGCGGAGTCAGACGCTCGCGGCGAGCTTCCGGACCCGCTCGTTGTCGCAGGTACGCGGACAGGTGACGCAGGTGTCCTCGGGGCGCAGCGTGTAGAAAAGACAGCAACTGGCCCGGTCACGGGTCGGCAAAGATTCGCCGTCAGGTCCGGTCAGCTCACGGAAACCCGCGGCACCGACATACGGCGCGGTCGTGCCAGGCATCAGCCGCTCAAGCTCCGCCATCGCGTA
Source organism: Streptomyces sp. NPDC056835 (assembly GCF_042789485.1). NCBI lineage: Bacteria > Bacillati > Actinomycetota > Actinomycetes > Kitasatosporales > Streptomycetaceae > Streptomyces > Streptomyces sp. NPDC056835. The sequence goes on from NZ_JBHUBB010000005.1 coordinate 233,584, forward strand.
CCGCTCCTCGCCCAGCAGATGGGCGATGTACCAAAGCCCCTCGACGATCTCGTCGGTCGCCATCCCCCACAGTGCCCGCCGGCCGCGCCGCAACCGCGGGGCGAAGCCGTCGAGGACCGGTGCGAGATGATCGGCGACGGCCGCCCGTACCTCGGCGCGCAGGGCCTCCTCGTCCGGGACGACCCGGGCGCCGGGCAGTGTCGCGGCGGGGTCGTCGGGCAGACAGGCGAATTCGTCGATCCGTACGGTCATCCGGCCCAGCGCCCGCTGGAAGGAGACCGCCTCGACGGGCAGACGCGGCACCCTGCGGTGCAGGAACCAGGGCACGGTGATCAGCAGGCAGGCCGGCCAGGCGTACCGGTGGAAGCCGAAGCCGGCTATCACGTCGGGGCGCGCCTCCTGCCCGTAGTCCCGCCGCACCTGCGCCGCGTCCCAGGCGAGGAACGTGTCGAGGGCAGTGCCCCCGGCCGCCAGCTCCGCCGCGCTCACCCAGCCGTCGTCCGCCGGGTGCCGCTCACTCTCAGTGAGCTGTTCGATGCTCAGCGAGGGGAACGCCTCGGCCAGACGGGCGTACGCGTCCGTCACGGGCGAGGCGAGGAGGCCGGGCAGCAGCGTGGGCAGGGTCATGCAGGGGACCACCGAATCGGGATCGTTTGCAGGTAAGCCTTACCTTATCCGATGTGATCGAGGTTTGAACTGTGGCCCGGTCGGCCTATCGTGCACGGGTAAGGAGGAAGGAGGTGGGCCGGAGTGGAGCAAGGCAGAGCGCGCGACGCCGCCGTGCCACGGCCGTACGCGCCGGAGGCGCCGATGCCGTCGTCGGGGGCATCGGGAACGTCAGGGGCGTCCGCCTCCGAGTCCCGGCGGGTGCCGGAGCAGGTGCGCGGCGAGCACACGCACAGTGAGCCCGACCGGTCCGGTAGCCCTTCGCGGCCCCCGGCCCAGGACCAGGTCCCATCCCCGTCCTCGTCCCCGGCCCCGTCCTTGTCCCCGTCGCCGTTCTCGTCGTCGCCGGTACGCCGTCATTCCGTACGCGGACAGATCCTCGACGCCCTGCGTACCGCGCTCGTCAGCGGTGAGCTGGCCCCCGGCGAGGTCTACTCCGCCCCCGTGCTCGGCGAGCGCTTCGGCGTCTCCGCCACCCCGGTACGTGAGGCCATGCAGCAGCTCGCGCTGGAGGGCGCCGTCGAGGTCGTGCTCAACCGGGGCTTCCGTGTCATCGCGCGCAGCGCCCGTGAATTGGCCGAGCTCGCCGAGGTACGCGCCCTGCTCGAAGTGCCGGTGATACTGCGGCTGGCCCGTACCGAATCCGCCGAACGGTGGGCGGAACTCGCCCCGTTGGCGGAGGCGACCGGCGCCGCCGCCGCGGTCGGGGACCGCGCGGCGTACGCGGAGAGCGACCGCGCCTTCCATCGCGCTCTGCTCGCTCTCTCCGGCAACCAGCAACTGGTCATGGTGGCGGACGATTTGCACCGCCGCTCGCAGTGGCCGCTGGTCAGCGCCCCGGCCGTGCGCCGTGCCGATCTGGTCGCGGACGCGGCCGAACACTCCGCGCTGCTCGACGCGTTGATGGCGCGGGACCTGCCGGTGGTGCAGTCGCTGATACGGGAGCACTTCACGGGCTCGGCCGGCTGAACCCGTACCGATTCCCCGGGAGCACTGAATCCCCCGGGGCACCGATTCCCCGCGTCACGGATGCACCCGCGTCACGGATGCACCCGCGTCACCGAAGTGCCGGCGTCACCGATGGCGGGAGGCAGCAGCCGCAGCTGTCAGCGCCGAGGTCATCAGCTCCGCGTCGAGGAGGGTGGTGTCCGCGAGACGGTTCGCGCCCCCATACGCGTTCAGCATCACCTTGGCGGTCCGCAGCGCCGCCGGGGACCTGCGGACCATCGGTCTGACCCACTGCTGGACAGCGTTGTCGAGCTCTTCCACCGGGACGACCTTGTGCAGGACCGACAGTTCCGCCGCCGTCGCCGCGTCGAAATTGTTACCGGTCAGCAGCAGCTCACGGACCCTGGCCGCGCCCGCCTCCTGCATCAGCCGGGGCAGGGCACCTCCCCAGGCCGGAGGCATACCCAGGGCGAGTTCGGGCATACGGAAACGGCAGTCGTCCGCCCCCGCCCGCAGATCGCAGAACACGGCGAGAGCGAGCCCCGCGCCTATGACGCCGCCGTGCAGCCGGGCGATGGTGACGACATCGGCCGTCGCGAGCGCGTCGCAGACCCGGCGTGCTTTCTTGCCCAGGGTGCGAAGGCTCACCCCACTGGGGTCCGCGGCCAGGAATTCGGCGAATTCCGCGCGGTCTCCGCCGAGACAGAAGTCGTCTCCCGCGCCGGAGAGGATCAACACCCGGATTCCGGGGTCGTCCTGAAGGGTGCTCAGTACGGAGAGCAGTTCGTCCAGGAGCGTCCCTGAGACGGCATTGCCGGTCTCGGGGGAGTTCAGCTCCACCGTCAGCACGGGCCCTTCCTGAATGACCCGGAGCGCCTTGAAGTCTTCCACCACGCCGTTCCCTGTGTATGTGTCAGTTCTCACTGGTTCTCACTGTGCTACGGCTCTTTTTCCCTGACGCCAGGTCAGGCGATGGTCACCGGGAGTTCCATAAGCCGTCGGAAGCCCACGCGGGGTGCCCAGACGGGATCCCCGTCGAGACGGAGCTCGGGCAGCCTCCTCAGCAGGGACGTCAGCAGAGTCGTCGCCTCCAGCCGGGCCAGGGGCGCGCCGATGCAGTAGTGGATCCCGCCGCTGAAGCTGAGGTGCGTGGCCCTGCGCCGAATGTCGAAGAGCTCCGGCTCGGCGTGCTGCTCCGGGTCGTGGTTGGCCGCGCCGACCATGAGATGGACCATCTGGTCACGCTGGATGTACGCGCCGCCCAGGGTGGTGTCCTCGCCGGCGACCCTACTGATCACATGGTTCGGCGAGTCGTAGCGAAGCACCTCCTCGACGGCGCCCGGTATGTGCTCGGGATGCGTGCGCAGCCAGCGCAGTTGGCGCGGGTGCTTCAGCAGGAGCCACACCATGTGGGAGAGGAGTGTCGCCGTCGTCTCGGGCGCGGCCAGGAGGAAGAGGAACGAGAGGAAGTACACGGCTTCGTCGGCCGTCTCCTGGTCGTCTTCGAGATCGTCCCAGGTCCGCAGCCACTCCGAGATCGGATCGTCCCCCGGCGCGCGGCGGCGTTCGCGTATCAGCGCCGTGAAGTACTCGCGCAATTGGGCCGTGGCGGCGTCCGACAGAGCGAGCTGGCTCGGCGTCGGCAGCAATTCCTGCGAGTAAACCTGATCACGGGTGAGCGAACGTAGCCAGTGATAATCGGCGGGCGGTAGGCCGAGCCATTCGCCGATCGTAATGATGGGCAATTCATCGCTGACCAGCGAACTGAAATCTGCCCGGCCGCTCCGCAGCTTCTCGGTGAGCCGGTCGAGCAATTGCTCGGTGGTCCTCTCGATCGAACCCTTGGAATTCGCGAGAGATTTGCGGTCGAAAGTGTTGCCGACCGACCGCCGCACCCGGGTGTGGTGCGGCGGATTCAGTGCGGGCAGGGTCTTTCCCATTTCCTGCGAAGAGGAGGCGTTCCAGCGAGTTGCCGCGCCCTGTTCGGCCCGCCACTTGCTGTCGGGAACCTGCCAGGTCTTGTTCCTCAGTACCTGGTCACAGAGGTTGTAGGAGGTCACCAGATGCCCGCCCCAGGGGGCGGGGATGATATCTCCCATCGCTCTGAGTTCTGCGTAGAGAGGCAATGGATTCGATTGGCCATTGGATGTACGCAGACGGGAAAATATCGAGACTACAGCGCGTCGATCTACTGACGAAGTAGTCAGGGAGGGCTCCACAGCGACTCCTTTTCAAGGGATCACGTACGATTCGCCCACCCTGTCTACCCCTACGATTGAACGTTCATGCGAAGGTAAAGGACCCCGCTTTGTTGCGGATCTCACACCTTCCACCAGGCGAGGAATCCACTCCAGAAGCTACCCTTCTGCGGCTTGCCCTGGTGCTGTGCTGCCGGGGCGTTTTTGGCGGTACGCTCGCCGTCGGCCGGAAACGGTACGGATTCCGACTTCTCTTTCCGTACCGGGGTGAAACGGGCCGGAAGCGCGGTAAGCGCCCGGTGGAACGGACCCGGCCGGGAGAGCAGCGTGTCCGCGGGCACCGCGAGCTCGATGTCCGGCAGGCCGTTGAGCAGCTTCTCGATGGCCAGTACGGAGATGAGCAGCGCCGGGTCCTTCGCCGGGCAGGCGTGCGGACCCGCGCCCCAGGCCAGATGCGCCCGCTTGCTGAGCGTCTGACGGCTCACGGACAGGCTCGGGTCGGTGTTGGCGGCGGCGAAGCTGATGAGCACCGGGTCACCGGCGTCCAGCTTGCTGCCGTTGAGGTCGACGTCGTACAGCGGGTAGTGCGCCGCGTAGTTGGCTATGGGGGTGCTGTTCCACAGGACGTCGTTGATGGCGTCCTCGACCAGCAGGCCGGCCGAGTGCGGTCCGTCGGCGTACTTGTCGTCGGACAGCAGCACTCGCAGGGAGTTGGCGATCAGATTCGACAGCGGCTCCGTGCCCGCACCGATGAGCAGCAGGATCTGATGGATCATCTCCTCGTCGGTGAGCCCGGCCGGATGCTGCATCAGCCAGGAGGTGACGTCCTCGCCGGGCTTGGCGCGCTTGAGCGCGACCAGTTCGCTCAGCGCCTCCGTCAGGACCTCGTTCGCCTTCTCCGCGTCGATGCCGTCGAAGATGCCGGAGAGCCCGAAGACCAGCCGGTCACCGAGATCGGCCGGGCAGCCGAAGAGGTCGTTGAAGACCAGCAGCGGCAGCACCTGCGCGTAGTCGCCGATCAGATCGGCCTTGCCCCGGCCGCTGAACTGACTGATGAGGTACGACGCGACCCGCTCGACATGCCGGGTCACCCGGTGCGTGTCGATCTTGGCCAGACTCTCCGTCACGGCCTGACGGAGCCTCAAGTGCTCAGCGCCGTCGGTGAACATCGGGTTCGGCCGGTACATCATCATGGGCAGTACCGGGCTGTCGAGGGGCACCCGGCCCTCGTTGAGCGCGCGCCAGCGGCGCGAGTCCCGCGCGAACGCCTCGGGGTTCTGCAGCACATGGAGCGCCGCCGCGTAGTCCGTGACGAGCGAGGCCTCCACCCCGGGGGCCAACTCCACCGGCGCGGCCGGACCGTAGTGCCTCATGTGCTCGTAGAAGGCGTCCGGGGCGGCGGCGAATTCGGGACCGTGCAGGGGCACGCGCATCCCGCTGTTGTGCGCCGGGCAGCCAGGTGGCGGAGCCTGATACTCCGAATGAGATTGCATGCCGAACTCCTAGCGAAGGCGTGACTGGAGGTAACGGACGAGGACGATGAGCGCGTTCGCTGACGACCGCTGGTCCCGCGCGTCACAATTGACGAGGGGCGTCTCGGGGAGCAGGTCGAGAGCCTCGCGTATTTCCTCGTCCTGATGGGTCACTGTGTCGTCGAATCGGTTTACCGCTATGGTGTAGGGAATTCCATAGTGTTCGACGAGGTCCATTACGGGGAAGGACTCTTCAAGGCGCTCGGGATCCACCAGCACCAGTGCCCCGAGGGCGCCCCGGGACATGTCTTCCCACACCTGGACGAAGCGCTGCTGACCGGGTGTGCCGAAGAGATAGAGGACCAGCCGGTCGCTGAGCGTGAGGCGGCCGAAGTCCATGGCCACGGTCGTCGTGGTCTTGCCGGTCGTGCCCTTGAGATCGTCGATTCCCTCGCCGGCCTGCGTCATCAGTTCTTCGGTGCGCAGCGGTGGGATCTCGGACATGGTCCCGATGAATGTCGTCTTGCCCACGGCGAAATGCCCGACCACCAGGATCTTCGCCGCGGTCTGCACCGATTCGCGCAGATAGACACCGTCATCCAAAGCGGGCTTGAAGGCCATTCAGCACCTCCTCAAGTATTTGCCGGTCGACGAGTTTCGCGGCAGGTATGGGGGCGCGTGTGAAGAGATACCCATCCTCCGTGAGGTCGGACAGCAGGATTTTGACGACACCCACGGGGAGATGAGAGTGTCCGACTATTTCGGCGACCGAGAGATAACCTCCCGAACACAGCTCCAGCAGACGGCGCTTCTCAGGATCGAGATTCCCCGTTCTGGGTATGTCCTCGGCCGCTGTGACCAGAGTGATCAAGGAAAACTCGTGGTCACCCAGCAGGCTGCGCCCGTTGGTGATGACATACGGTCGCACTAATTGCGGGGCTACTGGTTCCTGATCCGGCTCATCTGATGTGGTCATGCCTTGGTGTCAGCAATCTCGCGAGGGGGACTGGTCAGGGATTTGCCGAGCTGGCCGACGAGCTGCTGCATACGGAAGGTGATCTCGGCCATGTCGACCTCGGGTGATGCGGAAACGGCGAGATAGGCGCCCTCGCCGGCGGAGATGAGAAAGACCCAGCCGTGGTCGAACTCCACCAGCGTCTGGCGCCACTGCGGCCGATTGCTCGGCGGTCCGCCGCAGAACTCGGCGACCGTACGGCTCAGCGACTGCATTCCGCTCATCGCCGCCGCGACGGTGTCGGCGTGATCCTTGCCGACATCCTTCGAGCGGGCCATGAGCAGGCCATCGGCCGAGACAAGGATCGCGTGCCGTGCTTCGGGCACTTCAAGGGCACTGTCAAGCATCCATGACAGGTCGTAATTCACTGAGTCTCATGCCCTTCGCTGCTTGCGTTGGTGGAACGGCGGCCCGACTGCGTACCCCGCTGGAACGCGCCCATGACGGAGGCGGCCTGTTCGCTGGAGCGAGCCGGGGCTTCCGAACTGTCGGCCGTCGGCACGATCGATATCGCGCCTCTCCGCCGGCGTTTCGGGAGACCGCCGAATGTGGTCGGCGGAGCCACCAGGTTCTCCTCGGGCGGCATCGGGGAGGACGCGGCCACGGCGGGGAACTCCTTGGGCTCGGGCTTGGGCTCGGGCGCAGGCTCTGGAATCGCGGTAAGGAGCTCGTCGGGGAGCAGCACCACCGCGCGCACACCGCCGTAGGGGGAGGTGGAATCCACGGATACGGTGAAGCCGTAGCGTGCCGCGAGCACACCGATCACGGTGAAGCCGAACTGCGGCGGATTACCGAGTCCGGAGACGCCGGGGGAGCGTTCGCTCGACAGGAGCTTGCCCGCCCTGGCCTTCTCTTCCTCGTTCATGCCGACACCGGCGTCATCGACGATGATGCAGACGCCCTTGGGCACGGGCCGGATATTGATCTCGATCACTGTTTCCGGCGCCGAGTAACTGGTCGCGTTGTCCAGTAGTTCGGCGAGGGTGAGCGCGACCGGCTCGACGGCCCGGCTGACAATGGCGAAATTACTCTGGGCCCGGATCTCGACCCGGGTGAAGTGGCGAATACGGCCCTTCGCGCTGCGAACCACGTCGTACAGCGAGGCGGGATCGCGCTGCCGGCCGAGCCATCCGTCGCAGAGCACGGCGATGGACTGCGCACGCCGGGCGAACTGCGAATTCATGTGGTCGATGTCCAGGAGGTCCTGGAGAATCTGGAGTTCGCCGTACTTGTCCTGAAGTTTGGTGATGGCCAGCTGCTGTTCACTGGCGAGACCCTGAAGCGTTCGCATGGCGGACTTCAGCGCGGTCTTGGTGGCCTCTTCCGCCCTGTCCTTGGCCTCTTCCACGGCCTCCGCGTAGTGGTCCTCAAGGGTGGCGTAATGGGCCTTGAGCTCCTGCTTCTCCTTCCGTAGCTCGGCGATGGATTTTCTTCCGCGAATGATCGCGGTCGCGGCGACAGGAGTACCAGCGATCAGACCCCAAAGCGCTGGATCCTGGAAGTATTGCGTCATAAGACTCTCTTCGGGCGACTGGGCCACCAGGTACTGAATGTCTGGAGGGTACGTTCGAGTGATCTCGCGGTCACAGACATATCGCGGTCACTGATTATGGGATAGGTCGGCGCATACTCACCTGCCGAACTGCCTTGTGGGCCCGGCTGATGGCATAGTTCTCCCCCGGGGGTGGCGGAATTCTGGGCCGATGCGCTGACTTTTCCTTTATGCCGTAGCGGGTTTGGCACCGCTTGGCAAGCCTGGCGATCTTATCACCACGCGATGGAGTGACGTCCATGTCGATCTGTTCCGTTTCTGGCATCTGACGGGAATTCAGCAAGGCTCCCCGTTTGAGGTTGTTGGTGATCGTTCCCCGTTCATCCGGGGGCGCTCCGAGCGGGAATCATTGCCCGGATTGCGGGTGATGTGCTCCTTTTGCTCTTCCGGCGGGGATGCACCGGCGGCGTCAACCCGGTGTGTTCGTGGTGAGCCGGTGGTGAGGTCGTGCGAAGGCCGTAACGGTAGGCGCGGCGGCGTGCGGCCACGGGTACCGCGCGGCGCGGCAGGGGAGGCCCGGAATCCGATGGACGGGACAGCCCCTTAGAGTGCGAAGGATGGGGGACTCTTACGTACATCCTGGAACTCCGGACCGGCGCAGCGCCGGGCGGTACTTGTGGTGGCTCGTCACAAGCCAGCGGGGGCGGGTGGCCGCCGGGGCGACCTGGGGCAGCGTCTGGATGATCGGGCTGACCCTGCCGCCGTATCTGCTCTCGCGCGCGATCGACGACGGCCTGGAGCCGGGGAACCGCGCGGCGTTCCTCGGCTGGGTCGGGGCGCTGTTCGGGGTCGGGGTGGCGAACGCCTGGGTCGGGATGATGCGGCACCGGACCATGACCAGGATCCGGCAGGACGCCACCTTCCGTACGGTGCGCGTCGTGGTCCGCCAGGCGACCCGGCTGGGCGCCACCCTGCCACGCCGCGTCACGGCGGGGGAGGTCGTCACGATCGGTATCGCCGACGTCAGCGCCATGAGCAGCACGCTGACCATCACCGGCCCCGGGTTCGGCGCGGTGATCGCGTATCTCGTCGTCGCCGCGCTCCTGTTGTCCGTCTCCTCGCTCCTCGGCGCCGTCGTGCTGCTGGGTGTGCCGCTGCTCGCGGTACTGGTCGGCCCGCTGCTCGGCCGGTTGCAGCGGGTGGAGACGACGTACCGGGAGCGACAGGGCGCCCTCGCCGCGCGCTTCGTCGACATCGTCGGCGGGCTGCGCGTACTGAGCGGACTCGGCGGCAAGGACGTGTACGCCGGGCGCTACCGGCGCGATTCGGCGAGGCTCAAGGAAGAGGGGTACCGGGTCGGAGCCGTCACCAGCTGGATCGACGCTCTCGGGCTGGGACTTCCGGCGCTGTTCCTGGCCGCCGTGACCTGGCTCGCCGCCCGGATGGCCGCGCAAGGAACCATCACCGTGGGCGAGTTGGTGGCTGTGTACGGGTATGTGGCGGTCCTCGTCGTGCCCGTGGCGTTTTTCATCGAGGGCGGGTACGACCTGAGCCGCGGCCTCGTCAGCGCTCGTCGGGTCGTCCGCTTCCTGGATCTGGAACCCGAATTCGCGCACGTGACAGGTGAGTTGGGATCGGTCCCGGAGGCGGAGACGGAGACGGGGACGGAGAGGGAGACGGAGCCGGAGACGGCCGTGGGGGATCCACCCCCGTGCCCGGCCCCGCTGAGTGATCCGGCCTCCGGTGTCTCCCTAGCCCCCGGGACGCTGACCGCGCTCGTCTGCGCCAGGCCCTCGGACGCCGTGGAAGTGGCCGACCGGCTGGGCCGGTTCGTACCCTCGGACGCGACCTGGGGCGGCGTACGTCTCGACGCGATCGCGCTGCCCCGGATCCGCGAGCGCGTACTGGTCGCGGACAATGAGGCCGACCTCTTCGCCGGGACCCTGCGCGACGCCGTCTCGGGCCGCCGTGACCGCGACGAGGAAGCCATCGCCATGGCCGTCCGGGCCGCCGCCGCGCAGGACATCGTGGACGGCAGGCGGCACGGCATCGACTCGCGCGTCCTCGCCGGGGGCCGTGATCTCTCCGGCGGCCAGCGTCAACGCGTACGGCTGATCCGGGCGCTGCTCGCGGACCCCGAGGTGCTGATCGCCGTCGATCCCACCTCGGCGGTCGACGCGCACACCGAGGCCGCGCTCGCCGACCGGCTGCGTACCGCCAGGGCCGGCCGTACCACCCTCGTCACCACCACCTCGCCGCTCGTACTGGAGCGCGCTGACACCGTGCACTACCTGGTCGACGGGCGTGTGGCCGCCACCGGCCGCCACCGGGAGCTGATCCGCGACCAGGCCGGCTACCGGGCCCTCGTCTCGCGCGGCGTGGAAGAGGAGGCAGCCCGATGAGTACCGGCCGGACATCCGCGCCCCCCGCCCACCACCTGCCCGTCGCCGACCCGCCCCGCATCCGGCGCGCGGCGATCGAGCTGATCCGCCAGGACGGACGCGCCTTCGCCGCCGCGATCACCCTCAACGGGCTGGCCGCGGCCGCCGGGCTTGTCGGTCCCTGGTTGCTCGGCCGCATCATCAACACCGTACGGGCCGGTGGCGGGGTGGACGCCGTCGACCGGTACGCGCTCGTCATCCTGGGGTGCGCGCTGGCTCAGCTCCTGCTCGCGCGGTACGCGCGCCTCATCGGCCACCGCTTCGGGGAGCGGACCTCCGCCCGTATCCGTGAGCGGTTCGTCGGCCGGGCGCTCGCGCTGCCCGCCTCGACCGTCGAACGCGCCGGTACGGGCGATCTGACCACACGCGGCACCACCGATGTCACCGCCGTCGGGACCTCCCTGCGCGACGCCGGACCCGATGTGTTCGTCGCGGGGGTACAGGTCCTGTTCATCCTCGGCGCGGTCTTCGTCCTCGACCCGCTGCTCGGCGCCTGCGGTCTGCTCGGTCTGGTCGTCATCCGGGTCGCCACCCGCTGGTATCTGCACCGCGCGCACACTGACTATCTGGCGGAGGGCGAGGCGAACTCCGTTCTGGCGGAGGTCCTTTCGTCCACCGCTTCGGCCGCCCGAACCGTCGAGGCGTTCGGACTCCAGGAGCGCCGCATCGCCGCCTCCGAGGAAGCGATCGAGGAGTGCGTGCGGAGGCGTACCCGGACGTTGTTCCTGCGCAGCGTGCTCTTCCCGGCCGTGGACATCGGGTACATCGTCCCCGTCGTGGCGGTGCTACTGGTCGGCGGGGCGCTGACCGGCGATGGCGTGGTGAGTCTCGGAACGGTGGTCGCCTGCGCGCTGTATCTGCGGCAGCTGGACCAGCCGCTCGACACGATCCTCCAGTGGGTGGAGCAACTTCAGAGCAGCGGCGCCTCCTTCGCCAGGATCGAGGGCCTTGCCGATGCCGACATCGAGGGCCTTGCCGATGCCGATGACGACGCGGACGCGGACGCACTTCGGGCGTGCCCGCCGGCCGCCGGACCCGCCCCGGACGGTGACCTGATCGAGGTCACCGGGGTGAGGTTCGCGTACGACGGCGGACGCGATGTCCTGCGCGGAGTCGATCTGACCGTACGGCCCGGTGAACGCCTCGCTGTCGTCGGCCGCTCCGGCGCCGGCAAGTCCACCCTCGGGCGGCTGCTCGCGGGCATCGACCGTCCGCGTACCGGATCGGTGACGGTCGGCGGCGCGCCGATCGCCGCACTCGACCCCGGCGAACTGCGCCGCCACGTAGTGCTGGTGACCCAGGAACACCATGTCTTCAACGACAGCGTCCGTGACAACCTGCTGATCGCCGAGCCCACCGCCACGGACGAACGGATACGCGCGGCGCTCCACGCCGTCGGCGCGGACTGGGTCGACGACCTCCCGTACGGCCTGGACACGGAACTGGGCGGGGGCGTGCTCGGCGCCCCGGCGGGGGTCTCCGGCGCGTCTTCCGGTGGTGCCTCCGCTGCCTCCGGCGCTGCCTCCGGTGGTACGTCCGGCGATATCGCCATCGACGGCGCGCGGTCGCAGCAACTCGCCCTGGCGAGAGTCGTGCTGGCCGATCCGCATACGGTCATCCTCGACGAGGCGACCGCGCTCCTGGACCCGGCGACCGCGCGCCACGCGGAACGGGCACTGGCCGCCGTACTCGAAGGCCGTACGGTCATCGCCATCGCGCACCGGCTGCACACGGCGCGCGACGCGGACCGGGTGGCCGTGATGGACGACGGTCTGCTGACGGAACTCGGCACACACGAGGCGCTGGTGCGCGAGGGCGGCGCGTACGCCGGGCTGTGGCACTCCTGGCACGGTGACGCCCCGACGGCGCCGTCCGGTCCGTAACGGCGGGTCGGCCGGCCGGTCGACGGATCGGCAGATCGGCGGTCAGCGGGTGAACCGCACCGAAGCGAAAGTGAGGAAGCCCTCTCCACCGGGTTTGATCCGGGTGGCATCGCCTCCGCACCGCTTCTCGCTGTAGACGACCGCGACACGGTCGGTGGAGTTCTGCGGGTCCTGCGCGCGTCCGACGCTGTAGCACAGGCCGTCCGTGGGGTTCTCCAGGACGATCGGGCCGTACTCCGACGTATAGAAGAGAAGCCCCTCGGCCGCCCGGGCGCTGAGCGGGAAGCCGACACAGAGAACGGCGGCGGCGCCGGCGGTGACCAGCGTCCTTCCGAGAGTCTTCACGGGAACCTCTTTCTGCGGGTGGGGGAGAGAGGAGGTGGAGCGGGGGCAGTCTGGCCACGTCGTTACGCGCGTATGCCCCACCTCACTCGAACGGCCGCTGCGAACCGTCTCTCCTTCACCCGTTCGTGGGGCGACCGATGGCACTACCGGCCGATGCCGCGATCGGCCGCCATCGCCGCGGCACGGCGCTGTCGCCTCAGACCGCGGGGGCCGCCGACGCCGGAGGGGCGAGCTGGTCCGCGAGCCAGGTGGGCACCCCGCCCAGCAGTCTGAACAGGCGGCCGGCCTCAGCGCGGAGACGGGTCGCCTCCGGTTCCGGTTCGGCGTCGGCCAGGGCGGCGAGGGCCGGGGCCGTGCCCACCAGATAGCCCAGCTCCTCCCGGATACGCAGGGACTCGCCGAAACCGTGCCGCGCCTCCGCCAACTCCCCCTCCCGCAGGGCCAGTCCGGCCAGATGGCGCCAGGTGAAGGAGAGCAGAAGCGTCTCGCCGTGCGCCGTGGCGGCGGCGTGGGCGCGGCGGTACGCGGCGCGGGCCGACTGCGGGGAGTCCGAGAGGTGTTCGGCGACCAGACCGCGCCGGAAGTCGAGCAGGGCACGCCCGGGAGCCGTCGGGTCCAGCAGCGCCGCCGCGCGCCCCAGCGCCGACCGTGCCTCGTCCGCCCGGTCGCGTACGCCGAGGACGGTCGAGGCATAGGCGAGATGACCGCGTTCGCACGCGGCGGCGCCCCGTTCGTGGTCCTCGCGCGCCGTGGCCTCCGCCGCGCGGAGCGCGTCCTCGGCCTCCGGCCAGCCGCCGCCCGTGAAGAGACAGCGCTCCACGAGCAGCGCGGCCCGCTGAAGTGTCCGGGCGGGGACAGAGCTGTGCGGTGCGAGCAGGGCCGCTGCGTCGGTCCAACAGCCGCGCGAGCGCAGCCGCCATACCGCGGTCTGGAGAGGGTCGTCACCAGCGGTGGTTCCGGAACCAGACATGGCGGTATGCGCCACATTGCCCTCCCCGAGCGCGCCATTGTGCTGTTGAGTGTGGACGCATCTCAGCATGGATCGGCACGCCGGGCCAATAGGTCAGGTGAAAAATTTCACAAACACGTGGTCATCGGTGATGGTGGTGAGGCACGGGTGGCGGGGGTGTCCGGGGCCGCCGACCGGGGCGTGCGGGACCGCCAGGACGGGCCTCACCTGGGGTGACTCGTACGGAGGGAGGCGCGGCGGGCCTGCCGGAGCCCGGCCTCGCGGCGCGAGTGGATCTCCCCGTGACCGTTCCGGGTGATGGCGGTCAACCAACGTCTCCACGGCACCCGGTGACGCCGCGATGACGCCCCGGTGACATGAGGGCGCTCTCATGACATGAGGGCGGTCTCGGCTCATCCGCGGCGCCGGTATCAGCTCATCCGCAACGCCAGGAAGAAGTCCAGCTTGTCCTCCAGGCGCGCCAGGTCACGGCCCGTCAGCTGTTCGATCCTGCCCACCCGGTAACGCAGTGTGTTGACATGCAGATGCAGTCGGGCCGCACACCGAGTCCAGGAGCCGTCGCAATCGAGGAACGCCTCCAGCGTGGGGATCAGCTCCGCGCGGTGGCGCCGGTCGTAGTCGCGCAGCGGGTCCAGCAGGCGTGCGGTGAAGGCGCGTCGTACGTCGTCCGGGACGAACGGCAACAGCAGTACGTGCGAGGCCAGTTCATGGTGGCCCGCCGCGCAGACCCGGCCCGGTCTGGCAGCCGCCACGCGACGGGCGTGGCGGGCCTCCTCCAGCGCGCCGCGCAGCCCCTCCGCCGAGTGCACCGCCGCGCTCACGCCCAGCGTCAGCCGGCCGTCGGCCGCGAGCCCCGCGGACAGCGGGGTCCGTACGGCGGCCAGCAGCGCGTCCGCGTGGATGGCGGGGTCAGCCCCTGGGGTGTCCAGGGGCTTCTCCGCCCCGGAACCCTCCGCCTCGGAACCGCCGTCCGGCGCGCCCTCGCCCGCTTCCAGGACGGTTGGGGGATCCGCGGATACCGCGGGCAGGGGTACCAGCGCGATCGCCTCGTCACCCATGTGGGCTACCGCGATCCGGTCGGAGGCGTCCGCTCCCGCCCCGGCCCCGGTGCCCGCCCCCGTCCACGCGGGGTCGACAAGGATCTCCTCCAGCAGCGACTGGGCCACCGGGCCGCCCTCGACCAGCGCCGCGCCCGCGCCGCCCGTACCGCCCGCGCCGCCCGCGCGGCCCATACCGCCCGCGCCGCCGTCCGTACCGTTTTCGCCGGCGCCCGTGCCGTTCTGTGCCCACTCCACCCGGGCCACCACGACCTGCCAGTGCGGCGCCGTGCCCAGCCCCGGCAGCAGCACCGGAGCGGCCACCCGCAGCCGGGCGGCGATCTCGGCCGGGGCGGCGCCCGTCTGCACCAGCTCCAGGATTTCCCGGGCCAGTCGGCGTCGTACCGTACGGGCCGCGTCACGCCGGTCACGTTCCACCGCGATCAGCTGCGCCACCCCCTGGAGCAGGTCGAGCCGGGCCTCGGGCCAGTCGCCCGCGTCCGCCTCGACCGCGAGCAGCCAGTCGGAGAGCACGGTCTCACGCACATCCCGGAAGGCGGTGGGTGTGGTCCCGCGCCCCACATTGCGAACGGGGAAGAGGGAGTATGCCGTCCCGTCGACGGTCGTTCGAAAGGGGCTCCGGCGGCCCGCGCGGGTCGCGGTCAGATGCTCGCCCGCCAACGCGGCGGCCCTCGCCGGTGAGAGAGGGGCACCGGCGCCCGCGATCCGCCGCCCGGTGGGGGAGAGCACCCAGGCCCGCAGATCGAGGTCGGAGCCGAGGAGATCGAGGACCACCTCGGGACCGCCGCCCGCCGGACCCGAGGTCATCAGCCTGCGGTGCCGGTCCACGACGGCCGCCAGATCCCCGGCGCGCTCACCGGACACCTGGCGCACCACATACTCCGTGATCGTCGCGAACGCCACGTCCTCGTCCACCGCGAAGAGCGGCAGCCGGTGCCGCGCACACGCCGCGACCAGGTCTTCAGGGACAGAGCCCAACTCCGCCTCGCCCGCGGCGAGCCCGGCGACCCCGGCGCTCGCGAGGATTCGTACGAACGGTTCCGAGTCCTCGGCGGAGTGCCGCCAGGCGAGGCCGGTGAGGACCAGCTCGCCGCCCGACAGATAGCGGCTCGGGTCCCGCAGGTCGGTGGTCATCACCCCGCGGACCGTCCGGTCCAGCTCCTCGTCGCCGCCGAGCAGTCGCAGCCCCAGCGCGTCGGTTTCCAGCAGTGCGCGCAGCCGCATCTCGTCGCCGCCGATCTCTGATTTCGTACCTTGCGTTTCGGTACGAAGACCTTCCTGTTACCGGGCCTTCGCCTTTCGTTCGAATCTACAAGACTCGGAAGGCGACCAGCCAATTCCTTCATGGTTTCGGTGACTGCACCAGGTGGGAGCGCTGCTTGTGTACTTGTGACACCCGGCCGTCCCCGGAGCTCAGCGATCATCCGCGATCACAGCGATCACCAAGACGATCAAGAAGAGAGCCGCATATGGACTTCCTTCGCCCCGCCAGCTGGGAGGAGGCGCTCGCCGCCAAGGCCGAGCACCCCACGGCTGTTCCCATCGCGGGTGGCACGGACGTCATGGTCGAGATCAATTTCGATCACCGGCGACCGGAGTACCTGCTCGATCTGAACCGGATCGGAGAACTGCGCGACTGGGTGGTCGGCGAGGAGAATGTCCAGTTGGGCGCCTCCGTCCCGTACAGCCACATCATGGAGCACCTGCGGACGGAACTGCCGGGCCTCGCGCTCGCCTCGCACACCGTCGCCTCACCGCAGATCCGCAACCGCGGCGGCGTCGGGGGCAACCTCGGCACCGCCTCCCCGGCCGGCGACGCGCACCCGGCGCTGCT
This sequence comes from Streptomyces sp. NPDC056835, assembly GCF_042789485.1. Classification (NCBI taxonomy): domain Bacteria; kingdom Bacillati; phylum Actinomycetota; class Actinomycetes; order Kitasatosporales; family Streptomycetaceae; genus Streptomyces; species Streptomyces sp. NPDC056835. The sequence goes on from NZ_JBHUBB010000005.1 coordinate 249,906, forward strand.
CGCCGCGGGCGCGGAGGTCGAGGCCGAGTCGGTACGCGGCTCGCGCCGTATCCCGATCGACGCGTTCTACACAGGCGTGAAGCGCAACGCACTCGAACCCGACGAGCTGATCAAGTCGGTGCACATCAAGAAGGCGGACGGACCGCAGCAGTACTCGAAGGTCGGTACCCGCAACGCGATGGTCATCGCGGTCTGCGCCTTCGGGCTGGCCCTGCACCCCGAGACCCGGACCGTACGGACCGGCATCGGCTCGGCGGCGCCCACCCCCGTACGGGCGCGGGACGCCGAAACCTTTCTGAACGCGGCGCTCGACGAGGGCGGCTTCTGGGACAGCGGCAAGATCATCACGCCGTCCGTCGCCAAGCGGTTCGCGGATCTCGTCGCGGGCGCCTGCAACCCCATCGACGATGTGCGCGGTACCGCGAAGTACCGCCGTCACGCGGTCGGCATCATGGCCCACCGTCAGCTCGGCTGGACCTGGGAGCAGTACCGCGCGAACGGCGGCGGCACCGGCCGGACCCTCGAAGGAGCTGCGTAACCATGCGCGTCAGTTTCACGGTCAATGGCCGCAGGCAGGAAGCCGACGACGTCTGGGAGGGCGAGAGCCTGCTCTACGTATTGCGCGAGCGCTTGGGCCTTCCGGGCTCCAAGAACGCCTGTGAGCAGGGCGAATGCGGCTCCTGCACGGTACGGCTCGATGGCGTCCCGGTCTGTTCCTGTCTGGTGGCGGCCGGCCAGGCCGAAGGCCGCGAAGTCCTCACCGTCGAGGGCCTGGCGGACTACGCCAAGCACCGCGGCGAGGCACATCCCGGCGACGGGTGCGCCTCGGGCGCGTGCGGTACGAGCCTTCAGCGCGCCCAGCGATGGCAGGCCGGGGGCGCGGACTCGGGGACCGGCGAGGCGGCCGAACTCTCCCCGGTCCAGCGGGCGTTCATCGACGCGGGCGCCGTACAGTGCGGCTTCTGCACCCCGGGCCTGCTGGTCGCGGCCGACGAGATGCTGGAGCACAACCCCTCCCCGAGCGACGCGGACATCCGTGAGGCGCTGTCGGGCAACCTCTGCCGCTGCACCGGCTACGAGAAGATCCTCGACGCGGTCCGCCTCGCGGCCGCCCGTCAGGAAGAGGCGGTCTGAGCATGGTCACGACTGATTCACCCTCCGGCCGCGGAGCTTCCTCCGGCGCCGGGGCTCCCGCCGGGGCTCCCACCGGGGCTCCCATCGGGGCCCCCACCACGATCAGCCAGGGCTCGCAGACCAAGGGCGGCATAGGCGAGTCGACACTCCGTCCCGACGGCATACTCAAGGTCACCGGCGAGTTCGCGTACTCCTCCGACATGTGGCACGAAGACATGTTGTGGGGACACACACTGCGCTCCACCGTGGCGCACGCCGAGATCAGGTCGATCGACACCGCCGAGGCGCTGGCGACCCCCGGTGTCTACGCCGTACTGACCTATGACGATCTCCCGACGGCCGTCAGGAACTACGGTCTGGAGATCCAGGACACCCCCGTCCTCGCCCATGGCAAGGTCCGGCACCACGGCGAGCCGGTCGCCCTTGTGGCCGCCGACCACCCCGAGACCGCCCGCCGCGCCGCCGCCAAGATACGGATCGACTACGCCGAACTGCCGGTCGTCACCGACGAGGCATCCGCGACCGCCCCCGGCGCCCCGCTGATCCACGAGAACCGCGACGACCACCACATCGGGCATGTCCCGCACCCGAACATCGTCCACCGCCAGCCCATCGTCCGCGGTGACGCCTCCGCGGCGGCCGCGCGCGCCGATGTGATCGTCTCCGGCGACTATGTCTTCGGCATGCAGGACCAGGCGTTCCTCGGCCCCGAGTCCGGCCTCGCGGTGCCCGCCGAGGACGGCGGTGTCGATCTGTATGTCGCCACCCAATGGCTCCACAACGATCTGCGCCAGATCGCCCCCGTACTCGGCCTGCCCGAGGACAAGGTCCGGATGACTCTCTCCGGCGTCGGCGGCGCCTTCGGCGGCCGGGAAGACCTCTCCATGCAGATCCACGCCTGTCTGCTGGCCCTGCGCACCGGCAAGCCGGTGAAAATCGTCTACAACCGGTTCGAATCCTTCTTCGGGCATGTGCACCGGCACCCCGCGAAGCTCTGGTACGAACACGGCGCGACCCGCGACGGCAAGATCACCCACATGAAGTGCCGGATCGTGCTGGACGGCGGCGCGTACGCCTCCTCCTCCCCGGCCGTCGTCGGCAACGCCGCCTCCCTCTCCGTCGGTCCGTATGTCGTCGAGCACGTCGACATCGAGGCGATCGCGCTCTACACCAACAACCCGCCCTGCGGCGCGATGCGCGGCTTCGGCGCGGTCCAGGCGTGCTTCGCGTACGAGGCACAGATGGACAGGCTGGCAGCGGCGCTGGACCTGGACCCGGTGGAGTTCCGGCAGCTCAACGCCATGGAACAGGGCACGCTGCTGCCGACAGGACAGCGCGTCGACTCCCCGGCGCCCGTCGCCGAACTGCTGCGCCGGGTCAAGGCCAGACCACTCCCGCCCGAGCAGCAGTGGCTCGTGGCCGGCGAGGCGGCCGACATACGGGCACTGCCCGGCGGGCTCTCCAACACCACCCATGGCGAAGGGGTCGTACGGGGTGTCGGCTACGCGGTCGGCATCAAGAACGTCGGCTTCTCCGAGGGCTTCGACGACTACTCCACCGCGCGCGTACGGCTCGAAGTGATCAACGGGGTGCCGGTGGCCGTCGTCCACACCGCGATGGCGGAGGTCGGCCAGGGCGGCGTGACCGTACACGCCCAGATCGCCCGTACCGAACTCGGCGTCACGCGGGTCACCATCCAGCCGGCCGACACCCAGGTCGGTTCGGCGGGGTCCACCTCCGCCTCCCGTCAGACCTATGTCACGGGCGGAGCGGTGAAGCACGCCTGCGAGAACGTCCGGGAGAAGGTCCTGGAGATCGGCCGGCGCAAGCTCGGTACGTACCACCCGGCCTGGGCCACCGCCGAGTTGCTGCTCGAAGGAGGCAAGGTCGTCACCGACGGCGGCGAGGTCCTCGCCGATCTGGCGGACGTGCTGGAGGACGAGGTGGTGGAGCTGGAGCTGGAGTGGCACCACCGTCCGACCCAGCCCTTCGACCTCCGGACGGGACAGGGCAACGGCCATGTCCAGTACTCGTTCGCCGCACACCGCGCGGTCGTCGAGGTCGACACCGAACTGGGCCTGGTCAAGGTCATCGAACTGGCCGTCGCCCAGGATGTCGGCAAGGCGCTCAACCCGCTCTCCGTCCTGGGCCAGATCCAGGGAGGTACCACCCAGGGCCTGGGGGTGGCGGTGATGGAGGAGATCATCGTCGATCCCAGGACCGCGAAGGTGCGCAACCCGTCCTTCACGGACTATCTGATCCCCACCATCCTCGATACGCCGACGATTCCCGTCGACGTACTCGAACTGGCCGATGAACACGCGCCGTACGGTCTGCGCGGCATCGGCGAGGCTCCGACCCTCTCGTCAACTCCCGCGGTCCTGGCGGCCATCAGGAACGCGACGGGTCTGGAGCTGAACAGGACGCCGGTACGCCCCGAGCACCTTACCGGCACCTGACACACCGTCAGGTCAAGCCCACGGCAGTCCTACCCGAAATCTCACCCGAAGTCCCCGGGCGGCGCCGCTCGTGCCGCCCGGGGCCGCGCCTCTGATCCGTCTCGGGCCGTCCCCCGGGTCGTGCAGCCCACGCATCATCCCAAAACCCGCGGTCCCAGCTGTTTTCGCGGGTGCCCCTTTGAACCTTGGGAGCAGGCATACATGACCCATTCGTCAGTGGAGCCAAGGACCACCGCCGAGGACGCCGGCACAGGCTCACGTCCCCCGGCCGGCAGGTCCTGGCTCGACCGGTACTTTCACATATCCCACCGCGGCTCGACCGTCGCGCGCGAACTGCGCGGCGGCGTCACGACCTTCATGGCCATGGCGTACATCCTGCTGCTCAACCCGCTGATCCTCTCCGGCGAGGACGTCGCGGGCGACACCCTCGGCAGGCAGGCCCTGATCACCGCGACCGCCTTCGCCGCCGCCCTGACCACCCTGCTGATGGGCGTCGTGGGCAAGGTGCCCCTCGCGCTCGCCGCCGGGCTCTCCGTCTCCGGTGTGGTGGCCGGTCAGGTCGTCCCCGTGATGACCTGGCCGCAGGCCATGGGCATGTGCGTGATGTACGGAGTGGTGATCTGCCTGCTGGTGGTCACCGGCCTGCGTGAAATGATCATGAACGCCATCCCGCTCGCGCTCAAGCACGCGATCACCATGGGCATCGGCATGTTCATCGCGCTGATCGGGCTGGTGAAGGCGGGCTTCGTGCACGCCTCGCGGGGCGGGGGCCCGGTCACACTCGGCCCCGCCGGTGAACTCGCCGGCTGGCCCGTCCTCATCTTCTGCGTCACCCTGCTGCTCATCTTCATGCTCCAGGCCCGCGAGGTGCCCGGCGCGATCCTGATCGGCATCGTCATCGGCACGGTCATCGCCGTCGTCCTCAACGCCGCGGGCGGCATCAGCCCCAAGGCGTGGAACGGCGGCCCGCCCGAGCTGACCGGCGGCGCCGTCTCCATGCCCGACTTCTCGCTCTTCGGAAAGGTCGAGTTCGGCGGCTGGGGACAGGTCGGCGCGATGACCGTCGGCATGATCGTCTTCACCCTCGTACTCGCGGGCTTCTTCGACGCGATGGCGACCATCATCGGCGTCGGTACGGAAGCGAAACTCGCCGACGGCGAGGGGCGCATGCCGGGCCTGTCCAAGGCGCTGTTCATCGACGGCGCGGGCGGTGCCATCGGCGGGGTCGCGGGCGGCTCGGGACAGACCGTCTTCGTCGAGTCCGCGACGGGCGTCGGTGAGGGAGCGCGTACCGGCTTCGCCTCCGTCATCACCGGCCTCCTCTTCGCGGCCTGTCTCTTCTTCACCCCCATCACCCGGATCGTCCCGGGCGAGGTCGCGGCGGCGGCCCTGGTCGTCATCGGCGCGATGATGACGCAGAACGCCAGGCATGTGGACTGGGGCGACCGTGCCGTCGCCATCCCGGTCTTCCTGACCGTCGTCCTGATGCCGTTCACGTACTCCATCACCGCCGGGGTCGCGGCGGGCGTCATCTCGTACGCCGCGATCCGGATCGCCCAGGGCAGGGCCCGCGAGATCGGGGCCTTCATGTGGGGCCTCACCCTGATCTTCGTGGTCTTCTACGCGCTCCACCCGATCGAATCCTGGCTGGGCGTCTCCTGACCCAGCCTCGCCCCCCGCCCCGACCGCGGCCGCCCGACCGCGGCCCCCGACCTGAGGAGACCGACATGCTGGACATCGCCGAAGAGCTGAACCGGTGGGTCGAGCAGGGACGTGACTTCGCCGTCGCCACCGTCGTGGCGGTCACCGGCAGCGCGCCCCGCCTGCCGGGAGCCGCACTCGCCGTCGACAGCGCGGGCACGGCGATCGGCTCGGTCTCCGGCGGCTGCGTGGAAGGGGCCGTGTACGAGCTGTGCCAACAGGCCCTCCAGGACGGCACCACCGTCCTGGAGCGGTTCGGCTACAGCGACGAGGACGCCTTCGCCGTGGGGCTGACCTGTGGCGGCGTCATCGACATCCTGGTGACGCCGGTACGGTCCGACGCCGCGGGAAGCGCCCCGCGCGCGGTGTTCGCGGCGGCGCTGTCCACCGCCGCCCGGGGGGAGGCGGCGGCGCTCGCCCGGATCACCGAAGGGCCGGACGCCCTCCTGGGCCGCGCCCTGCTGGTGCGCCCCGACGGATCGTACGAGGGCGGCCTCGGCGGCCACCCGCGGCTGGACCGTACAGCGGCGGCCGAGGCCCGCGCCCTGCTGGACGCGGGCCGTACCGGCACGGTCGTCCTGGGGGAGCGGGGAGCGCGCTGCGGACAGCCGCTGACGCTCCTGGTCGAGTCGAGCGTCCCGCCCCCGCGCATGATCGTCTTCGGTGCCATCGACTTCGCCGCCGCGCTGGTGTGTACCGGCGCGTTCCTCGGCTACCACGTCACCGTCTGCGACGCGCGCCCCGTCTTCGCCACCCGCGACCGCTTCCCGGACGCCGACGAGATCGTGGTCGACTGGCCGCACCGCTATCTGGCGTCGACGGCGGTCGACAGCCGTACGGTGCTCTGCGTACTCACCCACGACGCCAAGTTCGATGTGCCGCTGCTGGAGATCGCCCTCAGGCTTCCCGTCGCCTTCGTCGGCGCGATGGGCTCACGCCGTACCCACGAGGACCGCGACCGGCGGCTGCGCGAGAACGGTGTCACCGAGCGCGAACTCGCCCGGCTGCACTCGCCGATAGGGCTTGACCTCGGGGCCCGTACGCCCGAGGAGACCGCGCTGTCGATCGCGGCGGAGATCGTCGCGGTCCGGCGGGGCGGCAGCGGTGTCCCGCTGACGGGCGCGCACACCCCGATCCACCACGACGGGCCGCGGACGCGGGCGATCGAGTCGGTCGCCTGAGGTCCTGAGGTCCTGAGGTCCTGAGGTCCCGAGGTCCCGAGGTCCTGAGGTCCTGAGGTCCTGACGGCTCGCGGGGATACGGGGACCTCCGGATATTCGGTTGCCGCGCGGACCCGGCCGCCTGTTTCATCGAGGTGGCGCTCACCAGGAGCTCCAGGTGAAGCTTCAAAGGGTGGTGTTGTATGCCTGTGGCCGGTCGGAACCGTCCTCATGACCGAGGCAGTTCCTACTCCGTGATGTCTCCCCGGCACCGCTGCTGACACGCACGGCCGGCAGGCATCGCCGACCGGAGCGAACTCCCTTGGCACGAGACGGCGTTCACCCCCGACCGTCCGAGCATCACACCAGGAGTCGTTCTCACGATGCCCCGCAACTCCCGTAACACTTCCCGACGCGCGCGCCTCGAAGCACGCGCCGAGTCCTTCCGCTGTCTCCACTGCGGTCTCGACGTACCGATGACCGCGGCAGGCACCGGCCACCGCAACCACTGCCCGAACTGCCTGTGGAGCCGTCATGTCGACGACACCCCGGGCGACCGGGCCGCCGACTGCGGTGCCCGGATGGAACCGGTCGCCATCTCCGTACGCGGGGACGGCGAATGGGTACTCGTCCACCGCTGCGTCCACTGCGACGTACTGCACGCCAACCGCACGGCGGGCGACGACAACGTCCTGCCGCTCACCCGGCTCGCCGTACGCCCACTGGCGCAGCCGCCGTTCCCCTTGGAACGGCTCGGCTCGCTCTGAGCCTGAGCGGTCGCCGTTCCGTGCCCTGTCCCCCACGGGATACGGCACGGAACGGCGCCGACCTGCCGGGACCGTTCACCCCGAGGCGCTCGCGTAAGCGAACAGTTCCTTGACCGCTGGGTGTTCACGATGCGGTCCGAAGCGGTCGAGGGTGCCTCGGGCCAGGGTGACGCACCGGGTGGCCTTCGTACTGAGAGCTGTGTCCAGAGCGGTGCGCGCGTCGTCGGCCGCAGCCGATACGTCACGTCGGGCAAGCGCGGTCTCGGCGCGGTAGGCCAGGACGACGGACCGGGTTCGGGCGCGAGCGGGGTCCAGCAGCCGCAGTCCTTCGTCGAGGGATTGGCCGGCACGGACAGGCTCGTCGAGGTCCAGCCAGGCGCGTCCGGCGTCGACGGCGAGGTCGGCCGGGGACATCCAGGAAACCCAGGCCGGTGCCGCGCCGGGCTGGGATCGGTCGAGTTCCTTCTCGGCGGAGGAGAGGGCACGGCCGGTGGCGTGGGCGTCGCCCAGGACCGCCAGGGCGCGGGCGCGGCGTAAGTCCAGAAGTGAGCGGGCCGCGGCGGAGCGAGTCCGGCTATGGGCGTGCTCAAGGATCTCGATCGCGGTGCCGGGGTGCTGGAGCCAGGTCGCCGAGTAGGCGAGGTCGGAAAGCACACCCGCCCCGAGGTCGCGATCGGCCGCGACGTGAGCGGCGTGCAGTGCGACGTTCCAGTGACGTTGAGCCGCCGCGTACTCGCGTTGGTCGAAGTGTAGCCATCCCGCGCACTGTGCGGCTGCTGCGGCCACTTGATGGAGCCGGCGGCCTGCGGGCTGGTCGTACGTGGCGGCGTCGATCAGCTTGACGCTGGTCCTGAGCAGTGACTGAACCAGATCAATGCACTCGGGCCCGGAGGCGTTGGTCAGCGTACGAAGCTCATCGACACCGGACTCCAGCCAAGTGAGGAGGGCTTCGTCAACTCGGCGGCCACGCAAGGCGCTGGACAGCCGCTCGGGCTCGATGGCCGCCCAGTCCCGGGCTACACCGACGAGGGCCGTCGTGCTGAGCGCGAGGAATGCTCGGCGGTCGGGGTATGCCTGTGCCACCAATACCTCCGTGAGGGCAGCGCGGCTGCCACGGGTGCCGAATGGATGCGGAGTGTCGAAGGCGGGGAGCCACCAAGGCTATCCGAGCGCGACGACACGGGACTGCTCGATCCCGAGGACGTCGGCCAGGAGCATCTGGTAGTCCTCGCTGGGGGTGGCCAGGCGGTGTTCCCATTTGTAGATGCGGTCTCGGGCGGGGTTGTAGATCAAACCGCGTCTGCGGGCGGTGACCGACAAGGCGCGGGCGAGTTGTTCCATACTCCAGCCGCGGTGTCTACGTACGTGGACGAGCGGATGTAGCTCGACGTCGCCTTTTGCCATTTCCAACGTACCGTCACCAGCCTCTCTCCGGCCCTGCCTACGTCCTGCCGACGTCGCTTTTGAAAGAGCACGGCGACTGGTACACCTGCGCCGCGTTCAACGTCCCCGAGAAGCTGGCGTTCGGCAACATGCTGCGCGAGCGGGCCACCGACCTCATCGCGCGTGCCGGCTCGTCCGCCTACGTCGCCCGGGTGCGGGCCGGCGGCGGGCTGGCGGCCCTGCATGACGTCGTACCCCGCTCGTACACGGAGAAGACGACGTGCACGAGCTTCTGCGACTCCTGTTCCCTGTTGATCGACCGTCATGACGAGGTGACCGGTGAAGCGACCGGTCACCGGAGCCTCGCTCCGCTGATCCCCATCGCCGCGCTGCTGGGCCGCCCCGATGGTTGGGAGGGCGGCCGATGAGTATCGATACATCGACGGTGATCGGCGAGGTCCTGGTACGGATCACAGGGCGCCCTTGCGGAGCGTGCGCCGAGCCCGACGCGCTGCTGGAGCGCGATCTCGGAGTCGACAGCCTCACCCTGCTCGAACTGGTGGAAACCCTCCAAGACCGCCTGAGTATTACTGTTCCGGACGAGGTGACCGCACGTGTCCGTACCGTCGCAGACTTGCGGGACGCGGTGCGCGTTCTGACGGTCGCCGCGCCTTCGCCCCACGACGACCTGAAGGGCTCGCATCCATGACAGAGCGCGTCATCACCCCACGCAATCGCGGCTTTCTCTTCCTCGACTCCCACCCGGAAGGCTGCGCGCGTCTGGTGGAGGGTATGTGGCGGGCCGTCCCTTCCCCCGCCGCGGCTCCGGACAGAGCACCGGTGGCACTCGTCATCGGTTCTTCCGCCGGGTACGGGCTGGCCGCCACCATCGCGGGACTTGCCCGAGCAGGCATCCGTGGCATCGGAGTCTGCTTCGAGAGGGCGCCCGGGCGGCTCACCGGAACGGCCGGCTGGTACCGCACGGCAGCCACCGCGGAACTCGCCCGTGGCCAAGGCCGGGAGATGGTCTTCCTCAACGGTGACGCGTTCTCGGATGCCATGAAGGAGGAGGTCTCCGAACTCATCCGGCAGCGTTTCGGCGGGCGCCTGGACTACCTCATCTACTCGGTGGCGGCCCCGCGCCGTACCGACCCCGACACCGGAGTCACTTACGCTTCGGTCCTCAAACCTGTCGGTGAGACGTACCGCACCAAGACGCTCGTCTTCACCGACCATGGCGCACCCGAGGTGAAGGAAGTCGAGACCCAGCCGGCCGAGGGCGACGACATCGATCAGACAGTCGCCGTGATGGGCGGCTCCGACTGGGAGCGGTGGATCGACCACCTCGCCGATCGCGAACTCCTCGCCACCGGTTTCACCACCGCCGCGCTCTCCTATATCGGCTCCTCCCTGACCGCCGCGATCTACCGGCAGGGCACCATTGGCGCCGCCAAGACTCACCTCGAACAGACCGCTCGCATCCTCGACGAGCGTCTCGCCAAGCTCGTCGGTGGGCGCGCGGTGACGTCCGTGAACGGCGCCGCCGTCACTCAGTCCTCCACCGCCATCCCGGGCATCGCGCTCTATGTCGGGCTGCTGCGCGGCGTCCTCGGCGAGGGCATGATGCAGCCGGTCGCTCAGCTCACCGAGCTGTGGGACCGGCTCACCGGTGCCCGCCCGCTCGACCTCGATGGGGAGGGCCGCGTACGCCTCGACACCTGGGAACTCGATCACGGTGTGCAGGCTGCGGTCGCCGAGCGGTGGAGTACCGCCACCACCGACATGATCACCGAACTGGCCGACCTCGACTGGTTCCACGCCGAAGTTCGGCGTCTCTACGGCTTCGCGGTGCCCGGCGTCGACTACACCGCGCCCGTCGAGACCGACGTCCCCTGGCCTGACAGCACTTCCTGACGCCCTGTGGAGGAGCGCCGCCATGACCAAGCCGTCCGACAAGACCCTCATCAGCTGGCAGCGTCAGCTCGAAGAGACCTTGATCCGTCTGTCAGACGCCGAACGGTTCACCGCCCGGATCAGTGAACGGGACGTGTACGACGCGGCGGCCGCCTACCTCATCCGTCCCAGCAAGCGACTGCTGGGCATGGCGTTCCTCCACGCGGCGCATGTCCTCGGAACCAAGGTTTTCCACCGCGACGATCTCATCGCGGTGGCGGCCGCGCTGGAGATCCGGCACGGTGCGATCCTCCTCCACGACGACATCGTGGACGGTGACACCCGACGTGGTGGCCATCCGACCGCGCACCACGCCCTGCGGAGCTCCTTCGGTGCGGGGGAGGCGGCGAGCGCCGCTCTGTTCGCCGGCGACATTCTCGCCGGCCTGGCGCCGCTGCCGATCGTCCGCTCCAACCTGCCCGCCGCAGTTCGCGCGCGGCTGTGCGAGCTGTTCCAGGCGAACGGCGCTCTGGTCGCCGCCGGGCAGATCGAACAGCTGCACCTTGACGTATGCCGGGACGTCACCGCGGTCCGGGAGGCAGACATCCTGCGAATTCACGCGCTCCAGTTCGTGCCGTATCTCATGTGCTCGATCGAGTTGGCCGGAACACTGGCCGGTCTCGGTCGCGCCGCCCTCTCACGCGTGACGAAGGCCGGAATCCCGCTCTGTCAAGGCTTCCAAGTCCAAAACGATGTGGCTGGGTTTACCGAACTCGCCAGAGTCCTCAGCAGCGATGAGGTCTCGGAGCCCGCGCTTACCATCGCCAACACCTCGGACCTGGCCAGGCGACGGCGTACTGTGCTGATCCGCGCGGCGCTTGACAGGCTCGCCCTGGAAGGCCGTGATCAGCTCGCCGCGTACCTCGCCGGAGCTGACGTCGACCTCAAGACCGTTGTGGCTCTGGTGGGTGCCTCCGGTGCCGCCGACTACTGTTCGGCGCTCGTCGCCGACCTCCACCGTCAAGCCCGGGAACGCATCAGCACCGATCCGGAACTGCCGGGCCACGTACGTACCGCACTCGCTTCCACCTGGGAGTACATGACGGCGCTGTACGACCCCGACTCACCCACCAGCCGTCTCTACCTCAGCGCACGTCCGGACTTGAGCACGCCCAGCTGAGGGGAAACGTCGACTGCTCGGGACCGTTCACCCCGAGGCCCGTCGTACCAGTTCCGTGCGCAGTACCACGTGCTGCCAGGCCGCCGAGGTGTCGTTGATCGCCTCCAGCAGCACCCGGGCCATCGTGCGTCCCATCTCCTCCACCGGCTGGCGCACCGAGGTCAGTTGGGGGTCCGTGTGGCGGGCGAGGGGGGAGTCGTCGAAGCCCACCACCGCCACATCCTCGGGGACCCTGCGGCCCGCCGCCCGCAGGGCGTGCAGGGCGCCCACCGCCATCAGGTCGGAGGCGGCGAACACCGCGTCGAGATCCGGGTGGAGACGCAGCAGTTCCGCCATCGCGCGGCGCCCGCTCTCCTCGGTGAAGTCGCCGTGCGCGATCCAGGAAGGGGCGGGGCCGGTGGCGTGTTCCCGTACCGCCTCCTCGTATCCGCGCAGGCGGCACTGGGCCACGTACATGTCCAGCGGGCCGGTGATGGTGGCGATCGCCCGGCGTCCGGACGAGGACAGATGGCGTACGGCGGCCCGTGCGCCGCCCACGTTGTCGGAGTCGACGTACGACACCGGTTCCTCCCCGGATCTGCGTCCGCCGAGGACCGTCGGCATCTCCATCTCGGCCAGCAGATCGGGCAGCGGGTCGCTGTCGTGGACGGAGACCAGGAGGACCCCGTCGATCCGGCGGGCGCGGGCGTACTGGAGGAAGCGGTGGCGCTCCTTCTCCGTACGGACGAGGGTCAGCAGGAGCTGCAGCTCGGTATCGGCGAGGCCGTCGCCCACGCCGTGGACGATCTCGGAGAAGTACGGCTCGGCGAAGAAGCGTTTCTCGGTCTCGGGTATCACCAGGGCCACGGCGTCGGTACGGCTGCCCGCCAGGGCGCGGGCGGCCCGGTTGGGTATGTAGCCGAGCTGGGCGATGGCCTGCTCGACCAGATGGCGCGTGGTGTCCTTCACCCGGGGCGAGTTGTTGATGACACGGGACACCGTGCCCCGGCCGACGCCCGCGAGCGCGGCGACTTCCTCCAGGGTGGGCTGGCCCGTACGGCCCTTCGTCCCCATCGTGCGACCTCCAGTCTGGGCCCGGGCCGCCGGCGGGAGCGGGAAGCGCCGTGGGAGCGCGGTGCGAGCCGGGAACGAGCCTGCCGCCATCCAACCACCGGGGGCGGGGCCGTGGTGCCGCGGTGCCGCTACGCCGCCGCGCCTCGCCGCGGTGGACAGGGCCTGGGCGACCGCGCTCAGTAGCCGGCCGTGAACCGGGTGTTCAGGAACCTCGGGTGCTCGATCTCGTCGACCACGGCCACGGCCATGTCCTCGTAGCTCAGCCTCGACTCGCCATCGGCCCCGGTGACCGGCTGGTCCAGCCCGGTACGGTAGGTGCCGGTCCGGTCACCCACCGCGTAGTGCACCGGCGGCGGTGAGACATACGTCCAGGTCACCCCCGTGCTGTTCCGGTAGAAGTCCAGCGCCTCGGCCTGTCCGGAGGCCATGTCCAGGTACTCCGCGGGGAAGGACGGCAGGTCCAGAATCCGGGTCCCGTCCGGGGTGGTCAGTGTCGCCCCACCGCCCAGGTGGATGATCCGGGGCGCCGGATCGGGCAGCGCCGCGACGACACCGACCATCGTCCGAGCCACCGTGCGGTAGATCTCCCGGCCCGGTGCGCTCACGGCGGTCACCAGCGCGTCGGCGTCCTTGGCCAACGGGGCGACCGACTCCGCCGAGGTGGCGTCTCCCGCCACCACGGCCACTCCTTCGGCAAGGGCCGGAGCGGTCTCCGTGCGGCGCACCACGGCGGTCACCTCGTGACCGCGGCGAGCGGCCTCGGCCACGATCCGCCGTCCGAGCTGCCCGGCCGCGCCGAACACAACTACCCTGCTCATGACAGTCTCCCTTCTGCCTCATCGATTCTTCGATCGATGCTTCGATCTTCTAAAATGGGAGACTGCCCGGAAAGGTGACGAGCGGACTCGACATGGTCGCGATCGGACGTGATGGCCTGCGGCACGTCGGGTTCAAGGCGCCGGACGGACCGGGTCTCGAACTCGAAGTGCTCGACCGCGGTGAACTCGGCCGTCGCGCCGTGAACACGCTCGGCGAACCGCACCGCACGGGGTTTCACCGGCTCATGCTGGTCGACGCCGGGCAGACCTGGCACGAGGTGGATTTCGTCGAGTACCGGCTCGGCCCCGGGACAGTGCTGTGGGTACGACCCGGTCAGGTGCAGCGGTTCGGTCCCCCGGTGGACGGGGAGCTGGTGCTCTTCACCGACGAGGTACCCGCCTCACCCTCGACCGAGCTGGCGCGGCTGCTGGGGGACATCCACCGGAGCCCCGTCTGGCGCCCCGACGCCGAGGCGTACGTCGGCATCCGGGAGATGGCCCGTCAGCTGCGCCTGGAGGCCGACTGCCACACCGCGTCCGGCGACGAGGCCCGGCGGCACCTGCTCAGCGTGATGCTGCTGCGCATCGGCCGCACGGATACGGCCGGCCCGGCCCTGGGCGACCCCGACAGCATCGCCGCCCGGTTCGCCGCCGAAGTGGAACGCGACTTCGCCCGAACCCACCGGGTGGCCGACTACGCCGGCCGGCTCGGCTACAGCGTGCGCACACTGACCCGGGCGAGCACCGCCGCCACCGGCCTCTCCGCGCGCGAAGTGCTGGACGCCCGGATCACACTCGAAGCCAAACGGCTGCTCGCCTACACCGACCTGGCAGCCGCGACGGTGGGTCGTCGGCTCGGCTTCAGCGAGGCCACCAACTTCGGCAAGTTCTTCCTGCGTCGCACGGGACTCACCCCGGCCTCGTTCCGCCGCACCCTCATCCGCTGAGCCCCACCGCCCGGTCGGGCGCGCGCCCTCGTGGCGGTGCTGCGCGGCATCAGCGTTTCTCCTTGGGGGCGTTAGGGGCGTTAGGGGCGTTGGGGGCGCTGGAGGAGCCGGGGGTGAGGGCGGCGACGATCAGAGCGAACGAGATGGCCCCCGGGTCGGGTGAGCCGAGACCCCGGACGCCGTGGGTACGGGCCCGGCCCAGGCGCGCGGCGATCGCGGCGGTCGCCTCGGCGGCCTCGCCCGCGGCGCGCGCGGCCTGTGCCCACGCGGCGGCGAACCCGGCCGTGGGCAGGGCCGCCTCCAGCCGGTCGGCGAACGGCACGGCGGCGTCCACCAGCGTCTTGTCGCCGGGTCTCGCTCCGCCGATCCGCAGCACCGCGTCCACGGCGGCCCGTACGGCACGGGTCAGCCGGGCGCCGTCCCGTTCGGCCATACCCACATCGCGTCCGGCCCTACCGATGCCGTGTCCGGCACTGCCGCCGCCGGATCCGGCCGTCACGCCGTCGTGGTCTCCGAGCACCGCGCCGAACGACGTCAGCGCCGCGCCCCACAGCGCGCCGGAGGTGCCGCCGGCCCGCTCCGACCAGGCCGCGCCGGCGTGCGCGAGCACCGTACCGGCGCCGGCGCCGAGGGCCACCGCCTCCCGCGCGGCAGCCGCCGCGGCCTCCGCTCCGCGCCGCATTCCGATGCCGTGGTCGCCGTCGCCCGCCACGGCGTCGAGGTCCCCGAGCCGCGCCTCGTGGGCCACCACGGTGTCGCGCACCGTCAGCAGGGCCTCGGCCAGCCGCGCCCCCAGGGCTCGCGAACCAGGACCGCCCGGTACGACCGGAGGCACCCGGTGCACGGTGGTCAGATCGTCGGTACGCGGCGGCCGGGGCATGAGGGCACCACGGCGGAAGGCGGCGGTGGCGGCCGGAGCCGTCCACAGCGCTTCCAGTTCGTCGTCGAGGAAGGTCAGGGTGAGGGAGAGGCCGGCCATCCCGAGGCTGGTGATCTGCTCGCCGACCACCGGCGCGACGACGGTCAGGCCCTCGGCGGCCAGCCGCTCGGCCACCCGGCGGTGGACGACGTACAGCTCCTCGTACTTGGTCGCGCCCAGGCCGTTGAGCAGCGGCGCCACCCGGTCGGATCCGCCCACACCGGCGGATGCCACCGCCCGCTCCGCCAGGATCGTGTCCACCAGGAGGTCGGCGGCCCGGTCGGCGGTGGGCAGGGGGAGTTCCGCGATCCCGGGTTCGCCGTGGATACCGAGGCCGACGCTCATCCGCCCGGCGGGGACGGTGAACAGCGGCCGGTCCGCGCCCGGCAGGGTGCAGCCGCCGAAGGCGAGGCCGAGCGAGCGGGTGGCGGCGTTGGCCCTGCGGCCGGCGCGTACGGCCGCGTCGATACCGAGACCGGCCTCGGCCGCTCCACCGAGGATCTTCAGTACGGAGAAATCGCCCGCGATGCCCCGGCGCGGCGCGGTGTCGTCGGGGGGTCCCGACGCGATGTCGTCGGTGACCGCGAGGGTCCTGACGTCCATGCCCTCCGCGCTGAGCTGTTCGGCCGCCTGCCCGAAGTGCAGGTTGTCCCCGGCGTAGTTGCCGAAGCCGAGGATCACACCGCCGCCGTTGTCGGCGGCGCGCGCCACCGAGCAGATCTGCGAGGCGGAGGGGGAGGCGAAGACATGTCCGCAGGCCGCGCCGTGCGCGAAGCCGGGGCCGACCCAGCCGGCGAACGCGGGGTAGTGGCCGGTACCGCCGCCGATGACGAGGGCCACCTGGCCCGGCGGGGTGGCCGAGGCGCGGACGACGCCGCCGTGCACCGTACGGATGTCCTCGGCGTGGGCGGCGGCGAACCCGGCCAGGGCCTCGTCGGCGAAGGCGCGCGGGTCGTTCGTCAGCACGGTCACGGCCTGCCCCCCTCGGGCCGGTGGCCGACGCCCCCGCTTTCGGCGGTCAAGAACCGGATCTTCGGGAACCGGAGGACGGCGGCGCCGATGGGCCGGTCCTGTGCGGTGTGGGACATCGTCGTCTCCGGGTCTGTCAGTGGTGGCCGGACCGGGAAGTGGATCATAGACCCTATAGGATCTATTCAATTGGAGGCGCTCCGACGACCTGACCGGCCGGCCGGAATGACCCGTCTAGGATGGCGAGCGAGATGAACGGGAACGAGAGCAGCGCACTGGCCGCCCCGGCCGTCGGCCGTAAGCCGGTAGTGCCTCGCCGCGCTCTCCGCGACGGTGTGTACGACGCGATTCTGGAGAGGCTGCTCGACGGCTCGACCCCGCCGGGGAGTTCGCTCGGTATCGACTCCCTCGCCCGGGAGCTGGAGGTGTCGCCGACCCCGGTGCGCGAGGCGCTTGTCCAGCTCGAACACACCGGACTGATCTCGCGGGTGGCGCTGAAGGGCTATCGCGTCGCCCCGCCGCTGTCACCGGAACAGCTCGCGGAGCTGTTCGACATGCGTACGATCCTGGAGACCGCGGCCGTGGAGCGCGCGGCCTCCCGGGCCGACGACCTGGTGCCCGAGTTGCGGGCCGCGCACGCCCGGCATGTGCTCCGCGCCCATCGCGTACGGAAGTCGCGGGGTGCCCACGGCGGGCCGGCGGACTTCTCCGATCTGCGCGAGTGTTTCGCGGCGGACTGGGAATTCCACCTCACGATCATCCGGGCCTCCGGCAACCGCTTCCTCCTCAGGACCGCCGAGTCCCTGAGCGCCCAGGTGCACCGGCTGCGGCAGACCGCCGACCACGGCACGACGGATATCGAGCGGGCCGTGGACGAACACGCCGCGATCCTGGCCGCGTTCGAGTCCGGCGACCCCCAGCGCCCGCTTGTCGCCATGCGCGGGCATCTGGCCGCGGTGGCCCGGCGCGTGTCGCATATCCCATAGGATCTCCGATCTCCGATGTCTTCCAGGCATGGCGCGGCAGCGGGACGTCGGCCCCATGGCGAGCGGGCGAGCCCCTGACAGAAGCGGGCGAGCGCTCTAAAGCGGAAGCGCGCAGACAGCCACCGGTGAGCTGAACGGCGGGCCCGCCGAGCGCAGTTCGCCGCTGCCGGGGTCCACATGGAAGACCGTCACGGAGTTCGATCGCTGATTCGCGGCGAACAGCAGGTCCCCGGCGGGGGAGAGAGCGAGGTGCCGGGGGTAGTCGCCGCCGACCGGCACGGTGTCGAGCAGCCGCAGCCGCGCGCCCGACGCCTCGATGGCGTACCGGGTCAGACTGTTGTGACCGCGGTTGGCGAGATACGCGAAGGCTCCGTCGCCGGTGACCACCAGCTGGGCCGGGAAGTTGCCGCCCGCCTGCCCCGCGCCGGTGGACTGCGGCTCGCCGGGGGTGAGTTCACCGGTCGTGGGGTCGTACGCGCAGACGACGACGGTGTTGTCCAGCTCGTTGGCCAGATAGGCGAACGCGCCCGACGGATGGAAGGTGAGATGGCGCGGGCCCGCGCCGGGGCGCAGGAGCGCGTACGAGACCTGGGTCAGCGTCCCGGCGGAGGTGTCGAGACGGTACGTATAGACGGTGTCATTGCCCAGGTCGACGGCGAGCACATGACCGCCGTCCGGTGCGGTGAGGATCTGGTGGGCGTGCGGCCCCCGCTGTCCGGGGCCCGGCGGCGGAGCGGAGTGGGTGACCAGGTCCGTACGTTCGCCCAGCGCGCCCGAGGCCCCGATGGGGTGTACGGCGACACTCCCCGAGGTGTAGTTGGCGCTCAGCAGCCAGCGTCCGCCGGGGTGTACCGACAGATGGGTGGGCCCGGCGCCGCCCGTGGCGCGCGTACCGAGCACGGTCGGGCTCCCGCCCCCGGCCCCGGGCAGGGCGATCGCCGTGACACCGCCGTCCTGCCGCTCATTGACGGTGTAGAGCGTGGTGCCGTCCGGATGTATGGCGAGATACGAGGGGTCCCCGACGCCGGTGACCGTACCGGCGCCCGAGATCGTGCCCGTCACCGTGTCGTACGTCGCCAGGCCGACGCCGGTGCCGCCGCCTTCGACGGAGGTGTACGTCCCGAGGAACAGCGGCCGGGCGGCGGCGCGGGGGCGGGCGGACGCGGGGCCGGGGGCGGACGCGGGAGCGGCGAACGGAGCGGGCGCCGCGGCGACGACCGAGGCGGCGGCGAGCACTCCCGCGCCCAGGAAGCGGCGGCGATTCGGATGGTGGCGGTCCGGTCCACCGGCGGACCCGGTGATGGGCTCGGACGGTTCGGCGTTCCCGTGCATGACGTCACCTCGGGGGGTCGGCTATGAAGCTGACGGGTCATCAGTTTCCGTTTGATGCCATGGGGCCGATCTCACTATCATCCGGCGATGATCATAAGTAAATGGCCGGCAGCCGCCGTGTGCGGTCTGGTGGCCACCCTGGCCGTAGGGCTCTTCCCTCCCGCCGCTGCCGCCGCCGACGAACCTACCGGGAAACCGGCCCCGAAGGTCGATCTGGTCCTCGATGTCAGCGGCTCGATGCGGACCCGCGACATCGACGGCCAGTCCCGGATGACGGCGGCGAAACAGGCGTTCAACGAAGTGCTCGACGCGGTTCCGCGGGAAGTGGAGCTGGGCATCCGCACCCTCGGCGCCAACTACCCCGGCAAGGACACCAAGGTCGGCTGCAAGGACACCAAGCAGCTCTACCCGGTGGGGCCGCTGGACCGCACCGAGGCGAAGACCGCGGTCGCCACACTCGCCCCCACCGGCTGGACCCCCATCGGCCCCGCGCTCCTCGGCGCGGCCGACGACCTGGAGGGCGAAGGCGACGCCACCCGCCGAATCGTCCTCATCACCGACGGCGAGGACACCTGCGCCCCGCTCGATCCCTGCGAGGTCGCGCGTGAGATCGCGGCCAAGGGAATCCATCTCACCATCGACACCCTGGGCCTCGTCCCCGACGACAAGACCCGCCGGCAGCTGACCTGTATCGCCGAGGCCACCGGCGGCACCTTCACCTCCGTCCAGCACACCGATGAACTCTCGCGCCGGGTCACGCAGTTGGTGGACCGCGCGGCCGACCCCGTGGTCACCCCGGTGGCCACCGAGGGCGCCGCGCGCTGCGCCGACGCCCCGCGGATCAAGCCCGGCCTCTACAGCGACCGCGAGAAGTTCTCCGAGCACCGCTGGTACCGCGTGGACGTGCTGCCCGGCCAGGAGCTGCGCGCCTCGGTCAGCGTCGGCGCCGACCGCGCCGTCAACCCGGACTACGGTGTGCTGCTGCGCGCCGTGACCGTACACGGCAGGGAGATCGTCCGAGGCTCGGAAGCGGGCGACGGACGCACGGACGTGATCTCGTCGGGGCTGCGCTATCCGAAGCCGCCGCTCGACGACGAGGACGATGTGAAGCCGGCCCCCGAGACGGTCTGTCTCCAGGTCAGCAACGCCTTCTCCGCGCCGGCCGCCGTCAAGACCACCCCCGGCCTGCCCGTCGAGCTGACCGTCGACCTGGTGGACTCGCCCGACGTGCCCTCCGACCTCGCCGCGTTCGGTCTCGGCCGCGGCTGGTGGCTGCTCGGCACCCTGGCCCTGACCGGACTGGTCGCCGGACTGCTCTGGGGCTGGCTCTCGCGCCTGCGTCTCGTATGGAGGAGCAACTGATGCGTATCACCGGTATGTTCACGGGTTCCCTGCTGGCCGGTGTGCTGCTTCTCGGTACGGCGGGCAGCGCTGTCGCCGACGAGACCCCGACACCCACCGGCAGCTCGTCCGACAGTTCCGGCAGTTCCGACAGCGCGGCGGCGCCGACCGAGGCGGGCACCTCGTTCCGTACGGCCACCGCGTTCCGGCCGGGCCAGCGGGCCACGGCGGACGGCTCCTCGGGCGACTACCTGTACTGGGTGTTCCCCGCGGACGCCGGGCAGCGCCCGACCGTCACCGCCAAGGTCACGCTCCCCGAGTCCGCCGCGGCCAGGAAGGGCGCGACCACCTGGCAGGTGGACGTCTACGACGGACTGCGCCGCCGCCAGCCGTGCGTGTACGGCGCCCGGACCAAGGCGCTCGCGGCCGACGCGCGCACGGTCGAGCTGCGCTGCACGCTGCGCACCGTACGGGCCTGGGCCGAGCCCTGGTCCAACGATCCGCTGCCGGGCAGCTACTACGTACGGCTGACGGTCCTGAACGCGCAGGAGGTGGACCTCGGGCTGCCGGTACGGGCGGAGATCGAGGCCGCCACGCCGGACAAGGGCGGGTCCTCCGCGGTCGGCGGTCGGCTGACCGTCCCGCTGACCCCGGGCCGTACCACCGTCGCGGCGGCCGACGACGGAGACGGCACCGCGACCGGCGGCGACAGTGGTCCGGGCGACGGGGCGCGGCCGGCCGCCTCCGGCGTCGAGCCCGAGGGCGGCTGGTCCTCCGGCCGGTGGACCGACCGCTGGATCTGGACCGTGGCCGGTGGTGTGCTCGGCACGCTCGCGGGCATCGCCGGCTACACCCTCGCGCGCCCGTCCCGCCGACCGGTGGGGCCGCGGGGCGTCTGAAGGACGAGACGCGCGTACGGCACGAGGGGACGGCGGTCCGGGGAGACCCCGGGCCGCCGTCCCCGTACCGGCACCACGGGCCGCGCCGTCAGAGCGCCGTCGTCGCGCCCTCGTACAGCTTGTCCAGGAAGCGGTCCAGATTCGTCCGGGCCCTGGTCAGCCGCTCCTCCAGGGTGAGGGACTCCTCAAGCCGTCGGCCGAGGGACTTCTTCTTGCCCCGGACGTAGAGGGGGCACGCCAGGTCCGCGCACATGTACATACCGACGGAATTGCCCTGCCGGCCCGCCACGCCGGCCTTGGGCGCGGTCATCAGATCTATCCCGGAGGCGGCGTGCGGGGTGACACAGATCGAGCAGATGCTCGACTTGAGGAAGTTCTTCTGCCCGGACGACGGACCGCGCAGGGTGATACCCGCCCAGGCGCCCGCACGCTCCGTCACGAGATAGCCGCGGTCGGGAGCGCCTGGATCCCGCCAGCCCAGAAAGTCGAGATCGGCCCAGGGCAGGTCGGACAGCTCCCGGGGGAGGTTCATTCTGCGGGCCTCGCCCTTGGAACAGTTGACGAACGATCCGCGGATCTCGTCCTCGGTGAGCGGCTTCATGGTCCGGAAGCTAACAAACCGGACGCTCGCGTGTCGCCGAGTTTTCCACCCGTACGGGTGATGCGTGCGGCGGATCGAGGACAGATCCTGTCCGCAACGCCCGCCGGTGCCGCATCAGGCGACGTGTGGCCTGCGCGAGGGCGCCGCCGGTGATTTTGGCGGCGCCCTCATTTCGCCGTTGTCGTCTTCGCTCGGCTCCGCTGTGAATCGTCCTGTTCGTGCAGCATGCCGCGGGAGCGGCCCAGGTCGAACCCCACGAGGAACATGACGGTGGGACGGTAGGAGCCCCTGGCGTCAGAGGCCGACATCCCGGGCGCGCAGATCCTCGAAGCTCTCCCGGCGCACCAGCAGCCGCGATCTCCCCCCGGAGACCGCCACCACCGGCGGGCGGCCCGTCATGTTGTAGCCCGACGCCATCGACACCTGGTACGCGCCGGCCGCGGGCACCGCCAGTACGTCCCCGGGCCTGATGTCCTCCGGCAGCTCCACCGAGTCCGCGAGCACGTCGCCCGCCTCGCAGTGCCTCCCGACGACTGTGGCCGTACGCATCGGCGCGTCGGACGCGCGTCCCACCCGGCGGACCGTATAGCGCGCCCCGTACAGCGCGGGCCGCGGGTTGTCGCTCATCCCGCCGTCGACGGCGACGAAGACCCGGCCCGCGGTGCGCTTCACCGACAGCACCCGGTAGAGGGCGATCCCGGCCGGGGCGATGACCGAGCGGCCCGGCTCCACCGTCAGGCGCGGGACCGGCAGTCCGTGCTCGGCGCAGGCGCTCGCCAGCGTGCGGGTGATCAGCGTGCCGTACTCGGCGGGTGTCGGCGCCGGATCGCCCGGCAGATACGCCACCGCGAAACCGCCGCCCAGATCCAGTTCGGGCAGCGTCACCCCGTACCGGTCACGGAGGGCCGCCAGGAACGCCACCAGCCGCCGTACCGCCTCGGCGTACGGGCCCGGTTCGGCGATCTGCGAGCCCAGATGGCAGTGCAGGCCCACGAGTTCGAGCCGGGACTGACCGAGGACGCGGGCGATCGTGTCCTCCGCGCTGCCGTCCGCGAGGGACAGCCCGAACTTCTGGCCGTCCGCTCCCGTACGGATCTTGGGGTGCGCGCCCGCCTCGATCCCGGGCAGTACGCGGACCATCACCTGCTGCGCGTCCGGCCCCTGGACCTGCGCGGCCAGCCGGGCCGTCTCGCAGGCCGAGTCGATGACGACGCGGCCGACACCGAGGCGCAGCGCGGTCCTCAGGTCCTGCGGCGACTTGGCGTTGCCGTGCAGCACGATCCGGTCGGGCGGGAAGCCGCGGGTGGCCGCCAGCTCCAGTTCGCCCGCCGAGCAGACATCGAGGCCAAGGCCCTCCTGCTCCATCCAGTCGACGACGGCGCGGCACAGGAACGCCTTGGCGGCGTAGACGATCTCGGCGTCGGGCAGCGCCTGTCGCCAGGCCCGCGCACGGGCCCGTACCTCGTCCTCGTCCAGGACATAGGTGGGGGTGCCGTAGCGCTCGGCCAGCTCCGTGAGACACACTCCGGCCACCGCGATATCACCGCCGGGGGCGAGGACGGCGGACGCGGGCCAGACCGTCGATGTGCGCAACTCACCGGCCAGCAGCAGAGGTTCGGTGGTCATGCGGCCATCGCCTCCGGCAGCTCCAGGGCGCGCCGGGCACAGGGCTCGGCCGGTGCGGGCCGCCCGCCGGTGGCGGGGGCGGTCAGCTGAGGGTCCACGGTCACGAGGGCCGCGCCCAGCGGTTCGGCGAGCGCGCGCAGCGCGGGCTCCGCGAGCCTGATCCACGCCTGTCCCTCACCGAGGACGGCGGTCAGCCGCGGGCCGCTGGTGAAGCCGATCGCGGTCCGCGCGCCGAGCGGCGTGCGCGCGAACCGCAGCTGGTGGCCACCGGCCGAGCCGAGCCGTACGGGTACGTACAGCGGCCGGGCCGTCCCGGGTTCGTCGGGGTCGGCGTCGGGGTCCGCGGCCGGGGCGGGGTCCGAACCGCCGTCCGCGTCCTCGGAAATGAGGCGCTCCATGGTGTCCTCCCAGAGGAGTCGATCGCTGTCTGAGCCGTCGGGGCCGTCCGTACGCTCCGACATCTGGAAGCTATGCCCCGGAGAGGGCGAGATGGCCGGGCCATAACGCGGCGTTGACCTGGCGAGACCGCATTTTGACGCGGTCCTGGCGCCGCGCCGGACAGAGACGGGCCCGCTCGGAGCCGCCCGCACCGGCTCGGCTCGGATGGGCACGGGTCCGCTCGGGCGGGCATGGGCCCGCTCAGGGCAGCAGGCCCGCCCGGCGCGCCGCCACCACCGCCTCCAGCCGGGTGTGCGTGCCCAGCTTGCGCATCGCCGAGCGCAGATACCCCTTCACCGTCTCCGGCCGCAGACCGAGCAGCGCTGCCGCCGCCGCGTTGGTCGACCCGGACGCGACGCAGGTCAGGATGTCCACCTCGCGCGGCGCCAGCGCGACCGGGGCCGGGCGCGGCGCGGTGCCCGCCGGTACGGACGCGCCCATCGGGAACGACGCGCCCGCCAGCCGCCCGCAGACGTCGAGCAGTTCCGCACGCAGCTCCGTGTCGACGACGCGCGGCGCCAGCGCCCGCAGATCACTGTGGGCCGCGCGGACCTCCTCCCAGGCCGCGGGGCCCGGCGTGGGCTCGCGGCTCACGCTGAGCAGCCGTCGTACCTCGTCCCGTACGAGCAGTGCCTGTTCCACGTCCCGCGCGGCGGCGACCGCCGCGTCGAAGGTGCGCTCGCCGATCGGCAGGGCGCTGCGCAGGGCTCCGTACAGCACCCCGCGCACCCTGCGCCGTACGACCACCGGCACCGCGAGTACCGAGCGCAGACCCTCCGCCGCCACCGCCGCGTCGTACTCATGGCTGATGTGCCGCGCCACCCGGTAGTCGGTCACCGCGCACGGCCGGGCCAGCGCGATGGACTTGCCGCCCAGGCCGGAGCCGGAGGAGATGGCCAGGCCGCGCAGTGCGCCCGTCGACGCGCCGTTCAGCTCGGCGATGTCCATCCGTCCCGCCTCGTGCAGCAGCCCGCCGAACGCCACCGGGAGCCCGGTCGTCCTGCGCAGCCGCAGCAGCGCGGCCCGCATCTCCACCGCCTCGACCGGTTCGGCCACGTCTCTTCCTTCCGTCGCCACCGCCCATTACCCCCATTCGGGGGTGGTGAGACCCACGTCACTGATTACACGATGTCAGAGAGCGGTCCGGCAATGAGGAGGACACATGACGGCAAGGAAGCCGACGGCGGCCGAGGCGGCCGATGGTCCGGCCGATCCGACCGAGCGGTTCCGGGCGGCCCGGGACTTCCTCCTGGCGCACCGGGAGGATTACGCGACGGCGTACGAGGGCTTCGACTGGCCGCGTCCCGAGCGCTTCAACTGGGCGCTGGACTGGTTCGACCGGATCGCCGAAGGAACGGACGGGCGGGGCAACGACCGTATCGCCCTGCATATCGTCGAGGAGGACGGCGGCCGCGTCCGCGTCACCTTCGCCGAGATGTCCGCCCGCTCCAACCGCGCCGCCAACTGGCTTCGTGAGCAGGGCGTACGGGCCGAGGACCGCGTCGTCGTCATGCTCGGCAACCAGGTCGAGCTGTGGGAGACCGCGCTCGCCGCGATGAAACTGCGGGCCGTCGTCATCCCCGCCACCCCGCTCCTCGGCCCCGCCGATCTGCGCGACCGTATCGACCGCGGCCGGGCCGCGCATGTGATCGTCCGCGCCGAGGACACCGGGAAGTTCGACACGGTCCCGGGCGGCTTCACCAGGATCGTGGTGGGCGCCGGCCCGGAAGGCGCCCCCGAGGGCTGGCTCCCGTACGAGGACGCCTACGACCGGTCCGCGGCCTTCGAGCCGGACGGCGCCACCCACGCGGACGATCCGCTGATGCTCTACTTCACCTCAGGCACGACCGCCCGCCCCAAGCTGGTCGAGCACACGCATGTCTCGTATCCGATCGGCCATCTCGCGACGATGTACTGGATCGGGCTCAAGCCGGGCGATGTCCATCTGAACATCGCCTCACCGGGCTGGGCCAAGCACGCCTGGTCCAATCTCTTCGCCCCCTGGAACGCCGAGGCGACCGTCTTCCTCCACAACTACACGCGCTTCGATCCCGCCAGGCTGATGGCGGAGATGGACGCGGCGGGCGTCACCAGCTTCTGCGCCCCGCCCACGGTCTGGCGGATGCTGATCCAGGCCGATCTGTCCCAGCTGCGCACACCGCCGCGCGAGGCCGTCGCGGCGGGCGAGCCGCTCAACCCTGAGGTCATCGAGACCGTCCGGCGCGCGTGGGGCGTGACGATCAGGGACGGCTTCGGCCAGACCGAGACGGCCGTGCAGGTCGCCAACTCGCCGGGCCAGCCGCTCAAGTCCGGGTCCATGGGACGGCCGACCCCCGGCTTCACGGTCGAACTGCTCGACCCGGTCACCGGAGCGCCCGGCGCGCGGGAGGGGGAGATCGCCCTCGATCTCTCCGCCCGTCCGGTCGGTCTGATGACGGGCTACCACGGCGACCCCGACCGTACGGCCGAGGCGATGGCCGGCGGCTACTACCGGACCGGTGATATCGGCGCGCGCGACGCCGACGGATACATCACCTATATCGGCCGCAGCGACGACGTGTTCAAGGCGAGTGACTACAAGATCTCGCCGTTCGAGCTGGAGAGCGCACTGCTGGAGCACGAGGCGGTCGCCGAGGCCGCGGTCGTCCCCGCGCCCGATCCGGTGCGGCTCGCCGTACCGAAGGCGTATGTCGTCCTCGCCGAGGGCTGGGAGCCGAGCGCCGACACGGCGAAGGTCATCTTCGCCCACTCCCGGGCGGTCCTCGCGCCGTACAAGCGCGTGCGCCGGCTGGAGTTCGCCGAACTGCCCAAGACCGTGTCCGGGAAGATCCGCCGGATCGAACTGCGGCAGCGTACGGCCGAGGGATCCGGCGCCGAGTACGACGAGGGGGACCTGCGATGACGACGGAGAGCGCCGCGACGGTGAACTCGTACACCCACGGCACCGGCACGACCCCGCTGCTGGACGACACGATCGGCGCCAACCTCGACCGGGCGATCGCCGCCTTCCCCGGCCGGGAGGCGCTGGTCGACGTACCTTCCGGGCGGCGCTGGACCTACGCGGAGTTCGGCGCGGCGGTCGGCGAACTGGCGCGGGCGCTGCTCGGACGCGGCGTGGCGAAGGGCGACCGGGTCGGGATCTGGGCGGTCAACTGCCCGGAGTGGCTGCTCGTGCAGTACGCCACCGCGCGGATCGGCGCGATCATGGTGAACATCAACCCGGCCTATCGCGCGCACGAGGTGGAGTTCGTGCTCCGCCAGTCCGGGATCTCCGTGCTCGTCGCCTCCCTCGCACACCGGACAAGCGACTACCGCGCCCTGGTCGAGGAGGTCCGCGCACGCTGCCCCGAACTGCGCTCCGCGCACTACATCGGTGACCCGAGCTGGCACGAACTCCTCGCCTCCGCAGGCGAGGTGACGGAAGATCAGCTCTTGGCGCGCGAGGCCACGCTGTCCTGCGACGACCCGATCAACATCCAGTACACCTCGGGTACCACCGGCTTCCCCAAGGGCGCCACCCTCTCCCACCACAACATCCTCAACAACGGCTATTCCGTGGGCGGGACGATCGGCTACACGGAGCACGACCGGGTCTGTCTGCCGGTGCCGTTCTACCACTGCTTCGGCATGGTCATGGGCAACCTCGCCGCCACCTCCCACGGCGCGTGCGTGGTCATCCCGGCACCGTCGTTCGAGGCGGGCTCCACACTGCGCGCGGTCGAACGGGAGCGCTGCACCTCGCTGTACGGCGTCCCGACGATGTTCATCGCGGAGCTCGACCTCCCCGACTTCGGCTCGTACGAACTCTCCTCGCTGCGCACCGGCATCATGGCGGGCTCGCCCTGCCCGGTGGAGGTGATGAAACGGGTCGTGGCCGAGATGAACATGGCCGAGGTCTCCATCTGTTACGGCATGACCGAGACCTCCCCGGTCTCCACCCAGACCCGGCGCGAGGACGATCTGGAACGCCGTACGGGCACGGTCGGCCGGGCCCTGCCGCATATCGAGGTCAAGGTGATCGACCCGGTGAGCGGGGTGACGCTGCCGCGCGGCACGGCGGGCGAGCTGTGCACCCGGGGCTACAGCGTGATGCTCGGCTACTGGAACGAGCCGGAGCGCACGGCCGAGGTCATCGACGCGGGCCGCTGGATGCACACCGGCGATCTGGCGGTGATACGGGAGGACGGCTACGCCCGGATCGTCGGCCGCATCAAGGACATGATCATCAGGGGCGGCGAGAATGTCTCGCCCCGGGAGATCGAGGAGTTCCTGTACGGCCACCCGAAGGTCGCGGACGTGCAGGTGGTCGGTGTCCCCGACGAGAAGTACGGGGAGGAGATCCTGGCCTGTGTGATCCCGCGCGACCCAGCTCTTCCGCCGACCCTGGAGGACATCGTGTCGTACTGCCGGGAACGGCTCGCGCACTACAAGATCCCGCGCCGGGTGGAGATCCTGGCCGAGTTCCCGATGACGGTGAGCGGGAAGGTGCGGAAGATCGAGCTGCGCGAGCGGTTCTCGGGACCTTCGGGGGGCTGAGGGGGGCATCGGGGGCTTTGGGGCCTTTGAGGGCCTGAGGGTCCCCTGCCGTTCCCGGGCGGGTGCGTCAGAGATCGCGCCGCATACAGACGCGGGGCCAGCGGTCCAGACCGTGTTCGGCTTCCGTACGGCGGATCTCCCGCAGCCCGTCGGTGAGTTCGTCCTCCCCGAGGGTACGGAAGCCGAGCCGCGCGTAGTACGGCGCGTTCCAGGGGACCTCGGCGAACGTCGTGAGGGTGAGTGCGGGCAGTCCCGCGCGTACGGCCCGCTCGGCGAGCTGACCGAGGAGCGCGCGGCCGACGCCCCGGCGGGCCGCGTCCGGGTGGACCGAGACCTGTTCGACGTGGGCCGCGTGGTCGACGGTGTCGTGGATCAGATACGCGACGGGCCGTCCGGTCCCGTCGTCCGTCACCCAGGCGTGGCCCGCCCGCCGGTAGCGCTCCAGCAGATCGAGGGCGGGCGGCACGTCATCGGCGATGGCGGCCATCCCCAGCGCGCGGAACGGCTCGCCCGCCGCCCGTTCGATGTCCTGGAGAAGGGGGAGGTCGGCGGGGGTGGCGGGACGGATGTGCATGAAAGTGATTATGGCGCGGGCCGTTCCCGCCACTCCTCCTGGTGTCACGCCCCGGACGAGACCAGTTCGTCCGCCGGGCCGTTGACGGGCTGGGGCGCGCCCGTGAGGTCGAGGACGAAGAGCGGGAGGCGGAGGGCGTCCGCGCGGGCGCGGGCGTCGTCCGCGTACCCCGCGAGGGAGAAGTAGACGCTCGTCGCCGACGCGTTCATGCCGTTGAGCCAGAGGCATTCGACGGAGCGGAGGGACGCCGGGCTGGTGGTCGGGTCGACCTGGGCGACCACATCGGGGCCGCGCAGACCGATGCCGGGCATTCTGAAACCGGGCGTCCTGATAGCGGGCGCCGACGGCTCCCCGGACTCGACGACGCTCTTGAACCCGAGCCAGCGCAGATAGAGCGCGGCCGTCGTCACCGCGTCATGTGCCGTACGGATCGTCACCGGGCGGAACCCGGGGCGTGGCGAGGCGGCGGTCCTGGGCAGCGGGATATGGGAGGGCGGCCCCGGTGCGGGCGACTCGGGTGCCTTGGCCGCCACCGGAGGCGGCCCCGGTGCGGGTGCGACCTGCTCCGGTGTGGCCGCCGCCGGCTCGGGTGGGACCGCCTCGGGTGTCACCGGCTCCACCGCGATCCGCAGCATCGCTCCGCACGGGCAGCCCAGCTCCGGCCTCGGCCACTGGTCCTCGCGCGCGCAGGCCGCACAGCGGACCGTCACCCACTCGTCCGCCCAGGCGCGCCGGGTGACCGCCTCCACGCGGGCGTCCGCGGACAGCGTCGGTGCCACCCGCGCCCCGCACACGCACGGATAGACCGACGCCGTCAACGTATGGCGGCTGCCGCACGACGGGCAGCACACCGAAACGCCCTCTCCCATCAACGCCCTCTCCCATCAACGCCCTCTCCCATCAACGCCCTCTCCCCTCACGACCTCCCCTTCATCGTCCTCGAAAGACGGGGCGGCCGGGAGGGTCTTCGTCCATCCCTTGACGTCGCACCGCGCGGACCTTAAATTGATTCCGTATAACAGAATTAAACTTCCGCATCACGGAATTAGTGCTCTCAGGTGGCGCGACAGAGCCCTGATCCGCCGGCCGAAGCAGGAGCACTTCATGCCTCGAATGACCGCCGCCCGAGCGGCAGTTGAGATCCTCAAGCGCGAAGGCGTCAGCAACGCGTTCGGCGTGCCGGGCGCCGCGATCAACCCCTTCTACGCGGCCCTCAAGGCGGCCGGCGGGGTTCATCACACGCTCGCCCGCCATGTCGAGGGCGCCTCGCACATGGCCGAGGGCTATACGCGTACCCACCCGGGCAACATCGGTGTCTGTGTCGGTACGTCCGGGCCCGCGGGCACGGACATGATCACCGGCCTGTACTCGGCGATCGGTGACTCCATCCCGATCCTCTGCATCACCGGCCAGGCGCCGACCGCGGTGATCCACAAGGAGGACTTCCAGGCCGTCGACATCGCCTCGATCGCGCGGCCGGTCACCAAGGCGGCGACCACCGTCCTGGAGGCCGCTCAGGTCCCCGGCGTCTTCCAGCAGGCGTTCCACCTCATGCGCTCGGGACGCCCCGGGCCGGTCCTCATCGACCTGCCGCTCGATGTCCAGCTCACCGAGATCGAGTTCGACCCGGAGACCTATGAGCCGCTGCCGGTCTACCGGCCGGTCGCCACGCGCGCCCAGGCCGAGAAGGCCGTCAGGATGCTGAACGCGTCCGAGCGCCCGCTGATCGTCGCCGGCGGCGGCATCATCAACGCCGACGCCTCCGAGCTGCTGGTCGAGTTCGCCGAACTCACCGGCACTCCGGTCGTGCCGACCCTGATGGGCTGGGGCGTCATCGCCGACGACCACGCCCTGAACGCCGGCATGGTGGGGCTCCAGACCTCGCACCGCTACGGCAACGCCACGTTCCTGGAGTCCGACTTCGTCCTCGGTATCGGCAACCGCTGGGCCAACCGCCACACCGGCAAGCTCGATGTCTACAGGCGCGGACGCACCTTCGTCCACGTCGACATCGAGCCCACCCAGATCGGCAAGATCTTCCCCCCGGACTACGGGATCGCCTCCGACGCGAAAGCCGCGCTCGCGCTCTTCGTCGAGGTGGCGAAGGAGCTGAAGGCCGCGGGCGAGCTGCCCGACCGCGCCACCTGGGCCGCCTCGGCGCGGGAGCGCAAGGCCACACTGCACCGGCGTACCCACTTCGACAACGTGCCGCTCAAGCCGCAACGCGTGTACGAGGAGATGAACCGCGCCTTCGGTCCCGAGACCCGGTACGTCACCACCATCGGCCTCTCCCAGATCGCCGGCGCGCAGATGCTGCACGTCTACAAGCCGCGCCACTGGATCAACTGCGGCCAGGCGGGCCCGCTCGGCTGGACCATCCCCGCCGCGCTGGGGGTGGCCACCGCCGACCCCGAGGCCACGGTCGTCGCGCTCTCCGGCGACTACGACTTCCAGTTCATGCTGGAAGAGCTGGCGGTCGGCGCGCAGCACCGTATCCCGTATGTGCATGTGCTGGTGAACAACGCGTATCTGGGCCTGATCCGCCAGGCACAGCGCAACTTCGACATCGACTTCCAGGTCAACCTGGAGTTCGAGAACCTCAACTCACCGGAGCTGGGCGTCTACGGCGTCGATCATGTGAAGGTCGCCGAGGGCCTGGGCTGCAAGGCGATCCGGGTCACCGAGCCCGACCAGTTGCTGCCGGCCTTCGAGCAGGCCAAGAAGCTGGCCGCGGAGTTCCGGGTACCCGTGATCGTCGAGGCGATCCTCGAACGCGTCACCAATATCGCGATGAGCGGGAGCGACATCGCGAGTGTGAACGAGTTCGAGGACCTTGCCACCGAGCCGTGGCACGCGCCCACGGAGATCCTGCCGCTGACCTGACCCCGACCCGGCGGCAGCGAGGGCCCCGCACCGGAGCGATCCGGCGCGGGGCCCTCTGCCGCGTCCGCCGCCCGCACGGGTCCGGGCACGCGAAAGAGCGTGGAGCACGGGAATTGTCCGTACTCCACGCTCTGCGCGCGGCGTTGGGGGTGAGGGGGTTGGGACCGCGGCGGCGGCGACGGGAGACACACGGCCCTTCCCTCGGGTCGGGAAGGACCGCCGTTCCCTTCACCACCGCACTGGCTCGCTCGCCGCCGCGGTCCTCCCGCTGCCCGTACCGTCGGCCACCCCTCGTACGGGGCCGGTGGTACGGGACGACGCACGGGAGCTGACCTCCCGTCATCTCCCGTGCGTGGCTCGGTTGTTCAGGTGGAGAAGGCTATTCCGGAAAGCGGTGTCGCGATGGTGCGGGAGTGGGTTCCGGGCGGCGGCGGCGCCTGGGCGCGACAGGACAGGTGTCAGCGCCACCGCTGCCCGGAGTTCGGGGGAGCCGGGCTCAGACCTCGGTCCCGGACAGGCGCTCGACCGAGCGCAGCAGCGCGGAGTGGTCGAGCCCGCCGTCGCCCTGCGCGCGCAGGGAGGCGACGAGCTGGGCGACGACGGCGCCCACGGGGAGCGCGGCGCCCACATTGCGGGCGGCGTCCGTGACGATGCCCATGTCCTTGTGGTGCAGATCGATCCGGAAGCCGGGCTTGAAGTCGCGGTTGAGGAAGTTGTCCTTCTTGCGGGTCAGCACGGTCGATCCGGCCAGCCCGCCGTTGAGGACGTCCAGCGCCGCGGCGAGATCCACGCCGGACTTCTCCAGGAAGACCACGGCCTCGGCGCACGCCTGGATGTTCACCGCCACGATCAGCTGGTTGGCGGCCTTCACCGTCTGCCCGGAGCCGTGTGGCCCGCACAGCACGATGGTCTTGCCGAGCGCGTCCAGCAGCGGCTTGGCCGCGTCGAAGTCGGCCTGTTCACCGCCGACCATGATGGAGAGGACCGCCTCGATGGCTCCTGCTTCGCCACCGGAGACCGGGGCGTCCAGGACACGGATGCCCTTCTCGGCCGCGTTCCTCGCCAGATCCACCGACGTCCGCGGGGTGATGGACGACATGTCGATCAGCAGCGCGCCCCGCCGGGCGTTCGCGAGGATGCCGTCCTCTCCGTACGCGACAGCCTCGACCTGCGGGGAGGCGGGCACCATCGTGACGATCACATCGGCGTCCCGTACCGCCTCGGCGATCGAGCCCGCGGCCGTACCACCCGCCGCGGCCAGCCGGTCCAGCTTGTCCCGCTCCAGCGTGAAGCCGGTCACGGAGTAGCCGGCCTTGATCAGATTCTCGGACATGGGGGAGCCCATGATGCCGAGACCGATCCACGCGATCGTGGGGAGATTACTCATCAGGGTGCCTCTTTCGATACCCGCGCACATCACAACACGCGCGTGAATACGGTCAGTTGGCGGGCCGGCGGTCGGGGACCCAGGCCCTGTCGGTCCGGTCAGGCCCCCGCGAGCCAGTCGAAGGACTCGGCGCTCGGCCGGTCGCCCGGCTTGTACTCCAGGCCGACCCAGCCGGTGTACCCGGCCTTCCGCAGCCGGCCGAGCAGGTCATCGAGCGGCAGCGATCCGGTGCCCGGCGCGCCACGGCCCGGGTTGTCGGCGATCTGTACGTGGCCGGTCCTGTCGGCGTACCGGTCGATGACCGCGTTCAGGTCCTCGCCGTTCATCGACAGGTGGTAGAGATCGAGCAGGAACGCGGCGTTGCCGAGACCGGTGGCGGCGTTGACCTTGTCCACGACCTCGACCGCGGAGGGAGCGCTCACCAGGGGATAGAGCGGGGACTCCGGCTCGTTGAGCGCCTCGATCAGCAGGACGGCCCCGACCCGGTCGGCCGCGTGGGCCGCCTGTACGAGGTTTTCCAGGGCCAGTTCGTCCTGCGCCCGCGGATCGACGCCTTCGACGCGGTTGCCGTACAGCGCGTTGAGGGCCTTGCACCCGGTGGCCGCGGCGAAGTCGGCCGCGACCTCGATATTGGCGACGAACCGGTCGGACTCCTCACCGGGCACCGAGAGCGCGCCGCGGTCCGGCCCCGGCAACCGGCCGGCGTAGAAGTTCAGCCCCACCAGTTGTGTGCCCGCCGTGTCGAGCGCTTCCCCCAGGGCGTCGAGCTCGGCCTGCGGCGGGGTGGGGGTATCGGTCCAGGGCCACCAGAGCTCGACCGCGCCGAAGCCCGCCGCCGCGGCGGCGGCGGGGCGCTCCGGCAGCGGGAGTTCGGTGAAGAGGATGGACAGGTTCACATCGAAGCGCTGCTCGGTGCCGCGCCCGTTCGTGAAGAGAGGGGCCATGAGGAGTCAGGCGCTCCTTCCGTATCGCGGAAGTCATCTTCTGCTTGATGGAAGACTGCCTGTGTAGCTCGGGGGCTGTCAAGGGGGGCTCCCGGAATTCGTCGGAGGAGACGACGGCCGTGACCACGCCCCTGATCACCACGATGGTCGCGAGGCCCGGCCAGGGTCTGTCGAGTCGTACCGCCTCCGGCCGGGATCGGCGCGCACACGCATCCCCGCTGATCGCCGGGGGTGAGTCCGTTAAGGTCATGTCGGAGTCCGAAGGGGGAATGTGCCCCGGATGTGTCCTCTCGGCCGGAGGGCTGAGAGAACGCGCAGGTCAGAGTCGACGCCATGGGGACACAGTGCGATTGAGAGTCGAGTTCACGACCGAGCCCTTCGATCTGGACGAGGCGCCCGCCCACGCGCTGGTGGCCCGCGAGGTCGTCCAGGGCGCCGAACTGGACGCCGTGGACGTCGGCCCGTTCGGCAATACGGCGGAAGGCGGCGCGGACGCGGTGCTGAGCGCGGTGGACATACTGCTGCGCCGGTCGCTGGCCGCCGGGGCGACCCGGGTCTCCCTCCAGGTCAATGTGGTCGAGGACGGCCCTGTGGCCGAGGGTGGCCGCGCGATCGGTGACGGGGAGGACGGCTGATGGCCGAGCCGCTGGACCACCCCTTCGTCGCCGCGGTCAAGCCGCTGGTCGACGCCATGGGCGGCGAGCTGATGGCCCCTGGCGATGCCCAGCCCGACGATGTCGTGCTCGCCTGGGAGGGTGAGGAACTGCTCGCCGTACGGCTGCCCCAGCTGTCCGAGTCGCTGGACCACATCCTGGCCGCCCTGGAACGCCGGCACGGCATGCCGCTCGCCGAACTGGACCGCAAGTCCAAGCAGTCGGTCGTCCGGATACTGGAGGCGCGCGGTGCCTTCTCCGTGCGACACGGCGTCGAGACGGTGGCGAGTGCCCTCGGCGTCAGCCGCTTCACCGTCTACAACTACCTCAACAGGGAAAACGCGCGCGAAAGTGCGCAAGGGAGCGCGGCCGAGAGCGAGTAGATCTCTCGCACGCGTTTTCGTATACGAGATTTCAACAAACTGTTGACGCGGTGTTGTCGAGGGCGTTAGCTATGCGAAGCCCGCCCAGCACAGCCACGGAGGCTCCCGTGACGTCGACACCGCAATCGGGTCTCACCCGGTTCAACACCTCACCCGACAGTGTGGCGCTGGCCGCACTGCACGAGGTGTGCGCCGGCCGGGCGTGGGGATCCAAGCTGCTCGCCCGGCGCCCGTATGCCGACCTGAACGCTCTCCTCGCCGCCAGTGACACCGCGACGGGTGAGCTGGACGGCGCGGAGCTGGCCGAGGCGCTGGCCGGACACCCGCCGATCGGCCGGCCGAAGCCGGGAGACCCGGTCTCCGCCCGTGAACAGCGGGGGATGGCCGACGCCCCGCAGGAGCTGAAGGCCGAGATGCTCGAACTGAACCTGGCCTACCAGGAGCGGTTCGGACATGTCTTCCTGATCTGCGCCACCGGAGCCACCGCTGAGTGGATGCGCGACGCGCTGAAGACCCGGATCGGCCACACACCGGAACGGGAGCGTGCGATCGTGCGCACCGAACTCGGCAAGATCAACCGGATCCGGCTGACCCGTCTCGTAGCGGAGGACGACGACTCATGAGCACCGCCACCACGGCCTCGGTGTCCACGCACATCCTGGACACCAGCATCGGACGCCCCGCCGAGGGCGTCGCCATCTCGCTCGCGGCCCGTGGCGGCCCCGGCGCGGGATGGAAGACGCTCGGCGGTTCCCGTACCGACGGCGACGGGCGCTGCGAGGACCTGCCGGATCTGCCGGAGGGCACCACACAGGTGCGTCTCGCCTTCGAGACCGAGGCGTACTTCATCAGCGGCGAACAGGCCGTCAGCGGCGAACAAGCCGTCAGCGAGCAAGAAGCCGTCAGCAGGAAAGAAGCCGTCAGCAGGAAAGAAGCCGTCAGCAGGAAAGAAGCCGAGGCGCAGCAGGACGCCCCCCGCGCAAGGGACAGCGGTGTGTTCTTCCCGGAGGTGGCGATCACATTCGCCGTCACCCCCGGCGAGCACTATCACGTACCGCTGCTGCTCAACCCGTTCGGCTACTCCGTATACCGAGGGAGCTAGCAGACATGACCGATCAGTCCCGCCCGAGCCGCCCTGTGGTTCTCGGACAGAACCAGTACGGCAAGGCGGAGAACCGCGTCGTCAAGATCACGCGGGACGGCGGCACCCACCACATCAAGGACCTCAATGTCTCCGTCGCGCTCTCCGGCGAGATGGCGGACGTCCACTACTCCGGTTCCAACGCGCATGTACTGCCGACCGACACCACCAAGAACACGGTCTACGCGTTCGCCAAGGAACACGGCGTCGAATCGGCCGAGCAGTTCGGTATCCATCTCGCCCGGCACTTCGTCACCAGCCAGGAGCCGATCCGGCAGGCGCGTATCCGGATCGAGGAGTACGCCTGGGAGCGCATCGAGACGACCTCGGACGGCGATTTCGGGTTCACCGGCGCGGACGAGGCCAGGCACTCCTTCGTCCGCAAGGGCCAGGAGACCCGGCTCACCCAGATCACCTACGACGGTGAGCGCTGGCAGGTCATCTCCGGTCTGAAGGATCTGACCGTGATGAACTCGACGGACTCCGAATTCTGGGGTTACGCCAAGGACAAGTACACAACACTCAAAGAGGCGTACGACCGTATTCTCGCGACCGAGGTGTCCGCCAAGTGGCGTTACAACTGGTCGAGCGACGACACCCGCATGCCGAACTGGGAGAAGTCCTACGAGCGGGCCAGGAGGCATCTGCTCCAGGCCTTCGCCGAGACCTACTCGCTCTCCCTCCAGCAGACCCTGTACCACATGGGTTCGAGGATCATCGACGGCTGCGGCGAGATCGACGAGATCCGGTTCTCGCTGCCGAACAAGCACCATTTCCTAGTGGATCTGGAGCCGTTCGGACTGAAGAACGACAACGAGGTCTACTTCGCGGCGGACCGCCCCTACGGGCTGATCGAGGCGACCGTACTGCGAGAAGGAACCGAGCCGCGGATCCCGGTCGATCTGACCAACCTCTGACCGTTACCGGCCCGAACTCAGGAAGAGGAACCGCCATGGCGGCTTCGCGCATCGTCATCGAGAACTGCGCCATCGCGACGGTGGACGCGCACGACACCGAGTACGCCTGGGGACATGTCGTCGTCGCGGACAACCGGATCGAGTCGGTCGGCGCGGGCCCGGCCCCGGCCGGCCCGGAGAACGTGGTCCGGCGTATCGACGGCACCGGCCATCTCGTCACCCCCGGACTGGTCAACACACACCACCACTTCTACCAGTGGCTCACCCGCGGACTGGCCACCGACCACAACCTGTTCAACTGGCTGGTCGCGCTCTATCCGACCTGGGCGCGGCTCGACGAGCCGATGGTCCGCACCGCCGCGCAGGGCTCCCTGGCGATGATGGTCCGGGGCGGTGTCACCACCGCGATGGACCACCACTACGTCTATCCGCGCGGCACGGGCGACCTGTCCGGCGCGATCATCGGGGCCGCGGCGGAGATGGGCGTACGGTTCACCCTCGCCCGCGGCTCCA
The DNA here is from genome assembly GCF_042789485.1 of Streptomyces sp. NPDC056835. Classification (NCBI taxonomy): domain Bacteria; kingdom Bacillati; phylum Actinomycetota; class Actinomycetes; order Kitasatosporales; family Streptomycetaceae; genus Streptomyces; species Streptomyces sp. NPDC056835. Next base: position 287,443 of record NZ_JBHUBB010000005.1, read on the forward strand.
TGGACCGCGGCACATCGGACGGCGGACTGCCCCCGGATTTCGCCGTCGAGTCCCTGGACAGCGCGCTCGCGGCCACCGAGAAGACCATAGACATCCACCACGACACCTCCTTCGACGCGATGACCCAGATCGCCGTCGCGCCGTGCTCGCCGTTCTCCGTCACCACCGAACTGCTCAAGCAGGGCGCCGAGTTGGCGCGCCGCAAGGGCGTCAGGCTGCACACCCACGGCAGCGAGACGGTGGAGGAGGAGCAGTTCTGCGAGGAACTGTTCGGAATGGGGCCCACCGACTACTTCGAGTCGACCGGCTGGCTCGGCTCCGACGTGTGGATGGCCCATTGCGTCCATATGAACGACTCCGACATCGAAGCCTTCGGCCGTACCGGCACGGGCGTCGCCCACTGCCCCTCGTCCAACGCCCGGCTCGCGGCCGGGATCGCACGGGTCCCCGACATGCTCAGGGCCGGCGTACCGGTCGGCCTCGGTGTCGACGGCACCGCGTCCAACGAGTCCGGCGAACTCCACACCGAGCTGCGCAACGCGCTGCTCATCAACCGTCTCAGCGCCCACGGCGAGTCCGCGCTCAACGCCCGCCAGGCGCTGCGGCTCGGTACGTACGGCGGCGCCCAAGTCCTCGGCCGCGCCGACCAGATCGGCTCCATCGAGCCGGGGAAGCTCGCCGACCTCGTCCTCTGGAAGCTGGACACACTCGCCCACGCCTCCATCGCGGACCCGGTGACCGCGCTGGTCTTCGGTGCCGCCGCGCCCGTCACACTCTCCCTCGTCAACGGCAGGACCGTGGTGGAGGACGGCCACCTGACCACGGTGGACGAGGACGCCATCGCCCGCGATACCCGGAGCGAGGCCCAGCGTCTGGCGCGGATCACCGCACAGGGCTGATTCCGTCAAGACACCCCAAGGCACCCCAAGGCACCCCAAGAGACGCCAAGAGAGGCCAAGACGCCACGAGAGGCCAAGAGAGGCCAAGACTCGCCCCAGGACATCCGGTCGCGGGGGACGGCCCACGACCGGAGGCCATGGACCCGAGTGGGGTCCGTGGCGGCCGTGCCCGGGAGGTGTCGTACCGCACGCTGCCGGTACCTCACCTCCCGGGACGGTGACATGTGTCCCGTGCCCGCACGCGCGGACAGGTGTACCCACCTCGTAGCACCTCCCTGACACCCGCGCCGCCGCCGACGCGAAACCGACCGGAGGAACCGCCGTGCCACCCGAACCCGAAACAGAGCGAATATCCCCGTCGAAGTCCTCGCCGAAGTCCCCACCGGCCGGGGTGGTTGACGTCGACCCCCACCGGAAGCACCCGGTCGACGAAAGACTCCCGCCCGCCAGGATGTTCACCAGCGGCCTTCAGCATGTGGCCGCGATGTACGCGGGTGTGGTGGCCCCGCCCATGATCGTGGGGCCCGCGGTGGGCCTCGACACCGAAGAGACCGCCTTCCTGATGGGCGCGAGCCTCTTCACCGCCGGAATCGCCACCCTGCTCCAGACCCTCGGCTTCTGGCGGATCGGCGCCCGGCTCCCCTTCGTCAACGGAGTCTCCTTCGCCGGTGTGACCCCGATGATCGCCATCGGTAAGGACCGGGGCGCCGATGGACTCCCCGTGATCTTCGGCGCGATCCTCGTCGCCAGTGTGCTGGGCTTTCTCCTCACCCCGTACTTCTCGAAGCTCGTCCGCTTCTTCCCGCCCGTCGTCACCGGCACCGTCATCACCCTGATCGGTGTCTCGCTGCTGCCGGTCGCCTTCAACTGGTCCCAGGGCGGCAACTCCGCGGCCGGCGACTACGGTTCGATCCGGAACATCGGGATGGCCGCCCTCACTCTGCTCATCGTGCTGGTGCTGCGGAAGCTGCTGCGCGGCTTCCTCCAGCAGATCGCGATCCTCATCGGTCTGGTCATCGGTACGGTCATCGCCGTCCCGATGGGCATGACCGGCTTCGACGCGATCAAGGACGCCGGACTCGTCGGCTTCCCGGCCCCGTTCCACTTCGGCGCCCCGCAGTTCGAGATCGCGGCCATCATCTCCATGTGTCTGGTGATGCTCGTCTGTATGACGGAGTCCACGGCCGACATGCTCGCGCTGGGCCGGATCGTGGGCCGGCCCGCGGACGAGCGCACCATCGAGGGCGGGCTGCGCGCCGACACTCTCGGCAGCGCCATCAGCCCGCTGTTCAACGGCTTCATGTGCAGCGCCTTCGCGCAGAACATCGGTCTCGTCGCGATGACCAAGGTACGCAGCCGCTTCGTCGTCGCGGCGGGCGGTGGGATTCTGGTGCTGCTCGGGCTCTGTCCCGTGCTGGCGTCCGTGATCGCGCTCGTACCGCTGCCCGTGCTCGGCGGCGCGGGGATCGTCCTGTTCGGCTCCGTCGCCGCGAGCGGTATCCAGACCCTGGCCACGGCCGCGCTGGAGAAGGGGGAGAACGGGCTGATCGTCGCGGCGGCCGTGGGCATCGGGCTGATCCCGATCGCCGCGCCGGACTTCTACCACGCCTTCCCCAAGGACCTGCTGGTGGTGCTCGATTCGGGTATCAGTACGGGATGTGTGGTGGCCATCGCTCTCAATCTGGCCTTCAACCACCTGGGCGCGAAGGGTGGTTCCTCGGACGGGGAGCGAGCGGAGGCGGAGCCGGTGACACTGGCTCGGACCGTGACGTGAGCATGGGCGGCGGGTACGGAGCCGGTGAGCCCGGTTCCGTACCCGCCGCCCCGGACGGGCTCGGCCGTCGGTCGGCCTGACGGACCGTCAGCCGATGTGGAAGCTGTCGCCGTACACCTTCCAGTCGAGCGGCGGATCCAGGTTCAGATTGCCCTTGTTGAGGAACACCCGCTGCGCCGTGTCCACCCGGCTGGTGTCCTCGTGCGCCTCCTCCTGCCGCATCGCCCAGACGCGGGCGTCGAGGAAGGCGTGCAGATACGTCGTCTGGTCGCCGCCCTGGGCCGGGGTCTTCGCCTTGGCCAGCGCGCGCTTGCGGATATTGCTGAAGCTGGTGCTGTCGCCGCCGTCGCCGTGCATCACGATGGCGTCGTAGTACGCGAACTGCCCGAGCGTGCCCAGGCCGTCCTGCTTACCGCGGTTCACGGCCGGGCTGAAGTAGACCCGGTCGCGTTCGTCGTTCTGCGCGGTCTTGAACGCGGAGTCCTTGGCCGCCTGCTTCCAGGCGGCGGTGAACCCCGGGTCGAGCCCCTCGTGCGAGTCGGTGCCGTCGACCGCCCGCAGGGCGGGCAGGTACGGGGCGAGCGGGTTGCCGGGCTTGCGCTGGGTGTAGAGCTCTACGAGATCCAGCATGTCGCCGGTGCCGGAACAGAATCCGATGATGCCCGCCGTGTAGCCGCGGCCGTCGCCGATGTCCTCGATGTAGCCGTACTGCGCCTTCCAGTCCAGCGAGGAGTTCTCCGCGCTGGAGACGAGCTGCATGGCGATGTCCTTCTTCGCCGGGTCGTCGAGTCCGGTGGCCGCCGCCACGGCGCCGCCGACGGCGGCGGGTGAAGCGGCGGGAGTTTCCGCTGACGCGTAGGCCACGGACGCGGTGGGGACCGCGACCAGCGTCAGCGCGAGCAGTACGGTGCGAAAGCGGGGGGTGGGCACCTGACCTCCAGGGTGGGGAGTTCATGCTGCGGTATCTGTTAGGAAGCTTTCCTACCAAAGGTGGGGGGTGTCGTATACCCGCCCGTCCGTGAAGAAGGAGTGCGGGCCGGTCACTTGTGGCGATACCGTCACCGCCACCGTCACCGCCACCGTCGGGGGGCGGCGCGGGGCACCTCCGGCCGGAGGCCGTTGTCAGACCCTCGTGGCAGCATTCCGGACATGGATCTGGTACAGGTATTCGCCGACCTTGATGCCCAGCCGTGGGCGGAGCTTGAGCACGCGTACGGCAGCGCCGAAGACCTGCCCGGACAGCTGCGGGCGCTGGCGGGTGCGGACGAAGAGGCGGCGGGGGAGGCCCTGAGCGAGCTGTACAGCTCCCTTCTCCACCAGGGGTCGGTGTACGAGGCGTCCGCGCGGGCCGTGCCGTATCTCGCCGGGCTGGTCGCCGCCGGGGTGCGCGCCGGCGATCTGCTGGTCCTCCTCGGGGGGATAGCCGAGAGCGAGGCCGTCCATGACGGCACGCCGCCCGGCGAGTGCCAGGCAGCCGTGATCGGCCAACTGCCCCTGATCCTGCCGCTGGTCGACGCCGAGGACGGGGCGGTGCGGCAGGCGGCCGTCTGGGCCGCGGTGCGTACGGGAGCCGTGGAGCCGGTTCTTCCGGTGCTGCTGCGGCGCTGGGAGCGCGAGGAGCAGCCGCTGGTACGGGCCGAGTTGCTGGCCGGGGCGGTACTGCTCGACCCCGCGGGCGCGGCGGTGGGCATGGTCACGGCCGCGCTGGAGGCGGACGCGCCCGGGGAGCTGCGGATCGCCGCCGTCTTCGGCTCCCTGGACCTGGGGCTGCCCTGGACCGGGACGCACCATCAGACCGTGCTCCCCTTGCTGCCGGCCGACCAACTGGTCGCCCGCCGCTTCGATCTGGAGCGGACGGAACCGCTGCACCACATCGTCGACGCCCTGCTGGACCGCGACACCTCCGCCGATCGCGAGGCGGCCTTCGCGCTGCTCGATTTCGCGCTGCGCGTCCCGGACGACGAGGTCCGCGCGGAGGCCCTGTGGGCGACGGAACAGGCGTGCGTGTCCTCGCGGAGCGCCCCCGCCCGGCTCGCGAACCCGCTGATCGCGCTGCTGGACGACCCGGCGTCGGCGCGCCCCGCCCTCAGCGCCCTGGACAAGCTCGGACCGTACGCGGTCGCCGCGACGCCCGCGCTGGCGGTGCTCGCCTCCCAGGGCGGCGACCTCGCGGACCGCGCGCTCAAAGCCCTGGCCGTCGCGGACCCGGAGCGGGCGGCCCCGCTGCTCGCGCGTGATCTGTCCGAGCGCCCGGAGGCCCTCGGTGCGGCCTGCGGCTTTCCCTACGAAAGCCACGGCGGGCCGTTTCCTTACCACCCGGAGCTGCTGATCGCCGCCAGAGCCAGGCTGACCGTGCCGGAACTCGAAGGGAACGAGCCGATCCGCCTCACCCGGCTGCTCGCCTCCTGGGGCGAGCGGGCCGCGCCCGCCTTCCCCGAACTGGCCGCGCTGCTCGGCAGGTTCCCCGCGTTCGTGCCCGCCGCGCTGGCCGCCGTCGACCCGGTGCGGGCCGTCGTACCGCTGGAGGAGGCCGCCGTCTCGGGGCCCGAGCGGGGCCGGTTCGCCGCCGCACGTGCGCTCCACACCATCACCGGCGACCTCGAACCGCTGCTGACCGTCCTCGCCGCGGAACTCGCGGCGGTCGACCCCCATCGCGTACGGCAGGCCGCCCGCGCCACGGCCGATCTCGGCAAGGACGCCGCCGTGCTGGTTCCGCCTCTGCGGACGGCGCTCGGCACGGACGACGATCCTGTGACGACGCCACGGCTGGACGCGGACGTGGACATCGCCCTCGCCCTGTGGCGGCTGACCGGCGATCCCGGGGAAGCACTGCCGGTGATCGCCGCCGTCCTGGAGGCGACGGGCGGCGAGTGGATGCGCTGGACAGCCGTCAACGCCGCCCGCGCCGCCGCCCGACTCGGACCAGCGGCCGCGACGCTCCGCCCAGCCCTGGAACGCGGACTGGCCGACCCCGAACGGGCCCCGTCGATGGCCCTGGCCCTGCTCGCCACCGGAGCCGCCCCCCAGCACCGCGCGGACCACGCGCGTCTCGCGGACACGCTCCTGAGCTGCGCCGAACGCCACGCGGACCCGATGGGAGCCCTGGAAGCCCTCACGGCGCTCGGCCCCGAATCCCTGACGGAGGCCGAACTCCACCGGCTGGCCACCCTGGCGGAACGGGACCACCGGGTATGGGGCACGGGCCTCGAATCGGATGCCGTCTCCTCGGACACGCGCTTCCAGGAGGCGGCCCGCGCACTGCTGCGCACGGCCAGTGCCTCACGGCGCACCGACGCCCGGGCCACCGGCTGACCGTATTCGGGCGGGCCCGCGGACGACCCGGGCGTCGGTTCCGGGCCGGCCGACCGCAGAGCCCCCCGGACCCTCGGGCGGCCGGCCCCGCTCACTCCCCGGGCCGCCAGTCGGGGCGGCGACCGCTCAGGCCGATCACCCGGTCCAGCAGCGGGGCGTCCTCGGGGACTTCGACCGGCGGCCCGAACACGCCGTCCGGAGCCGGGCCCGAGCCGCCAGGACCATCGGACCCGTCGGACCCGCCGGCCTCATCGGACCCGCCGGCCTCATCGGACCCGGCCGCCGGGGGCGGGGCCAGCACCGCGAGCGACGCCCGGAGCGACGCCTCGGCGGGGGCGTACGGCTGCCCCGTGCTCCGTGCCAGGTCCCAGCCGTGGATCTGTACTTCATTGAGAGCCACCAGCCCGGCCACCGCACCCGGCAGATCGACACCGCCGACCCGGGTTCCGCCCTCCCAGGCGGCGGGCGACCGCCAGGATTCGGCCAGCTCGTCCAGCTGCCGGGGCAGCACCTCACGCCAGTCCTCCGGCAGTACGGGGAGGGCCGCGTCCGGCGGTGTGTCCGTGGTCGGCCCCGACTTCTTCGCCGCGGCGTCGCGGAACGCCACCGTCAGCCCGACGAGATGCGCCAGCACCTCCCGTACCGCGTAGTCGGGACAGGGCGTCGGGCCGGCGAGCTGATCATCCTTGATACCGCCCAGCAACCGCGCCACCTCGTGGCACGCGGGGCCCAGGTCGAAGGGTTCCATCTCGGTCTCTGTGTCCATATGAGGCAGACCGGCCCCGCCACCGAAACTCATCGCTCCGGAACACATCAACCGGGCCCGCCCTTACACCCCGTTGTGCCGGGTGCGAGACAACCTGTCTCGAAGGATGGTCAATCATGGCTGGAAATAACCCTATGTATGTACGATCCACTCGTTCCAGACCCCACTGCGATGCCGCGCGGGATCGAACCATTCCCTCAGACCGGAGCGAGTCCCGCATGTCCGTGCACACCCGTTCTTCCGAACCGACCGCGGCTGCCACGCAGGAGGCCGAGACGGCCGGGGCGGCACAAGAGGCCCAGGCTGCGCTGGCGACCTGGCACACCGCGCGGCAGGCCGCCGTGACCGGCCCCGTCGGCAACTTGGCGCTGGTGGAGACCCGGTGGCTGGCTCCCGGGGTGAACGCCGCCGAGGAGCGGGCCGGGATCACCGTCCCGGACGGTGTGACCCTCACCACCGTACGGCGGACCAACCTCCATACCGGCGAGCCGGAAGAGGCGCTGCGCTTCTGGGACGCGGACGCTCCGGCCATCCGGCATTTCTCGCATATAGCCTCATACCCGTTCCATCCGGACTGGGTGATCGAGGCCACCTTCACTCCGGTATCCACCGACCGCCGGGTGCCGTTCGAGCACATTCGTGACAGCGGAGGCAGTCGCGAACTGGTTGTCCCCGGCGATATTCACGCCACACTGGACGGTGTGGACTACACACTGTCGGCCTTCGACGACGACGGGACGCTCCTCCTGGTCTTCGGTGACCCGACCAACGGCGGCGACACCTACGGCGCCGGCCGCTTCCTGTTCGTCCCGCGCGAGGACGACAGTGAAACGGTCGTACTGGACTTCAACCGCGCGTTCGTGCCGCCGTGCGGATTCTCCGCTCAGTACAACTGTCCACTGCCGCCGCGGCAGAACCGGCTGCACCTGCCCGTCGAGGCGGGCGAGAAGCTTCCGGTCTTCCGCGACGGCTACACGGTCAACTGAGCACACCCGAGGCACCACAGCCGGATCCCACCACCCCTCCTCGGGGACCCGTCCGGCAGTCGATCAGGAGTAGAAGTGATGAGAAAGTCCGTACCGCTGCTCGGCGGCACACTGGTGGTCACCCTGTCCCTCGCCCTCACGGCCTGCGGCTCCGGGACCGGCACAAACAGCAAATCGCCCGCCGGCTCGTACGACAAGAACGCGACCGTCGGGATCGGCTCGCTCTATGAACCGCAGAATCTGGACAACACCGGAGGCGGCGGCCAGGGCGTGACCGAGGCGCTCAACGGCAATGTCTACGAGGGGCTGTTCAAGCTCACCGACAGCGGCGAGGTCGAGAAGCAGCTCGCCAAGGACTACACCGTCAGCCCGGACGGCCTCACGTACACCTTCACCCTGCGCGACGGCGTGAAATTCCACTCGGGCAAGGCGCTGACCTCCGCCGATGTGAAGTACAGCATCGAGAAGGTCCGCGCCGAGAACTCCCAGTCGGCGCGCAAGAGCAGCTTCGACATGGTCGAGTCGATCACGACCCCGGACCCGGCCACCGTCAAGGTGACCCTGTCGTCCAAGTCGATCTCGTTCGTCTACAACCTCAGCTATGTGTGGGTGGTCAACTCCGCGGCCAAGGACCTCAAGACCTCGGAGGACGGCACCGGCCCCTACACCCTGGACAAGTGGACCCGGGGCTCGGCGCTCGGCCTGGCGCGCTTCCCGGGGTACTGGGGTACGGCGGCGACCAACGCGAAGGTCGTCTTCCACTACTACAAGGACGCGACCGCCCTCAACAACGCGCTGCTCACCAACGCCGTGGACGTGGTGACCAGCGAGCAGAGCCCGGACGCCCTCGACCAGTTCAAGAACAACCCGAACTACAAGGTCAACGACGGGAACTCGACCACCAAGCTGCTGCTGGCCTTCAACGACCGGGTCAAGCCGTTCGACAACGTCAAGGTGCGCAAGGCCGTCAGCTCCGCGATCGACAACAAGAAGCTGCTCCAGTCGGTCTGGGGCGACCACGGCACGCTGATCGGCTCGATGGTCCCGCCCACCGACCCCTGGTACGAGGACCTCACCAAGGTCAATCCGTACGACGTGACGCTCGCCAAGAAGCAGCTCGCCGAGGCCGGCTACCCCAAGGGCTTCAGCTTCACGCTCGACACCCCCAACTACGACCCGCACCCGACGGCCGCCACCTTCATCAAGTCGGAGCTGGCCAAGGTCGGTGTCAAGGTCGACATCAACGTCATCACACCGGACGAGTGGTACACCAAGGTCTACAAGAACCACGACTTCAGCGCGACGCTCCAGGAGCATGTCAACGACCGCGACATCGTTTGGTACGGCGACCCCGACTTCTACTGGGGCTATGACAACAAGCAGGTCACCGAGTGGGTGAAGCAGGCCGAGCGGTCGGACACCACCGACCAGCAGACCGCCCTGCTGAAGAAGGTCAACCGGCAGATCGCCGAGGACGCGGCGAGCGACTGGCTCTACCTCTACCCGCAGATCGTGGTGGCCAACACCAAGCTGTCGGGCTACCCGCTCAACGGTCTCAACTCGCAGTTCCACGCCTACGGCATCAAGAAGAGCTGACGCGCCCGCCGGAGCCGAAGCTCCCCCCGAGCTGACGCTTCACCCCGCCGTGCGGGCCCGGTCTCCACACCCTCCCCGGACCGGACCCGCACGGCGGAATCCCTGCTTCCGTCGATCGGTCCCCCTGCCTGATGATCTCCTACCTGCTGCGACGGCTGGCCTTCCTGGCCGGCTCACTGTTCCTGGCCAGCGTGGTGCTCTTCCTGCTGCTGCGGCTGCTCCCCGGCGACCCGGCGAACTCCCTGCTCTCGGTCGGCGCGAGCCCGGAGCAGATCGCCGTCGCCCGCCACGAGATCGGCTCGGACCGCCCCGTACCGGAACAATTCGTCCAATGGCTCCACCAGCTGGCCACCTTCGACCTGGGAAACTCGTTCGTCAGCACGCTCCCGGTCGGCCCGGAGATCACCTCCCGGCTCGATGTCACCGTCCCGCTGACGCTGCTCTCCTTCCTGCTGGCCGTGGTGATCGCCGTCCCCGTCGGCTTTATCGCGGCCCACCGGTCGGCGACCTGGTACGGGACGCTGATCAGCGGGATCTCCCAACTGGGGATCGCCGTACCGGTCTTCTGGATCGGGATGATCCTCATCACCGTCTTCGCGCTGCGCCTCGGAGTGCTGCCCGCCGGAGGCTTTCCGCAGGACGGCTGGGCGCGGCCGGGGGAAGCGCTCACCTCGCTGGCCCTGCCGGTGATCACCGTCGCGCTGGTGATGTCCGCCTCCCTCATCCGGTACGTACGGTCCGCCGCGCTGGATGTCCTCGGCAGCGACTATCTCCGTACCGCCAGGGCCCTGGGCTCGTCGTTCAACCGAGCGATGTGGCGGCACGGCATGCGTAACGGCGCCGTGCCGGTCGTCTCCGTCCTCGGGATCGAACTCGCCACCACCCTGCTGGGCGCGGTGGTGGTCGAGACGGTCTTCGCGCTGCCCGGCCTGGGCAGCCTGCTCGCCCAGGCCGTCGCCCAGCACGACTACCCCACGGTCCAGGGGGTCCTCTTCGTGAGCACCTTCGCGGTGCTGGTCATCGGATTCCTCAGCGACCTCGCGCAGCGGCTGATCGATCCCCGGCTGCGCGGCCGACTGTCGGGAGGCACACGATGAGCGAGCGGACCGATCCGACCCCCGGCCCTGGCGAGGCCACGGACCTCACCCCGGCGGCCGTGCCCGCCGTGGAGAGCGCGCAGTCGGCCACCCGTACCCGTCGCTCCCCGGCCCTGGTGGCCGGCTGCGTCCTGCTCGGACTGATCGTCGCCACCGCGCTGGTCTCGCTGTTCTGGGTCCCGTACGCCCCCGAGGACACGACGGGCGGCCGGCTCACGGCGCCCGGACTGCCGCATCTGCTCGGCACCGACAAGCTCGGCCGCGATCTGCTCACCCAGCTCATGACGGGCGCGCGCATCGCGCTGGAGGCCGGCCTCGGCGCGATCGCGATCGGGGCGGTGCTCGGTGTCTGCTTCGGTCTCGCCGCGGGCTTCGCCACCCGATGGCTCGACGACACCCTCTCCACCCTGCTGGACGTCCTGATCGCCTTCCCCACCCTCCTTCTGGCGATGCTGATGGTGGCGGCCCGCTCCGCCTCGCTCAGCTCCGCGATCCTCGCCATCGGGCTCGCGATGACGGCCGTGGTGGCCCGACTGACCCGCATCCTGGTCAAACGGGTGCTGGCGCAGGACTACATCACGGCGGCACGCACCTCGGGCACCTCCTGGCCCCGCGTCATCACCGGCCATGTGCTGCCCAATATCTGGCCCACGCTGGTGGTGAACCTCGCCCAGCAGTTCGGCCTCGCGGTCATGGCCGAGGCGAGCCTGTCGTTCCTCGGGCTCGGCGCCCCACCGCCGAACGCGTCCTGGGGGCGCATGCTCCAGGAGGCGCAGGCGACCGTGTTCACCGCCCCCACCGGGGTCATCGCCCCCGGAGTACTGCTGGTCATGCTGGTCGTGGGCGTCAATCTGATCGCCGACGGACTGCGCGACACCCTCGACCCCACCCGGCGGAGGACCCGATGAAGCGGAGGTCCCGATGAACGCGCGCGATCCGCGGGTGCTCGACGTCAACGGACTGACGATCCGCACCGACCAGGGCCGGACCCTGGTCTCCGATCTGTCGTTCTCGATCGACGCGGGCGCCCGGCTCGGTCTGGTCGGCGAGTCCGGCTCCGGCAAGTCCCTCACCGCGCTCGCCGTGCTCGGCCTGCTGCCACCCGGTATGAACGCCTCGGGCAGCATCGTTCTGAGGACGGCCCCGGACGCACCGGGCACCGAAGTCATCGGCGCGACCGAGCAGCGGCTGACCGCTCTGCGCGGCCGGGCCGCCACCATCGTCTTCCAGGAACCCCTCACCGCACTCGACCCGCTGATGCGGATCGGCGGCCAGATCGCCGAACCGCTGCGCCGGTGGCGCGGGCTGCGCGGACCGGCGCTGCGCCGCGCGGTGGCGGAAGCCCTCGAACGGGTACGGCTCCCCGACCCCGAGCGGATCACCCGCGCCTATCCGCACGAGATCTCCGGCGGACAGCGTCAGCGGGTAGCGCTCGCCATGGCGCTGGCCTGTGAACCGGCCCTGCTGATCGCGGACGAGCCCACCACCGCCCTCGATGTCACGGTTCAGTCCGACGTGCTCGCGCTGCTGGACGGACTGGTCGCCGAGCGGGACATGGCGCTGCTGTTCGTCAGTCATGACCTGGCGGTGGTCTCGTCCGTGACCGATCACGTCCTGGTGCTCAAGGACGGGTCGGCCGTCGAGTCCGGCAGCGTGGACGACATCGTGCGGCGCCCCCGGCACCCGTACACCCGGGACCTGGTGGACAGCGCCAGGCACCTCGAAAGCGCACTGGAACGGATCGTCCGATGACCGCTCCGATCCCGGCCGTCCCGGCGCCGGGCCCCGAGGCCGCTGCCGCCTCCGCGATCCTGGCCGCGCGCGACGCGGGGTTCGCCTACCGGGGCGCGCCCCCCGTACTGCACGGCGTCTCCCTCGACATCACCGCGGGCCGGAGCCTCGGGCTGGTCGGCGAGTCCGGCGCCGGCAAGACCACGGTGCTGCGACTGCTGCTCGGCCTCACCCGGCCCACGAGCGGGCGGATCCTGTTCGACGGGGACGAGCTCAGGCTCCGCGACCGCGAACAGATGCGCCGCTTCCGGCGCGGCGTGCAGAGCGTGTTCCAGGACCCGTACTCCTCGCTCGACCCCCGGCAGCGGGTCAGCGGCATCGTCGCGGAGCCGCTGCGCTCGCTCGGGCTGAGCCGGCCGGTGGGCCGCGGGGAGGAGGACCCCCGGGTCGCCGCCGCGCTGGAGGCCGTCGGCCTGCCCGCCGACGCCGCGCGCCGTTACCCGCACGAGTTCTCCGGCGGCCAGCGCCAGCGCATCGCCATCGCCAGAGCCACGGTGTGCGAGCCCCGGGTACTGCTCGCCGACGAACCGGTCAGCGCGCTCGATGTCACCACCCGGGTCAGGATCGTCGACCTGCTCATCGAGCTGAAGGAGACGCGGGGGCTGACCATCGCGATGGTCTCGCACGACCTGTCGGTGGTGGCGGCGCTGTGCGAGCGGACGGCGGTGCTGGAGAACGGGCGGGTCGTGGAGCAGGGCGACACCGCTTCGGTCCTCGGCTCGCCCTCGCACCCCTACTCGCGACGCCTGATCGCGAGCGTACCGAGGCTGCCGGCACCGGCACCCAAGGCCCTCTGAGAGCACGGCCAGGAGCGCGGAAACCCCCGGCGCCGTGCGGGGCACCGGGGGCGGGTCGTACGACGCGAGGCGTCAGCCTCAGCCTCGCAGCCGCTCGTACGCCGGGAGCGTGAGGAAGTCCGCGTAGTCGTCGTCCAGCGCGACCGTCAGCAGCAGATCGTGGGCCTGCTGCCAGCGGCCGGCGGTGAAGGCCTCCTCGCCGATCTCGGCCCGGATCGCCGCGAGTTCGCCGGCGGCGAGCGCGCGGGCCAGCTCCGGGGTCGCGCGTACGGTGTGGCCGTCGTGCTCGAACTCGACGCCCGCGTTGATCCACTGCCAGATCTGCGAACGCGAGATCTCCGCGGTCGCCGCGTCCTCCATCAGATTGAAGATCGCGACCGCGCCCATGCCGCGCAGCCACGCCTCGATATAACGGATGCCGACCTGGACGGCGTTGCGCAGGCCCTCGTACGTGGGACGCGCGTCGAGCGAGTCGATGGCGATCAGATCACCCGCGGCGACGGAGACGTCCTCGCGCAGCCGGTCCTTCTGGTTCGGGCGGTCGCCGAGAACCGCGTCGAAGGAGGCCATCGCGATCGGGACCAGGTCGGGGTGGGCGACCCAGGAGCCGTCGAAGCCGTCGTGTGCCTCGCGGTCCTTGTCGGCCTTGACCTTCTCGAAGGCGACCTTGTTGACCTCGGCGTCGTGCCGGGACGGGATGAAGGCCGCCATGCCGCCGATCGCGTGGGCGCCGCGCTTGTGGCAGGTGCGGACGAGCAGTTCGGTGTACGCGCGCATGAACGGCGCCGTCATCGTGACCGCGTTGCGGTCCGGCAGGACGAACTTGGCGCCGCCGTCACGGAAGTTCTTGACGATCGAGAAGAGATAGTCCCAGCGGCCCGCGTTCAGCCCGGAGGCGTGGTCGCGCAGCTCGTAAAGGATCTCGTCCATCTCGTACGCGGCGGTGATCGTCTCGATCAGCACGGTCGCGCGGACGGTCCCCTGCTCGATGCCCAGACAGTCCTGCGCGAAGACGAAGACATCGTTCCAGAGACGGGCCTCCAGATGCGATTCCGTCTTCGGGAGGTAGAAGTACGGGCCCTTGCCCAGCTCGATCAGGCGCTTGGCGTTGTGGAAGAAGTACAGCCCGAAGTCGACCAGCGCGCCGGGTACCTGCTCGCCGTCCAGCTGGAGGTGACGCTCCGCCAGGTGCCAGCCGCGCGGGCGCATCACGACGGTCGCGAGCTCACCGGCGTCCTTGAGGGCGTACGACTTGCCGGAGCGCGGGTCGGTGAAGTCGATACGGCGGTGGTACGCGTCGCTCAGATTGAGCTGACCGAGGATCACATTCTCCCAGGTGGGGGCGGTGGCGTCCTCGAAGTCGGCGAGCCAGATCCGCGCGCCGGAGTTGAGCGCGTTGATGGTCATCTTCCGGTCGGTCGGACCGGTGATCTCCACCCGGCGGTCGTCCAGCGCGGCCGGCGACGGCGCGACCCGCCAGCTGTCGTCCTCGCGGATGGCGGCGGTCTCCGGCAGGAAGTCCAGGCTGGAAGTACGGGCGATCTCGGCGCGGCGCTCGGCGCGGCGGGCAAGCAGCTCGTCACGGCGCGGGGTGAATCGCCGGTGCAGTTCCGCCACGAAGGCGAGGGCCGCTTCGGTAAGCACCTCGTCCTGCCGGGGCAGCGGTTCGGCATCGACGACGGCCAGCGGGGAGGGCGCTGGTGCGGACATGAGCTGTCACTCCTTCACGGGCGGTGCCCGGACCGCCGGCCGGCCCGGGACGGCACGGAGTGCCGTGGCGGGCGGGCACGGTCGCGGGCGCCGTTCGGGGGGTCGGGCGCTTCTGACCTGTGGATAATAGTTTCCTTATGGTGGAAGTTCAATGGTTTGTTGATATCGAGATTCTCCGGGTCGAGGGACCGTGGCGCCGAGTGCCACCGTCCTCACTCAAGGTGCGACAGATCTTCCTCCGTGTCGATGTCATACGCCCGCGCGACATCCCCGCACTCCACCCGCACGATCTCGCTCTCATGCGCCCGCAGATAGGCGCGCGCCCCGCGATCGCCCTCCGCGTCCGCCGCGATCCCCGCCCACCGGCGGGCGCCGAACAGCACGGGATGGCCGCGCGTCCCGTCGTACGAGGCCGCCACGAGCGAATCCGGGGTGCGGTACGCGCCCACCACCCGGGCCACCGCCGCCGCGCCGATCCCCGGCTGGTCCACCAGCAGTACGACCACCGCCTCCGCGTCCGTACCCGCGAGCGAGGCGAGCCCCGCGCGCAGCGAGGACCCCATGCCGTCGGCCCACCGCGGATTGTCGACCAGCACACAGCCCGGCAACTCGGCCCGGCTCCTTACCTCCCGGGCCGCCGCACCCAGCACCACATGCACCGGCCCGCATCCCCCCTCGCGCAGCACCCGCGCGCCATGCTCGGCCAACGGCCGCCCCCGATGCGTCAGCAACGCCTTGGGCCGCCCCCCGAGCCTGCGCCCGCCACCCGCGGCGAGCAGCAGTCCGGCGATCACGGGCGGGGACGGGACGGGCGGGGGCGGGACGAGCGGGTTCCTGTCGTTCGGTGTATCCGGCATGGGAACTGCTTACCCCATTCCGTCACGGACCGACATCGCCGCCGCGGCCGATCTCAAGATCCGGGGATTGGCCGAGAGTCGCTGTTGTGAGGAACGGAAAGGCCGACGATGCTGGGACGGCTTTCTTTCTGATGCGAGCCGGGGACCTTCCGCGAGGAGTCCTCTTGTGGGTTGCGGCCAGGCGAATCACACTCGGACTGTGGAGCGAATGTGAGTCGATCAACATTTCCCTCGGGAGAGCGACGCACAACCTGGAAGACGCACTACAGCACTTCGGTTCCCGATGGAATGCGGCAGCAGTGGTCGGCGTGGGTGGTCGAAGGACTCGCCCGGCATATGCCGCGCCATCGGATAGCCGACTACTTCGCCGTCAAGGACGCTCTGCTCGGTGGAGCTGGGCACCGCCACGCGATCGCCGATGAGGACGGCGACTGTGTGGGTCTGGCGACGGCGTCGCTCCGGGATTATGACCACGGGGAGTTCCTTTACATCGAAACGCTGCTGGTTTCCGAGAGACATCATGGAACCGTCCTCACCAGGCAGTTGATCGCCGAGCTCTTCGGTGGCGTCGTCAAGGATCTGGGTGATTTTCCCGATCTGGTGGCGATGAAGACCTACAATGCGCGAACCTATGTGCTGATGCGCGCGTTCGCCGACCCGGAGAGCAAGGCGCTGTTCTATCCCCGGATCGACGGGACACCTTCGGGTCCCGCTGCCGAGGCGACCGCGAGAGCGGTGGCCGAGGCTCTGGGAAGCGGCAGGGATTTCGATCCCGGGAGCGGGGTTGTCACCGGTGGCGGAGGCGAGGTTCCCCCCGATTTCTGGCCGGATTTCCCGGCGAGCCGGGATCACTGGGTGAACACGTACTTCCAGCGGGAACTCACCGCACACGACCGGCTTCTGTGTTTCATTGATTCCTCTCGCCCCGAGGCGAAGGCAGCGATACGCGCCCGCCTCGGAATCTGAGGAACGCTGCGGAAAACACAACGGACGAGGAGTCCCAAGAATGACAGAGTTCAAGATCTCCGCTGGTGCCGGCCATGACTGGCTCCAGCGGAAGGGCTATCCGACGGGGGACCAGCTGGAGCCGGTGACCTCCACCCAGCAGTACGACGGGGGAGGGCAGTACGGGGTGGAGATCCCCGTTATCAACAGTTACCGGGAACTCGAAAGGGTGGCGGCCTTCCTGGACGAGGCGGCCATCTCGGTGACCCGCTACAACGAGACACACGGCTCCATTCTGCTGTCGGACGCCGAGCTGAAAGACATGTTCGCGTTATGCCGCGACCGCAGGGAGGGCATTCTGATCAGCCTCGGCCCGCGCCCGGAGTACGACATCAAGAGCACGTTCTACCGGACCCAGTTCGGGCTGGAGATGGGCCGGCAGATCAACAACTTCGACGCGTTCCGGGCCTGCGTGGAAGAGGCCGTCCGCCTCACCGAGCTGGGATGCCGCGGCATCATCGTCTACGACCTGGGTGTCACCCGGGTGCTGTCCGAGA
The DNA here is from genome assembly GCF_042789485.1 of Streptomyces sp. NPDC056835. Classification (NCBI taxonomy): domain Bacteria; kingdom Bacillati; phylum Actinomycetota; class Actinomycetes; order Kitasatosporales; family Streptomycetaceae; genus Streptomyces; species Streptomyces sp. NPDC056835. Next base: position 304,530 of record NZ_JBHUBB010000005.1, read on the forward strand.
TGCGGGCCGAGGGGGCACTGCCGTCCGATCTGATACTCAAGACGTCCAGCCACTGCATGGCCACCAACCCGTTCCTGGCCAAGATATTCGAGGAGAACGGCGCGGACAGCATCACCACCGCGCATGACCTCGCCCTGCCGGTGCTCCAGGAAACGCGGCGGCTCTGCCCCGACCTTCCGCTGGACGTTCCCATCGACGTCTACCGCACCAAAGGCGGGTTTCTCCGGTTCTACGAGGCCGCCGAGATCCTGCAAGTGGCGGCGCCCCTGATGCTGAAGATCGGGGCCAGCGCGCAGAGCCATCCCTATGACTCGGTCGGTGAGTCCACCACACGTGAACGGGTCGCGCGCGTCGCCCGCACCCTGGAGATGCTGGACCGTTATCTGCCGGACCGTACGCGCATTTCCGAGAAGAGCAAGCACAACTGCGTTCCCGCCTGACCGCACCATTGAGCAGTTCGATTCCCCGCCCGGTATCCAGGATCCAGGAAGGACGAACAGCGATGACGGAAACCTCAGTGACGGAGCACGACGACCGGCATGAACCCGGTACGGTCGAACCGGAGTTCAAGGCGGAAGTGGACAAACTCCTCCACTCCTTCGTGCGGCGGTTCTACAAGGAGGTACCGGGAGCGGACCATCTGCTCCAGGACAAGCAGATCAACCTCGGGTACTACCGTCGGCATGTCATCGAGATCATTCTGCGTCTGCGTATGAAGCGCTGGATCGACGCCCTGACGATCCACTACTTCTGCAAGCACGACCCCAGGCTCGCGAAGAAATGGTCCGCGTACACCGAGGACGAAATGCTGCACGACGGCATGTTCGCCAAGGACCTGGAAAAGGTGGGAGTGAGCCGCGAGGAAATCTATGCGAGCGAACCCCTGTTCAGCACCAAACTCCTCCAGGGCTACTTCTACTACGGCCTGGAGCACGAAGGCCGCCCGCTCGCCTCGCTGGCCAGCTCGTACTTCATCGAGAACATTTCACTGCTGACCCAGCCGGACTGGGTACAGAACGTGGAATCCGTTCTCGGCGACGGCATGACACGGGGGCAGCAGGCGCACATCGATCACGACCTGGAGGACGACCACAGCGACTTCGTCTGGAACGTCCTGATGACGTTCGTGAAATCGGACGATGACAAGCGGCGTATCGTCGATCACATCACCAACGTCTACCGGCTGTTCTGCGCCTGCTACACCGAAATGTATGAACTTTACGGCAAGGACGACGGGGACGCGGAGCGGGAATCCAGCGGTCAGACGGATCCGGCGGTCGCGATCGTACGGCAGCTCGTCACGGGGTGAACTTCCCTTCTGGCGCCTGCGCTACACTGCCGATACCGCCCACCATATTGGCGGGCCGTTTCGCCTCATAGGGGTTTCGCCCCAGGTGTGAGAAAAGGTGTCAGCGCCATGCCTTCGTCCTTATCTGCCGCTCAGCGGAAAGGGACGCTGACCGTCAGCGTCCAGAGCCGCGAGTGCAGCACCCTGTTGTTGGAGAACCTGCCCGGTTCGACCCTCTTTCCGGAACGCCCGGTGGGCGCGGCGATTATCAACGCGCTGCGCCGGCCGGGTGATTCGGTACTCTGTGTGACCGCACCGAGAATGCGGGACGCCGAGGCACAGATCGCGTACTTCAGTGATCTGGCAGTGTCCGCGTCTGCCGGTGACCCGGCAGACGGAAAGCCCCGGGACCGGGTCGAGGTCCTGTCGCTGGACGACTCCTCTCCCCGCTGGCTCAGCGAGAAGCTTCTCGACACGGAGCGCCCGGAAGCGCTGGTGGCGCGGAAGCGGCTGACCGAAGCGGTGGCTGCCGCGCGGGCGGCGGGCGACGACATCCGCCTCTCCTACTTCGAGCCGTCGGAGAATCTGGAGTCACTGGCCGAGGAACTGGGCGTACCGGCCGACCAGGCCCCGGCACGCTGTATCCCGCTCGGCACCAAGGCGGCGGGGCGCGCCCTCTTCCAGGAGGCGGGCATCGCCGTGGCCCCGGGCACGGCGGAGTGCTTCGACCTCGACGGGCTGGTGGACGGCGTCCGCGCCCTGCTCGCGGGCGGCAGCGGCCGTCTTGTACTCAAGCTCAGCAGTACGGCCTACGGCGCCGGCCTCGGCAACGCGATCGTCGATCTGACGGATCTGGCGGATCTGGCGGATACGGCGGCGGGTGGAGCGGAGCGGCTTGCCGGCCTGGTCCGTGACCGTCTGGCCGGCAGCCAGGTGCTGGACGGCTCCCTCGGCTGGGAGGGTTTCCGGGCGGCCATCCCCGAAGCGGGAGTGCTGGCCGAGGAGTTGCTTGCCGGGGACGAACTGCGCAGCCCCAGCTACCAGGGCCGGATCCGCGACGGAGCCGTGGTGACGGTCTCCACGCATGAGCAGGTCCTGGGCCCCAACGGCCAGACCTACACCGGCAGCGCCTTCCCGGCAGCCGACGCGTACCGGAGCACGCTCATCGAGTACGGCAGGCGCGTCGGCGCGGCGCTGATCCGGCGCGGGGTCGCCCAGGGGGACTACGGGGTCGACTTCGTCACCGTGCGCCACGGCGAGGAGTGGCAGGTGTACGGCATCGAGCTGAACCTGCGTGCCACCGGCACCATGCATGCCTTCGGCGCGGTGACGGGCCTGCTCGACGCGCTGCCCGACGACGACGGTGTGCTGTACGGCCCCGACGGTACGCGACGTACATATCTCGCGTCCGACAGCATCACCAGCCCGGCATACCGGGGCCTCATGCCCGCCGGGCTGATCGACCTCGTCCGTGACTCGCCCCTGCACTGGAATCCCGCTCAGGGCCGGGGCGTCGTCCTGCATATGCTCAGCGCCCTTCCCGACTACGGAAAGTTCGGCGCGGTGTGCGTCGGGGCGGATCAGGCGGAGGCGGCCGAGCTGATGAGCCGGCTGCGTGCGCTGGCGGACGACTGGGCAGCGAAATCGTCGGCCCGCCCGACCGGGGCGGACGGTGTGACCGTACCTTCCGGGAGCTGAGACGATCGATCGGCCGGGGCGAATCCCGGCCGATCCGCTCCCCATGCGAAGAAATTCGACGCCCACCGCGGCCGAGCGGTCGAGTTCCCTTTCCGGAGGTGTCCTGGACTTCTTTATGGCAGGTGCTGTGAAGACGCGGACGGACAGCTCCCCCGGCACGTAGAGCCGATTCGGTCACCGACGGCTCGGGTGTGGATGCCAACACGGCTGTTTTTGAAGGAAGTTGGGTGCCATTGACACTCAGTCGGAGGTGCGCTTCACTTTTCAACGCGCATATGCCAGTGCACGGCAAATCTCCACGTAGAGCCAGTCTTGTCGACGTGTCGAGGGCGGAGGGGCCTCGATCGGTCGGCTCGGTCAGTGCGGTCGGGGGAGTCGACGGATGGAGAAGGTGCTGCACGGCGGTCCGAATCTGAGACGGTTCATCCTCGCGCGATCGCTGTCCCGAGCCGGTGACGCCATCTTCCCCATCGGACTCACCGCGGTCATGATCGATCAGGGCTTCGGGGTGTCGGCCGTGGGCTTTGTCCTGGGTGCCTCGATGGTCCCCGTCGTGGCGCTGATGCTCGTCGGGGGAGTTCTGCTCGATCACTTCCAGCCCCGCCCCCCGATGGTGATCGCGGATGTATCGCGATTCGTGCTGCAGGCGGTCCTCGCGCTGTTGTTCCTCACCGGCACGCCGGCGCTGTGGCAGATCCTTGTGATCTCCCTGTGCACCGGAGCGGCCCAGGCCTTCTTCCAGCCCGGGGCGGGGAATTTACTGAATCAGATTGTCGATGGTGATACCCAGGCGGCCAATGCCGCGGTGCGGACAGCGGAGTCCGTCGTATCCCTGGCGGCGCCCGCGGGGGCCGGTCTTGTCATCATGGTCACCTCCGCTTCGGCCGTCATCGCGCTCGACGCGCTCTCGTTCGCGGCCAGCGCCCTGCTGTTGTGGCGCATCCGCCTCGGGGCGGTCCGGAAGCCGGTCGGCCGGCCCAGGATCGGACGCGAACTCGCGGTCGGCTGGCATGAGTTCTCGGCACGCCCCTGGCTGTGGTCGACCGTGGGAACCTTCACACTGTTGGGACTCCTCGTCTTCGGCCCCTTTGATGTGCTGAAAGCAGTTCTGCTCATTGAGAGATTCGGGGCGACGACCTATGGTTTGCTGATCTCCGCTTTCAGCCTCGGGGCCGTGGCCGGCGGAATGCTCGCCCTGTGGTTCAAGCCGGCAAGGCCTCTGGCGGTCGGTGTGCTGAGCCTGATGGCTTTCGTGCCACTGCCGGTGGGAATCGCCTGCCGGGCCCCTCTGCTCCTGCTCGCCCTGCTCTTCGTCATGGGCGGTGCGGCCAACGCCTTCTGGGCCGTGATGTGGGCGACCACCGTCCAATCGCACTCCCCGCCGCAGGCGCTCAGCCGCATCCATGCCTACGACGTCATCGGCTCGATCGGTCTGGTGCCCGCGGGGCGGGCCCTGGCGGGTCCCGTCGCGGCGGGGATCGGCGCCTCGGCCGTGCTCCTGAGCTCCGCCGGGTTTCTCCTGGTGGGGTGTGTGGCCCTCCTGCTCGTGCCCGCTGTTGTCCGCCTGCGCCGACCCGTGGAAGCCGAACGGACCGCGCACGTCACCGAACCAGCCGTTGATTCCCGTCGACCTTAGGGGTTCCGTGTATCCGCAGACGAGTCGCAAGCTCACCGACAAAGAGTTCGCAGACATCAAGCACACTGTGTCGATCCGGTCCAAGTCGCGGGCCCGGCTCCGCACCGACAACACGTACGCCTCGGAGGTACCGCGCGAGATCAGCCTCCAGCTCACCTACCGCTGCAACCTGCGCTGCACCCACTGCTACCAGTGGAACGACCAGGGATTCTTCCGCGACTGGGATGTTGCCAAGCAGCGGACGGAACTCGACATGAGCGTGATCGAGGACGTTCTCTCGGCAACGGCGAAGGTCAGGGGAAAACTGTTCCTCTGGGGCGGTGAACCGTTGATGCACCGAGGCTTCGATGAGGTCTCCCGGCTCATCGAGCGGTATCCCAGGACAGTCAACATGTGCACCAACGGCCTCCTGTTCGAGCGCAAGATGGACGACCTGCTGAGGATCGGCCGCCATCTGAACCTCCTCGTCAGCCTGGACGGGCTGGGAGCGGACCACGAACTGCTCCGGGGCAAAGGAACCTTTGAGCGCACCGTGCGCAATATCCGGGCGATGCTCGACCTGAAGCGGAAAGGAGAGTTCCAGGGCGAGGTGTCCGTCTCCTGCATGGTGTCCGAAGCCACCGTGCACCGCATGTACGAGTTCATGGAGTGGGCCGAGGAAATAGGTGTCAACACCGTCTACTTCCAGTTCCCCTGGTACATCAGCCCGGAGGTGGCGCACTCCATGGACGAGGTCTACCGCGAACACTTCGCCTGGCTGGAACCCGACACCGGAACGGCGCAGCCGACCTGGCACTCATACACCTACCGACTGCCGGAAGAGCTGATTCCGGTGTTACGGGATTCGATGGACAGGCTCGCGGGGAGGGTGTGGGGAGCACGGGTCCGCTACCAGCCGCAGCTGGAGGAGGACGAGGTCGCCTCCTTCATCCGGGGCACCTCGCAGCCGGCCCAGCGGCGCAAGCGCTGCCTGGCCGTCACCAATCGCATGGAGGTCCATGCCGATGGGAATGTCAGCTCCTGCAAGTTCTTTCCTGAGTTCGTGGTGGGGAATCTCTATGACACCCCTGTGACCGATCTCTGGCAGAGCGAAAAATTCCGGCGGGTCCGTTCGATCCTCGCCGAGACCGGGATGATGCCGGTCTGCTCGAAGTGCATCCTTCTCTATCTGAACGGAGTATGAGTCATGGTTCCGGAGAGCGACGTCGAGATACGTGTCAAGAAGGTTCTCGCCGATATCTTCAAAGGAAAGCTTGAGGAACACGAGATATCGACGGACGCGGACATGGTGGAAGAACTGGGGCTCGACTCGCTACAGGCCATCGAATTCTTACTGCGCGTCGAGGAGGAGTTCGATGTCGAGTTGGAGTACGAGAACCTCAGCCTTCAGCATCTGTGCTCGGTCAGGCAATTCAGCAGTGAGATCGTTCAGCCACTCCTGCACGACGCTCAGGGAAATCGGCCTCAGGAATTGCGGAAGTGACCACTGCCGTCCACTTCGGTACGTTCGGGGCGGAAAGCCACTGGCGCCCTCGTGACCTGGCGGAGCTGCCCCGGCTGGCATCGCGGGGGCCGGACCGTGTCGTCGGTAGTATGGATGAGATGCTTTTCGGTTTCACCTCGCCGGGTGACCTGCTCGTCACACGGGGCGGGCTCACCCCGCGGCACCGGGAAGCGCTCGCGGCGGCGGGGTTCGACTTCGAGCACCGCCGCCTGTCCCCGTTCGTGGCGGACGGCGACGCGGCGGCGTCCGTGGACGAGCCCGCCGTCGAGGAGCTGATGGTGCGGGACCAGGAGCTGGTGCGGGCCATGACCCGACATGAGCGGGCCCTCCCCTTCGCGGTGCTGCCCGCCACGCAGCGGCTGCTGGCCGGTATGGGGAAGCCTTCCCCGGTGCCGTCCGCGCAGACGGTGGCCCGGATCAACGGCAAGGCGTGGTCGACGGCGCTGGCGCATCGCCTCGGGCTCCCCGGGGCGGGGCACACCGTGCGCTCCGCGGCGGAGCTGGAGGCCGCGGTCACGCGCACACTGGCCGTGGGAGACGGCGCCGCCCTGGTCAAGGACACGTACGGGGTCTCCGGCCAGGGTGCTGTGGAGGTCGCCACGCCCCGGGCGTGTGCCCGGCTGGTCAGACACGTCAGGCGCCAGGCGGAGCGCGGACTGCGGGTCGAGTTCGTGGTGCAGCCACGTTATGCCCGGCGCGCGGATTTCTCCGGCCACCTCAGGCTCGAACGCGACGGCTCCTGGGACTACCTCGGCCTGCGGAACATGACGAACGACGGCTACCGGCACCACGCCTCGGGCCCGCCCACGCCCGGTGTGACGCGGACCGCGGAGCGCGGGGAATACACCGCGGTCCTTGACGAAGTCGCCAAGGCCCTGGCGGCGGAGGGCTACTTCGGCCCCGTCGGCGTCGACTCGATGCTGACGGAGAGCGACGGATGGGTTCCGCTCCTGGAGGTCAACGCCCGAAGCTCGCTGGGTCTGCTCAGCCTTCATCTGGACCAGCGGGCGGCGTGTCACGGGCTGAGCGCCCATCTGTGGCAGAGCGATGTCTCCGTGGAACCGGGAACGGGCGTCGACGAGCTGCTGCGCGCACTCTCCGAGGACGGACTGCTCTACCGGGAAGGAGCCGGGCCAGGGGTGCTGCCACTCGTCGGCGGGTCGCTCCGTACCACGCCGGGACGCCTGTTCTGCGCCGCCTTCTGCGCCCCGGAGCAGTTCCCGCTGTTCCAGGCACGCACCCGGGCCTGTGCCGCGCGGGCGGGGGTCCATGTGAAGCGAGGAGGCGTTGCGGAATGAGCCTGGGCATCGGACTGATCGGGGCGACCGGGATAGCCGAGCGCACCATGATCCGCCCCAGCCGGAACCACGACGATGTCACGGTACGGGCCGTCGCCGCATCCGACCCCGACCGGGCCGAGGACTACGCCCGCCGTCACGCGATCCCCCGTGTCCACACCGGCTACGAGGACCTGATCACCGATCCCGCGGTCGACCTGGTCTACATCTCGCTGCACACCGCGGCGCACGCACGATGGGCGGAACGCGCGGCGCGGGAGGGCAAGCATGTCGTTGTCGAGAAGCCGTTGTGTCTGACCAGGCAGGAGCACTCGGCGATCACCGCGGCGCGGCGGCACGGGGGCGGCCACGTACTGGAGGCGTTGCCCACGCTCGGCCACCCGTGGCACCGCCGGATACGCCACTGGCTGCGGGCCGGGACCTTCGGTGAACTCGTCGGCGTACGCAGTCGTTTCGCCTTCGCCGTGGAGCCGGGGCAGGGCTACCGCTGGCGGCCCGACCTCGGTGGCGGATGCTTCTACGACACCGCCGGCTACTGGCTCCAGGCCCTCCAGGACACGGTGGGCATCACGGGCGCACGGGGGACGGGACACTCCGACTTCGACGGCGCCGGGGGAGTGGACCGGCGCTTCTCCGCATCCCTCCTCCTGCCCACCGGCCGGCGCGCCGGCCTGGAGTGCTCCTTCGACACGACCCGCGTCGCCGAGCACGTGTACGAGTTCAGCGAAGGCACCGTCCGGGTGCGAGGTGTCCTGCTCCCCATCGCCGGAGCCGTTCCCCTGAACATCACGCTCATCGCCCCCGACGGCAGCAAGAAGATCACCAGAACCCCCGCGGTGTCCTACTACGAGCAGCAGTTCGCACGCGTCCGCGCACTGCTGCGAGGGGAGGGCGAACACTGGGGCGCCGAACTCGGCGCCGCTGAACCGCGCATCGCACTCATGGCTCAGATCCACGCGGCAGCACGACAACGTACATCCGATCCCGTCGCACAGGAGCGAAGTTGAGCATGTCGTACGAAGAGACGGCCGCGGTAGCCGATGCCGTCCTGAGGGAGGCCGACGTACAGGGGAGGGAGACGGCCAGGTACACGCCGCTTACCGGCGGCACGTACAACACGGTCGTCCGTATCGCTCTCGACCGGGACCGCGACTGGGTGCTCAAGATCCCGCCCCGTACCGCGGCCGGTCTGGCCTATGAACGCGCCCTGCTGAGCGGCGAGATCACCTTCTACCGGTCCGCGGCGACGGCCCCGCCTGCCGGAATCGTGCCCCGGGTCGTGTTCAGCGAGACCGACGCGGCCGCCGGCGCCGGCCCCTTCCTGATAATGACGGCATGCCCGGGGACTCCCTGGCACGAGGTCGCCGACTCCCTGGAGGAGGGCGAACGGCCCCGGCTACGGGAGGAGTTGGGGCGGGTGGTGGCAGGCCTGCACGCGGTTACCGGACCGGGATTCGGCTATCCCGGGCAGCCGCTGGGGCCCTTGACCTCCACCTGGCGGGAGGCGTTCACCGCGATGACCGACGCCGTCCTCGACGACGCGGAGCGGTACGCGGCCCGACTGCCCCGCCCCACCGCCGAGATCCGGGATGTGCTCGCCGGCGCGTCCGGTGTACTGGACGAGGTCACGCGGCCCGCGCTGGTCCACTTCGACCTGTGGCAGGGCAATCTGCTGCTGGCCGGCCCGCCCGGCGCCCATCGGCTCAGCGGCGTGGTCGACGGCGAACGGATGTTCTGGGGCGACTCGGCGGCCGACTTCGTCTCACTGGCGCTCTTCGAGAACATCGAGAACGACAAGGACTTCCTGACCGGCTACGCGAGCGCGGGCGGAACGGCCGTGTTCGACGACTCGCTGCGTCTTCGCCTCGCGCTCTACCGGACCTACCTGTACCTGATCATGCTGGTGGAGGTGGAGCCCCGGCAGTCGGCGGCCGCCGACCGGGCGTGGACGTGGAGACATGTGGGCCCCCAACTCCTCTCGGCCCTGGAGGACGTGGAATCGGGATCGCGCGGCGGTGACCGGTGATCGCGGTCCTCACGTCGGGCGTCGCCCTGGGGGTGCACGTACCGGGCCTGCTGCTCGCGTCACGGCTGCGGGAGCGGGACGTCCCTGTCAGGGTCGAGGTGCTGGAGCGGCTACTGCCCCCCGACCGGCTCGCGGCGGTGTCCGCCTCACGTGACGTGTTCCACCGGGATTTCCGCGTCGCGCGGGTGGGGCAGCGCATCGCCTCCGATCCGGTGGCCGCCATCTCCGCCGACGTACAGGACGAGTTGGTACGGCACTGGGAGGAGTGCGGAGTGCACACCGTAGTCGTGTTCTCCGGTTTCTGGCTGAGCCTGGTCCGGCGCTTCATGGAACGCACGGGCCGGGCGCCGCGCGTGATCGTCTGTCATGTGGACTCGGTCGCCTCGCCGTCCTTCCGTAAAGCCGGGCCCGCGCTCCCGGGTACCGAGGAGATCTGGCTCGCCTCACGGGCGGGCACCGCGCTGCCCTGGACGATCCCGGTCACCCGGGAGCCACCGATTCAGTGGGACCGGCGTGAACCGCGCCTTCTGGTGCACGGAGGCGGGTGGGGCATGGGGACCTACCGTGACCGGGCCGCCGACCTCGTCGACGCGGGGCATGACATCGACCTCGTCGTTCACGCCGTCGAGGAGACCGGCCCCGCGCCCGGACGGACCCGCCACTTCGTACTGAACCCCGCGTGGCACCCGTGGCTGGACGACGGATACCCACCGCTCGGTCATCTGCTGCCGGGCCGGTCACCGGCCGACGTCAGCTACACACGGGGCCGTACGCATCACTCGTCATTCGATCTGGCACGTGCGGTACGCGCCATGGTGAGCAAGCCCGGCGGCGGCACCCTGCTGGACTCGCTGTGGTCGGCCACCCCCCTCGTACTGCTGGAGCCATCGGGCGAACACGAGGGCCACAACGCCCAGTTGTGGTGCGACCTGGGCTTTGGGGTGCGCTACGAGGACTGGCGCTCCGACGCGTTCTCCCCCCGCCTGCTGGAGAAGATGCACCGCGCACTGCTCAGTGCCGCCGAAGGTCCGAGGGACCTCGCGGCAGCCCTTTCCGGCAGTGAGGTCTCGCTGTGTTCCGAATGAAGCTGTACGAAGCCGACCGCGCGCAGGCCCAGAGCGCGTCGTTCACGCAGGAAGAACGCCTGGTCCACGGCCGCAAGGTGAGCCAGCAGAGCAATGTGCTGGTCTTCGCCTGCTCCGTCGAGGGGGAACTCGACACCGGTCGGCTGGAAGCGTCCCTGGCCGATCTGCAACTGCGCCACGAGAGCGTGCGGATCGTCTTCCCCGAGGGTGCCAACGACATCGCCCTGCGTCCGGCGGACGAAGTGGACTTCGCGGTCCTGTCCGTGGAGGGCGTCGAGGCGGAAGCGCCTCTGGAGGCCGCGAAGAAGCTTGTCGCCGAAACCGCGGCCGTCCCCTTCGACCTGGCCACCGGCCCGCTGCTGCGGGTGCGCTGTATCCGTGTCGCGCCCGCTCACCACCTCGTGGGCTTCGTCCTGGACCATGTCATCGCGGACGGGGAGTCGTGCCAGATCCTCGCCGAGGACCTGTTCGCCCTCTACGAGGCGAGAGGCAGCGCCGACCGCGGCCCCGGGCTGCCCGGGCTGCCCTTCCAGTTCCTCGATTTCGCGTACTCCCAGCGCCGCTTCCTGGACGGCCGGGAACGCGAAAGGCTGCTGAGCTACTGGCGCCGGAAGCTGGACGGGGTATCCGCTGTTCCCCTGTCGAGGCTCCGCGACCCCGGAGTCCAGGACGGCGCGGAACGCAGACTACGGATACACCGGTTCACCATGGACCCACCCCAGCACGCGGAGCTGATGCACGCCGTCCGCCGGCAACGCGTGACGCTGACCGCGGTGTGCGCTGCTGCCCTCAAGATCACTGTGCGGCACCGGCGGCTCGCACTCGGCGAGAACGACGAGGGGGCATCCGATGTCGCGATCATGGGCTCGCTGTCCAACCGGACCCACCGTGACCTGCGGCGCGCCGTCGGCTACTTCGCCACGCCCTGCGTGCTGCGCACCCGGTTCTCGGGCGAGGACTCGCTCGCGGACGTGGCCCAGAGCGAGAGCCGCACGGTATTCGGGGCCCTCCGGCACCAGGAGTTGCCACACGCCCTGATGGTCAGGGAACTCGACCCGGACAACTACGGGATCCGCTACTTCTCCGCGACGGGCCACGGGCCGAGGTATGTGAACTTCGATGTCGCCTCGGGCGGTTCCTCCTGGAAGCTCACGGCCGACGGACTGACCGTGACGACCACACGCATCGCTCGCGACGAGGTGCCCCGGGGCGGGATGCGGATGCACATCCGTGACAGTGGTGACCGTGCGCTGATCGAGCTGCGGACGGACGAAGGGGAGTACCGCGCGGAGTGGGCCGAGGAGTTCCTGAACAGCTATGTGAGCGTCCTGCGCCGCTTCGCCGCGGACGCCGGTACTCGGGTGGCGGAGGCTCTGAGTCACTGAGCCGGCGGTTCAGTGTGTTCGCACCACCCCGTGGTCGCGGCCTCACAGCCGGTTCGACACGCATGAGCACAGGTCAGGAGAGGGCGGTTGTGGTAACCACGCGTAATGGCGTTAACTTGCCCGCGAACCTTGGCGCTTGACCACCGTCCGAGGAGTCGGCCTTCTGGCATCGACCGGTACGGGAACGTGCCCGGCACAACGGTGTGTGCGGGCGAGGGGCAAGGGGGCGGCTTTGTTGCGGAGCGTGGGGCAGGCGCCGGTGGCAGAGAAGGGCGAGGACCCGAGGGTCGCCGAGTTGCGTGCCGCAGTGTCCCGGCTCAGGCGTGAACTGGCCGCGTATCAGGCCGAGTTCAGGGACCGTGCCATCGCGGAGGACGAGCTGGCCGCCCTTGCCGCGATGGTGGCGAGCGGCGCCCCCGAGGCATCCCGTATCCGCCGTTCGCTGCTGCTGATCGTGGGCTCGATCGGTTCGGTCAGCGCGCTGGGCCAGGCGCTGATGGGCGTACGGGCCGCGGTCGACCTCTTCGGGGACGCGCCCCGCCGCCCCTGACGGGCCCATCCGGAGGCTCAGGCGTGCGACTGCGCCTGTGCCGTGTTCGCCAGCGCCTCGGAGAGATCGCGCGCGACCTCCTGGAGCACCGGGACGATCCGTTCCGTGGCCTCCTCCGTCACCCGGCCCGCCGGACCCGAGATGGAGATGGCCGCGGCGGTGGGGGAGTTGGGGACCGGAACGGCCAGGCAGCGGACGCCGATCTCCTGCTCGTTGTCGTCGACCGCGTACCCCGCCCGGCGTACCAGTTCCAGGGCGTCCAGGAAGCCGTCGGGTGTCGTGATCGTCTTCTCGGTGGCGGCCGGCATCCCCGTACGGGACAGCAGGGCGCGGACCTCCTCCGACGAGGTGTGCGCGAGCAGCGCCTTGCCCACGCCCGTGGAGTGCGGCAGCACCCGTCGGCCGACCTCGGTGAACATCCGCATCGAGTGCTTCGAGGGGACCTGCGCGACATACACGACCTCGTCGCCGTCGAGCAGCGCCATGTTCGCCGTCTCGCCGGTCTCCTCGACCAGCCGGGCCAGATAAGGTCTCGCCCAGGTGCCGAGCAGCCGCGACGCCGACTCGCCGAGCCGGATCAGCCGGGGGCCGAGCGCGTACCGGCGATTGGTCTGCTGGCGTACATAGCCGCAGGCCACCAGCGTGCGCATCAGCCGGTGGATGGTCGGCAACGGCAGCCCGCTGCTCGCCGAGAGCTCGCTGAGCCCGACCTCGCCGCCCGCGTCCGCCATTCGTTCGAGCAGATCGAAGGCGCGCTCAAGGGACTGGACGCCGCCGCTGGCGGGGGCGGATTTGGTGGCGTCGGTGGTGCTGGCGCTGGACGACGGCACGTCAACGGTCCTTTCGGGGCGGGCGGGGCAGGCAAGCAGCCTACCGGGCCGTGCGACCGGGTACCTGATCAATCGTGGAGCGTATCTGCCGGTCAGGACGTTTCTGTCCGGTGCCCGCGGTCAATTGTATGCGATTCATTCATTCTGTCTGGCGAAATCAAGGTTTCACTCTGTGGAAACAATCAGGCGCGGTCCGGTCTTGACTGGCCAGGATCAGGAGTGAAGACTCCTTCAACAGTTCGTTGAATCTCGCTCAGTGAGGGGCACCGGTGTCCGATGTGAGCCTGGTACTGCGCTCGACGCGCGTCATCACCCCGGAGGGGACGCGGGCGGCCTCGATCGCGGTCGCCGACGGAACGATCACGGCCGTCCTGCCGTACGACGCGCAGGTGCCGCCCGGCGCCCGGCTGGAGGACGTCGGGGACGACGCCGTACTCCCCGGCCTCGTCGACACCCACGTCCATGTGAACGACCCCGGACGCGCCGAGTGGGAAGGCTTCTGGACCGCCACCAGCGCGGCGGCGGCCGGCGGGATCACCACACTCCTCGACATGCCGCTGAACTCCCTGCCGCCCACCACCACAGCCGCCCATCTGCGCACCAAACGCGAGGTGGCCCGCGGCAAGGCCCATGTCGACGTCGGCTTCTGGGGCGGCGCCGTCCCGGACAACATCCAGGATCTGCGCCCGCTGCACGACGCCGGGGTCTTCGGCTTCAAGAGCTTCCTGTCGCCCTCCGGGGTCGACGAATTCCCCGAGCTGGACCAGGAACAGCTGGGACGCTCGCTCGCCGAGATCGCCGGCTTCGGCGCACTGCTGATCGTGCACGCCGAGGACCCGCGCGAACTGGCGGCCGCGCCCCTGCCGAGCGGCCCCGCCTACGCCGATTTCCTGGCGTCCCGGCCGCGCGACGCCGAGAACACCGCGATCACGAGCCTGATCGCGCAGGCCCGGCGGCTCGACGCCCGGGTCCACGTACTGCATCTGTCGTCGTCCGACGCGCTGCCGCTGATCGCCGAGGCCAAGCGGGACGGCGTGCGGATCACCGTCGAGTCGTGTCCGCACTTCCTGACCCTCACCGCCGAGGAAGTCCCGGACGGAGCGACGGAGTTCAAGTGCTGCCCGCCGATCCGTGAGGCCGCGAACCAGGACGCGCTCTGGCAGGGCCTCATCGACGGCACCATCGACTGCGTCGTCTCCGACCACTCGCCCTGCACCACCGATCTCAAGACCCCCGACTTCGCCACCGCCTGGGGCGGAATCTCCTCGCTCCAACTGGGCCTGCCCGCGATCTGGACCGAGGCCCGCCGACGCGGCCGGCCGCTGGAGGATGTCGCCCGCTGGATGTCCTCGGCCCCTGCCGCGCTCGCCGGGCTGAGCCGCAAGGGCGCCATCGAAGCGGGCCGCGACGCCGACTTCGCGGTCCTCGCGCCCGACGAGACCTTCACCGTCGACCCGGCCCGCCTCCACCACCGCAATCAGGTGACGGCGTACGCGGGCAGGACGCTGTACGGCGTCGTCGGATCGACCTGGCTGCGCGGTACCCGGATCATCCACGACGGCGCGCTCACGGAGCCCACCGGCCGACTGCTCGAAAGGAACAACTGACCGTGCCCGAAGCCCTGTTCACAGGTGACGCCCGCCCGTACGCCGGCGGTGACCCGTACGCCGACTACCGCACCACCGATTTCGCCTTCGCCCACCTCGCCGATCTCGCCGACCGCCGGCTCGGGGCCGGGGTCATCGCCGCCAACGACGAGTTCTTCGCCGACCGCGAGAACCTGCTCAAGCCCGGAGCGGCGGAGTTCGACCCGGAGCGCTTCGGCCACAAGGGCAAGATCATGGATGGCTGGGAGACCCGCCGCCGCCGCGGCTCCGGCGCCGACCGGCCGCACCCCACCGACGAGGACCACGACTGGGCACTGGTCAGGCTCGGCGCGCCCGGGGTGATCCGGGGGATCGTCGTCGACACCGCCCACTTCCGCGGCAACTACCCGCGGGCGGTCTCGGTGGAGGGCACCTCGCTGCCGGGCTCCCCGTCTCCGGAGGAACTGCTCGACGACGGCGTGAAGTGGACGGTCCTGGTGCCCCGTACGGCCATCGGCGGCCACGCCGCGAACGGCTTCGCGGTCGATGTGGAACAGCGCTTCACCCATCTGCGGGTGAACCAGCACCCCGACGGCGGGATCGCCCGTCTCCGCGTGTACGGCGAGGTCGCGCCCGACCCGGCGTGGCTCGGCGTCCTCGGTACGTTCGACCTCGTCGCGCTGGAGAACGGCGGCCGGGTGGAGGACGCCTCCGACCGCTTCTACTCGCCCGCCACGAACACCATCCAGCCGGGCCGCTCCCACAAGATGGACGACGGCTGGGAGACCCGGCGCCGCCGGGACAAGGGCAACGACTGGATCCGCTACCGGCTGGTGGCGCAGGCCGAGATCCGCGCGGTCGAGATCGACACGGCGTATCTGAAGGGCAACGCGGCGGGGTGGGCGACGGTGTCGGTACGGGACGGGGAGACGGGGGCGTGGACGGAGATTCTGGCCCGGACGAGGCTGCAGCCGGATACGAACCACCGGTTCGTGCTGGACGCGGCGGTGGTGGCGACGGATGTGCGGTTGGACATTTTCCCGGATGGGGGGATTTCGCGGCTGCGGGTGTTCGGGGGGTTGACGGGGAGGGGGGCGGCGGGGCTGTCGGCGCGGCATGGGGAGCTGGGCGGGTAGTGCCGTGCGGCGGGGGTGCGCCGTCCGGCGGGGGTGCGGGTTGCGGTCGCGTCGTCGTCGGCCGGGGGCCGGGGCCTCCGGAGGTGCGTGTCCGGACTGCTTTCCTCACCGCGCTTCGCGCGTGCTGCGACGCTTTACGTCCGGACACGCAC